>NZ_BJNM01000015.1 GCF_006539685.1 Gluconobacter oxydans
CGCGTCATCCGTGGAAAGGGCGCCAGGAGCCAGATCTTCGTCCGTCGGACAGACATTGAAGTCCCCGATGAACGCAAAGGGCTTTTCCGCATCCAGCAGAACCCGCGCCCGGGCGGCCAGCGCATCGAAGAAGGCGAGCTTGGTCGCGTAACCGTCTTCGCCGCCGGAATTGCCATTGGGCAGATAGAGATTGCCGATCGTGATGCCGTCGAGTTCCGCCTCGATATAGCGGGCAGACGGGTGATCGAAAGCGGGCAAGGTGTGATGCGTGACGGCAAAAGGTCGCCGCCCGATCAGGGCCACGCCGTTATAGGCCTTCTGCCCCGAGATCGCGACATCCAGCCCGGCTTCCGCGAACACGGCCGGGAACTGGCTGTCCTCGCATTTGATTTCCTGAAGGCACAGCAGGTCACATTCCGGATGACGCTCCAGCCAGTCCTGAACGTGATGGGCGCGGGCGCGGATGGAATTGATGTTCCAGCTTGCGAAAGTGAAGGGCGTAGGACTCATCGGATCAGGCCAGCGAGAAGCTGGTGCCGCAGCCACAGGATGAGGCCGCATTGGGGTTCGTGACCGTGAAATGCGCGCCCATCAGCTTGTCCACGAATTCCAGTTCGGCATTTTCCAGCAGGTCGAGGCTGGTCGTATCAACGAATACTTTTGCCCCATCGCGCTCGATGACGACATCATCCGCAGCCTGATCCCGCTCCAGCCGGAACTGGTACTGAAACCCGTTGCAACCACCCGCCAGAACCGCAATGCGCAGCGCAAGGCCTTCCGGCTCGGGTTGGGCTGCGATGATCTCGTTGATACGGGCGGCGGCGCTGGCGGAGATGCTGAAAGGCACGGTGTCGGACATGGGCGTGTGTTCCCGAAATCTGGAAAGGCGGCTGGACCCTGCTGGACCCAGCAAGACGGCTGCGGTCCTGATTATATGGTCAGAGCGGTGTTAAGGGCAAAGGCCGTGTGGTTGCACGCACGCAGGGCTGGCGTAGAATGAAACTGTGACCCGGCCGGAAACGGCGCTCTACCGGCCAATGAGGCTTCGGGGCAGGGTTCACAGCCAGACGGCTCACACACAGGACATGTCTTGATGGTAGCGATCTACGCGGTACAGGACTCCGGCTCCCGGGGACGGCTCTATCCCGAAGTGGAAAGCCCCGTCCGCTCCCCCTGGCAGCGGGACCGCGACCGCGTGCTCCATTCCGCCGGGTTCCGCACCCTGCAATACAAGACGCAGGTCTTCATCAACCATGAAGGCGATTTTTTCCGCACGCGCCTGACGCATTCGCTCGAAGTCGCGCAGATCGCGCGCTCTATTGCTCGCAGTCTGGATCTGAACGAGGACCTGACGGAAACCGTCTCGCTCGCCCATGATCTCGGCCATACGCCGTTCGGCCATGCCGGTGAGGACGCACTCGCGCTGGCCATGAAGGACTGGGGCGGCTTCGATCACAACACCCAGTCCCTGCGTCTCGTGACCGCGCTTGAAGCCCGCTACCACGCGTTCGACGGGCTGAACCTGACCTGGGAAGCGCTTGAAGGGCTGGCCAAACATAACGGCCCGGTCAAACGCCCCACACCCTATTTTGTGGAATACGACGCAAAGCACCATCTGGACCTGCAAAGCCATGCCTCGGCCGAAGCGCAGGTTGCGGCCATGTCGGACGATATCGCCTATCACGGCCACGATCTCGATGATGGTCTGCGCGCCGGGCTGCTGTCTTTCGAGGACATCGAAGACCTGCCACTGGTCGGCGAAGCCCTGCGCCGCTCCCGCGACATGGAGCGTCAGATCGGGCGTGAGGCGTCCGATCAGGCCCAGCGCGTGCGTCACGAAACCATCCGCGTCGTCATCAACCAGCTCGCCACCGACCTGACGGAGCAGACGCGCCGGAACCTTGAAGCGCTCAACCCGCAATCGGCTGACGACATCCGCAATGCAGGCTATCCCGTGGTGGCGTTCAGCCCGGAAATGCGCGAGGCCAACAAGGCCATCCGCAAGTTCCTCTATGCCCGCATGTACCGGCACTGGCGCGTCAACCGCATGGCGCGGAAGGCCAAGATCGCGGTCCGGGAAATCTTCGACATTCTCTCCGCAGATCCCGGCCTTCTGCCCGATCCGCTGGGCGGGCGTGCCAAAGCCGCCGATGACGTGCAGCGCAGGCGTCTGGTAGCCGATTATATTGCCGGAATGACCGATCGTTTCGCGATGGAAGAACATCGACGGTTGACGGACCTCTCCGTGCTGGGCTGATAGAGCCTCTGATCTGAAGACGCGTTACAGGAATCGAGCTGAAATGGCCGCTGACACCACGACCCTTACGACTGACTGTCTCTTTGCCCGCACCCGGGTCCAGGTGTGCGACGCTCTGCGATCGGTCGTCCCCGGCCTGCCGGAAGAGGTGGTGCAGCGCGTCGATCTGACCCCCACGCGGGACCCGTCCCACGGTGACATGGCGACGAATGCTGCGATGCTCGCCGCCAAGCCTGCGCGCCGTAAACCCGCTGAAATCGCCGCCGAACTGGTCGATAAGCTCTTCGCTCTGCCGGAAGTCGCCAAGGCCGAAGCGGCAGGCCCGGGCTTCGTGAACCTGACGCTCAAGCCTGAAGTCCTGCAGGGCGTGGCTGTCTCGATCCTCAAGGCTGGCGATCAGTACGGTCGTTCCACGATGGGGCAGGGGACGCGCGTGAACGTGGAATACGTCTCCGCCAACCCGACCGGCCCGATGCATGTCGGTCACTGCCGTGGCGCGGTAGTCGGCGATGCGCTGGCCAACCTGCTCGAAGCAGCCGGCAACACCGTCACGCGCGAATACTACATCAACGATGCCGGAACGCAGGTCGTCGCCCTGACCTGGGCCACATACTGGCGCTATCTTCAGGTCATCGGCACGGAGATTTCCGCAGACGATTTCAGCCCGCTGACCCCGAACGGCCTGCAATATCAGGGTGAGTACCTGATCCCCGTCGCCCAGAGCATCGCTGACAAGCACGGTCGCGCGCTCGCCAACGCTGACGGTGGCCCGGCTGATCCGTCCGTCTGGTTCGAGACGGTCCGTCGTGAAGCCCTGACGCAGATGATGGCGGCCATCCGCGAAGATCTGGAAGCGCTCGGCATTTCGCATGAAGTCTTCGCCAGCGAAGCTGAAACGCTGGCTAGCGGCCGCGTGGATGCCGCGATCGCAAAGCTCGACAGCAAGGGCCTGCTTTATGAAGGCGTGCTCGAGCCGCCCAAGGGCAAGATGCCGGAAGACTGGGAAGCCCGCCCGCAGACGCTCTTCCGCTCGACCGAGTTCGGCGACGATCAGGACCGTGCGCTCCGCAAGTCTGACGGCACCAACACCTATTTCGCCAATGACATCGGTTATCACGCCCAGAAGGCCGAAAATGCCGATGTTCTGATCGACGTCCTCGGCGCCGATCATGGCGGCTACGTCTCCCGTATGCGGGCTGCGATTTCTGCCCTGACGGATGGCAAGACCGGTTTTGAAGTCGTGATGTGCCAGATCGGGCGCGTCGTGAAGAACGGCGAGCCCGTCCGCATGTCCAAGCGTGCCGGCACGTTCGTCACCCTGCGCGACCTGCTGGACGAAGTCGGCCGTGACGCTGTGCGCTTCACGATGCTGACCCGCAAGGCCGATGCGCAGATGGAGTTTGATCTGGACGCTGTCGTGGCCCAGACACGCGACAACCCGGTGTTCTATGTCCAGTACGCCCATGCCCGCTGCCGCTCGGTCCTGCGTTCGGCCGAGACGATGTTCGGCGCGGACACCGTAACGCCGGAAGCCCTGTGCAGCGCCGATCTGTCCAACCTGTCCTCGGACGTCGAACTGGCCGTCCTGCGCCGTCTGGCCGCGTTCCCGCGCAGTGTCGAAGCCGCCGCTACGGCCCGTGAGCCGCACCGGATCGCGACCTATTGCATTGATCTGGCGTCCGACTTCCATGCCCTGTGGAACCGGGGCCGCGAAGACACTACCCTGCGTTTTCTGCACGAAAACGACCGCGCAACCAGCCTCGCCAAGCTGGCGCTGGTTTCGGCCATTGCAGGAACGCTGCGCTGTGCCCTCACCATTCTCGGCGTCGTGCCGGTAGAGGAAATGCGATGACCCCGGAAAACGATCAGGACCGCAACCGCCCCGATCCCGGCGATTACGCCCGTACCCCGAAACAGCCTGCGGGTCCGGCTCCGGGAGCGCGTCCGCAGGCGCGTTTCGATCGCGAGCGCCTGAGTAACGATTATGACGACGAACCCCCGCCGCGCCGTCGTCCGGCTGCCGCCGGCGGTGCGTCCGGGGCAGGACGTCTGACGTCCGTGCTGGGCAACGATCCTGCAACGCGCAAGCTGGTTGGTGGTGCAGTTGGTATCGGTGTCGTGCTTCTGCTGGCGGTCGGCGGCTGGTCGCTCATGGGCAGCCATCATGGTGGCATTCCCATCATTGGTCCGCCGCCGGGCCCCGTGAAGGACCGTCCGGCCGATCCGGGCGGGATGCAGATTATGGGCGGCGATGACGGCGATACCGACATGACCGGCAACGGCGAGGCACATCTCGCCCCGGGGCCGGAGCAGCCCGACACGAAGGCACTGGCCCGTCAGTATGGCGTCCCGCCGGGAACGCCTGCGCCGGAAGCGCCAAAGGCCGATGTTCCCAAGGCAGATGGTGCGGCACCGGATAATGCTCCGGCAGCCCAGACGCCTGCCATCCCGCCTGAAGCCGCCGCGCCAGCCGACACGGGACAGATGTCTCCGGGCACCGCGCTTCCTGCCACGGTTCCGGAGAAGCCGCAGGATCAGGCCGCCGCACCTGCCGAGGCACCGAAGGCTGCACCGCCCAAGGAAGCGCCGAAGAAGGAAGAAGTGCCCGTCCATCATGCAGCGCGACCGGTCGAGAAGCCGCTTCCCGCGCCGGTTCCGGACCCTGAGAATGTCGGACCGCCGAAAGCCGCCGCTCCGGCTGCGGATAAGGCGGAAACATCGGGCGGAACGCATGAAGTCCAGCTCGGCGCGCTTGACAGCGAGGCCGCAGCTCGCAAGGAATGGGACAGCCTGCGCCATCAGGCTCCGGCCCTGTTCGCAGGCCATACGCCGCTGTTCGAAAAGACCACGCGTGGCGACCATACCTTCGTGCGTTTGCGGATCGGTGGCTTTGCGGATCTCAAATCTGCGCGCGCCTATTGCGTGAAGCTGCACGCGCAGTCCGTCGCCTGTACGCCGGCCCAGTTCTGAGAGCTGGCGTTTGAGCGAGACACTTCATCTGACGCTTGACGGGTTCGAGGGGCCGCTGGACCTGCTCCTCGATCTGGCCCGCAAGCAGAAGGTGGATCTGGCGAAAATCTCCATCCTGCAACTGGTGGAGCAGTATCTGGCCGTCGTGGAAAAGGCCCGTGCGGAAGCGCGGAGCCTGCGGCTGGAACTGGCGGCGGACTGGCTGGTCATGGCCGCCTGGCTCGCCTGGCTGAAATCCAAGCTGCTCCTGCCTGCAGAGAACGAAGACCCGGACGCCGAAGACGCGATCGAACTGCTTCAGGAACGCCTGATCGAACTGGAACGCATGCGTGCCGCCGCTCAATGGTTGTCAGAACAGCCCCGTCTGGGGCTGGACGTGTTCCGGCGCGGACAGGGGGAAGATCATACCGAAATCGACCGCTCCGGTTTGCGCGTGGACATGCCCGCGCTGATCACGGCCTATCTTTCCGCCCGACGCAGGACCGGGCGCAGGCGTGTCTATGCGCCTCGTGCCCGCCGTTACTGGAGCGTGCAGGATGCGCTGTCCCGCCTCAAGCGCCTGCTGGGGACTGATACTGTGATCGGCTGGCAGACCCTGACTTCCCTTCTGCCGGATCCGAATGAACTGGACGGCGAAGAGGGACCTTACGGGCGCAATGCCGCTCTCGCAGGCACGCTTCTGGCGGGGCTGGAACTGGCCAAGGGCGGGGCGCTTGAACTGCGTCAGCCCGAGGCGTTCGGGGAAATCGAATGGCGGGCGGCCACGCCCTCATGACGGATCCCGCAATGCTCGACCGGGCCTGCCTTCTTGTGGAGGCACTCGTTTTCGCCAGCCCTGAGCCCGTAAAGCCCGCGGCCATTGCCGAGCTTCTGACTACACAATCCATCCCCGTGCCCGTCGAAGAGGCTCTTGAGGCTGTGCGGAGCCGCTACGCCGATCATGCGGTGGAAATGGTGCTGGTCGCAGGAGGATGGCAGTTCCGCACCCGGCCGGAATTTGCGTCCGCCCTGACCAAAGTCGTGGAAAAGCCCCGTCGCCTGAGTCGCGGCGCGATGGAAACGCTGGCCATCATCGCCTACCACCAGCCCTGCACCCGCGCAGAAATCGAGGCCATCCGGGGCGTCTCGCTCGGGCAGGCGGTTCTCGACGCCCTTCTGGAAGACAGTCTGATTGCCCCCAAAGGCCGTAAGGAAGTTCCAGGACGTCCGGTTCTGTGGGGCACCACGGCCAGTTTTCTGGAAAGTTTCGGTCTGCCGGATCTGCGGGGGCTGCCCCGCCGGGAAGACTTCCTGCTGGACCGCGCGCCCACGGAAGCAGAAGACGATGCTTCTGCCGTAGGCGGAACGGAGCAGACAGGCTAGGAAGGATGCATGTTTGACTTCAGTTTCTCGGAAATCGCGCTGTTCGTGATGGTGGCGATGGTCTTCATCCGCCCGAAGGACCTGCCGGTTGCCATCCGCACCCTGTCGAACGGGCTAAAGGCGATGCGGCGCATGGCGGCTGAATTCCAATCCCATGTGGACGAGATGGTCCGTGAAGCCGATCTCTCCGAAGCGCGCGACCAGTTCCGGGACCTGAAAAACTTCAACCTGCGCGACCGTGTCACGAAGGCCATCGACGGCGACAATTCCATCCGCCGCAGTCTGGAACTCGACACGCCTGTAAAGGCGTCCGCTGCTGATCTTCCGAAAATTCCGCCGGCACCACCGCTTCCCCCGCCGCCCCTGACCGATCTGGAAACGGTGCCCTATAATGCCCGTCCGCAGTTCCAGCCGGCCGCAGACATCCCCGTCGAACCGGAACCCGAGCCCAACGACGATGTCGTGGACGCTCCGTCCATTCTGCCACCCAGCACGGCAAGACGGCTCCTGCATGAGCGCTCCCGCTGGCGGGCGCCTGACATCCTGCCGCCCGTCCGTGCCATCCATGCCGGCCGGCGCGTGACCATTGCGAGCGGAAAGGACGGCGAATGACCGACACCGACAGCATCAATGACACGCCGATGCCGCTCCTCGAGCACCTCGTGGAACTGCGCAAGCGGCTGATCTGGTCCATCGTGACCTTCGTGATCGCATTCGCCATCTGTTACCATTATTCGGGTGAGATCTACCGGTTCCTTGCGGCCCCGCTGGGCAACATCATGCGCAAGAACGGGGAGCAGCCGCACCTGATCTATACCGCGCTCTATGAGGCCTTCTTCACCTATATCCGCGTGGCCGTTTTCGGGGCGACCTGCCTGTCGTTTCCCATGATCGCCATTCAGGCCTGGATATTCATCGCCCCCGGTCTGTATCGCAGCGAGAAACGTGCCTTTGCCCCGTTCCTGATCGCCACCCCGATCATGTTCCTGATCGGCGCGGCGCTCGCCTATTACGTAGTCTTTCCCTACGCGTGGCAGTTCTTCCTGTCGTTCCAGACACCGCAGAGCACCAATGGCGGCATGCAGATCGAACTTCAGGCCAAGGTCTCGGAATATCTGACGCTGGTGACGAAAATGATCCTGGCGTTCGGAGTCTGTTTTGAGCTGCCCGTCGTGCTGACCCTGCTGGTGCGTGTCGGCCTGCTGAGCGTGGCTCAGCTCAAGCGTTTCCGCCGTTATGCCGTCGTTGCGTCCTTCGCTGTGGCCGCCGTGATCGCCCCTCCCGATGCGATTACGATGCTGAGCCTCGCCATTCCTCTCGTCGCCCTGTACGAGGTATCCATCCTCACGGCCCGGTTCGTCGAACCGAAACCCATGGCCGCTGATGAAGACTGATGACCAGACCTGCCGGAGCCCTGAACCATGCATGACCTGAAAGCCCTGCGCGCCGACCCGGCCGCTTTTGACGCTGCTCTCGCACGTCGGGGCCTGTCACCCGTGGGACAGCAGCTTGTCAGTGACGATGAAGGACGCCGCGCCGCACTCGCTGCGCTTCAGGAAGCGCAGGGCGCACGCAAGGCACTGGCCAAGGAAATCGGCCTGCTCAAGCGCCAGAAGCTCGACACCGCCGAGATCGAAGCAAAGGCCGTGGCCCTGCGTGATCAGATCGCCGGTCTGGAAGAGCGCGCCAACACGATCCAGACCCGCATCGACGATGTGCTGAAATCCCTGCCGAACTGCCTTGATGCGTCTGTGCCGGATGGAAAGGGCGAAGACGAGAACGTCGTCGTCCATGTCCGTGGCGAGAAACGCGAATTTGCCTTCGAGGCAAAGCAGCATTTTGAACTCGGTGAAGCGCTGGGTCTGATGGATTTCCCGACCGCCGCCAAGCTGTCGGGCACGCGCTTCGTCGTCCTGCGCGGCGCACTTGCCCGTCTGGAGCGCGCCCTGGGCCAGTTCATGCTCGACACCCACACGACCGAGTTCGGCTACAGCGAAACCAGCGTGCCGCTGCTGGTCAATGACGACGCCATGTATGGCACGGACAAGCTGCCCAAGTTTGCCGAGGATTCGTTCCGCACCGAAGACGGCCGCTGGCTGATCCCGACCGCCGAAGTCCCGCTGACGGCCTCTGTCATGGGCGAAATCCTTCCGGCCGATGCCCTGCCGATCCGCATGACCGCGCTGTCCCAGTGCTTCCGGTCTGAGGCCGGTTCGGCCGGACGTGACGTCCGCGGTATGCTGCGTCAGCACCAGTTCACGAAATGCGAGCTGGTCTCCGTCGTGAAGCCCGAAGACAGCGACGCCGAGCATGAGCGCATGACGCAGGCCGCCGAGACGGTTCTGGAGCGTCTGGGCATCACCTTTCGCCGGATGCTGCTCTGCGCAGGCGATACAGGCTTTGGTGCGGCCAAGACGTTCGATCTGGAAGCCTGGCTTCCGGGGCAGAAGGCCTGGCGCGAAATTTCTTCGTGCTCGAATACGCGCGATTTTCAGGCACGCCGCATGAATGCGCGCTATCGTGCCGAGAATGGACCGGCCTTCGTCAACACGCTTAACGGGTCCGGTCTTGCTGTCGGTCGGACGATGATCGCTGTTATGGAGACATATCAGAACGAAGATGGCAGCATCGATATTCCAGAGGTTCTGCGTCCTTACATGGGCGGGCTGAACCGCATCGGCTGAGGACTTTCAGGCATGATCACGATCCGTCGTTTCGCGTTGGCTCTTCTGGCCGCAGGCTCCGTTCTCGCCTCATGCCCCGCCGAGGCGGACAGCATGCGCACCCTGCACGGTGAGGCGCTGTACCGTGAGCGCATGGCCCTGCCGCCGGGTGCTGTTCTGAGCGTCTGGATCGAGGATACAGGGGCCACGCATGGCGCCCCCCTGGTCATGGCCGAGCAGCGCGAAGAGATCCATCGTGGCGTGCCCATCCCCTATACACTGACCTACCCGGCTCTGCCTTCGGGCGGACATTACATGCTGAATGCCGAAATCACGGTCGAGGGACGCAGGCTCTTTGCCACGCCGGACGGTGGTACGCCTCTGGATCATCCCCGGCTCCTGCTGCGGCATGTGGCGGGCACGGCCATCCGCGCACCTTACGGGGCATGGCGGATCCAGAGCGTCGGCAGTCTTCATTTCGACAATACCGCCGAAGCGCCTGGCCTGACCCTGCAACAGGACGGCACGGTTTACGGCACGGATGGCTGCAACCGTCTGATGGGGCATTTTACCCTCTCGGGACAGGCGCTTCATTTCCTGCCGCTCGCCATGACCCGCAAGGCCTGCCTGCCGGCCCTGATGGCGCAGGAGCAGCAGATCGGGGCTTTCCTGCCGAGCGTGACTTCATGGTCGCGTGACAGTGACAGTCATCTTGTGTTGCATGGAAGCGGTTCCGTTGGCACGATGGTCCTTGTCCCGCAGGATGCCCAGTAGGTCTCCCTAACAGCCAGTCCAGGCCTGATTTCAAAAAAACTTTTGATCCTTCACGATTTTTTGGAAGGGCAGGGGGGTATCGCGCCTCTTCCTCTGAAAACGGAAACGGGACTAATGTCACCCGGCTTTCTCCATACTTCAGATGGGGAGAGCAGAAAGATCTGCTCCCGTGTCATTGCGGGAGTCCTCTGACCGGCAGAGGTTTTTTGTCGCATGGCGTGACGCGCTATTGCTATCAGGCCGGAGGCTTGGGAATGAAAACAACGATCCAGCTTGGGCTGGGACAGAAATGGACGGCATCGGCCACTGCAGAGCAGGGTGCAGGTGAGGTCAGGGAGATCATGACTCTGGGGGCCGGCCGGGTGGGTTTCCGGGTGGAAAACCAGTCGCTGGCTCTGACGCAGGTTTCCGAGGCGGCGTACAGGGCATGGATCAGAGAGACGGAGGCCGTATTGACCAGAGACGCCATCCCAGCGGCGCAGCTTTCTCCGGGGCTGGAACTCGGGCGTCGTATCCGGCTTCTTCGGGAGATGGCGGGACTGAGCCAGCAGCAGCTAGCAGACAAAGTCGGGATCTCGCGCTCGGCCGTGGCATTCTGGGAAACGGGCCGCTCGGGGCATGTCGGCAAGCATCTGGGCAGTCTCGCGCAGGTGCTGGGAGTCGAACCTGAAGTGCTGCTGACAGGAATGGCCTATAAGGCCATCCAGGCGACTCTCACCCCTGACGAAAACACGATGCTCACGCTCTACCGGCAGCTTGATCCCCTCATCAAGCTTCAGGCCCAGAAATGGATCGAGCGTCGCGTGCGCAACAAAACAGGCGAAGAACAGGACGCAAAGCCTGTCACTCAGCCTAAAAGAGCCTGATCTCCCGGCCTGACAGATGTCAGGCCGGTCTGCGTTTTAGGACGGCCGCTTGCGCGGTCCCCCCGGCCGTCGGTTTCCTTTCGCGGGGAAACTGCGGCCACCCGGCTTTTTGGGGCCGGAAAAACCCGCCCTGTTGCCGGGTCTGTCATTATGGCCGCCGCGGCCGGGACGACCCCCGATGCGCTGCTGCTTCTGGCTCTCGCGCATCCGGCTCTGCGTCCGCAGGACCTGTTCAATCCAGTCATTGAGAATGGACGTGTTGATTTCCGCGTCCTGACGTGCCGGATAGGCGTCCGGGAACCGCAGGGCCAGCCAGCGCCAGGCCACCAGCCGCTTGTGCCGTTTCTCGGCCCGTTCCAGCTCCTCGCGCCCCGCCTGTTCCGGATGCGGCAGACGCCCCGTACCCGGCGGCGGCACAGAGCGTCCGGCCGCATGATCGGCCGCCCACTGGATAAGCCGCTGAATACCATTGTCCCGCTCGTCAATCGGGCACATGGCGTAGGTCCATCGCGTCGACAGATCGAGATTTTCCACGCCTTCGAGAGCCGCCGCGATTTCCAGCGCCTGCTCCATATCGGCCAGACGGTAATTTGGATCATCCGCCCGCAGAACGGCGTGTTTGATGCGCGTCAGGACACCATAGAGACTGTCGCTGTCGATCTCTTCGGCCACAGCCCGGACAATGTCCGAATCCGGCTGTACGAGAGGGCGGAGTTCCTTGATCTCTTCGGGCGGAGCGCTCAGCATTTTCCTGACAAAGGTCGGGCTGCCAGCGCCGGCCAGCACGCAGACCAGTCCGCTTTCATGCTTGCCGTAACGTCCGGCACGACCGCCGATCTGCTTGACTTCCTGTGAGACCAGATCGCGCGTCTGGCGGCCGTCGAACTTGCGTAGCGCACTGAACACGACCCGGCGGATGGAGAGGTTCAGCCCCATGCCGATCGCGTCCGTTGCGATCAGGATATCGGCCTCGCCACTATTGAAGCGGGCGGCTTCGGCACGGCGGACTTCCGGGCTCAGGGCTCCGTAAACCACGGCCACACGACGCCCACGCGCCATAAGCTCGGCGCGTAAATCCAGCACTTCGCGGCGCGAGAAGGCGATGACGGCATCGCTGGGCTTGAGCTCATCGAGATGCAATGTCTCGCCAGCTTTGAGCGGGCTTTTGCGTTCGAGATGGATCTCGTCCACCGGATCATCGCAGAGCTCGGCAATGCGTTTAACCAGCGGAATGCAGTCCGGTGCGCCAAGGATGAACACATGTCGGGCCGGGACACCCATGATCGCGGCCGTCCAGGCGGCACCACGATCCGGATCGGCCAGCATCTGCGCTTCGTCGATGATCGCGACATCCACCGGATTGTGGAACGGGCACATCTCGACCGTCGCCGCCAGATGGCGTGCGCCCGGCATTTCAATCCGCTCTTCACCCGTAGACAACGATGCCGGAACGCCGCGTGAGAGCAGGGACTCGCGGAATTCATGGGCCAGAAGCCGCAGCGGAGCGAGCGCCAGACCGCTCTCGGCATTCGCCAGCGCATTGAGCGCCGTATAGGACTTTCCAGAGTTCGTCGGTCCGGTCACCAGCGTGATGCGGCGTTTCAGGGCACGCGCCGTACGGAAATGCCCGGCAAACCGGTCCAGCGCGGCCACGCGGGCGATGGCGGCATTACCGGCCTTGTTGCCCAGATCCAGAACTTCCGGCCGGTCCTTGGTTCCGCTGCGCCATTGCGGCAGGAAGGTCCGGAGCCGCTTGAGTTCTGACGGGTCGAAGAAGAACAGTTCGATCCCGTCCGGCCGCGTCTCGCGGCGGGCAATGGGAATCCGGTTTTCGGCAATCCAGCGCAGGGCTTCACGGCGCGAGCAGTGCAGGACATTTGGCAGCTCGTCGAAGCTGACCAGCCCTTCTTCCCACTGACGCAGTCGCTCAAGCTCACGCGCCCTGCGTTCTTCCGCACGGGCCTGAATATCGGCCTGCTCACGGGCACGGCGTTCTTCGGCAATCCGCAGATCATCCTCGAAGCCGAGATCGACGCTGCCGAAGGCAGACGCGATGCTTTGGGACAGTTTTTCAAGCTGGCCGCTCGACAGGATCACGCCGGTATCGGCGAGATCGGCGCGGACGTCTTCCAGCACGGCACGCGGGGAGTCGCCCATTTCCTGCCAGCGCGCCATCAGGACATCGTCGAGCGTCCGGCGCAGGGCTGGCATGTCGGCACGCGGATCATGGATGCGGGCTGCGGCTTCCTGCGTATCCGGCTTGCCGACCCAGACCTCGCCAGCCCTGCGGCACACATTCATGAGCTGGGAGGCCCAGGTCTTGCGGCGTACGACGCACAGCGCCTCGATCAGCCCATCATGGGAAAGGGTCGCCTCCGGCCCTTCAAGCCTGCGCGCAACCTGCCGCAGCAGGGCAGGGCGCTCGCGCGGCGTGATGTCGAGCGGGGTCCCGAATTCGGCCTCGGCCCGCTGAAGGGCGCGTTCGGCCGGGGAAAAAGAGTCGGAAAGAGTGGCGTCCGGCATGGAGTCGTCTGTCATAAGAGTCTTGTGCGTCATTCCGGCATGCGCTTCAACGCGCATGGGTTTCCCGAGCGGCAACGATTGGGCTAAAAGACCCGACCATTATCAGGTCCGTGACCTGTTATCCGTTCCGAACCGGAGACAGAACCAGACATGTCCACCCCGACTTTTGCCGCCCCGACTCCGACCATCGACGAGCCCCTGACCGGCCTGGTGCCGTTCGAAGGCCATCCGAATCAGTACCGCCTGGCTGAACCCAGCAAGGAATACGCCCACCTGTATCCGGCAAAGGTGCTGACGGTCCATCACTGGACGGACCGCCTGTTCAGCTTCACCACGACGCGCGATCCCGGCCTGCGTTTCGAGAACGGCCAGTTCGCGATGATCGGCATCGAAGTCGAAGGCAAGCCGCTCCTGCGCGCCTATTCGATCGCGTCCGCCAACTATGAAGACCACATGGAGTTCCTCTCCATCGCGGTTCCCGATGGCCCGCTGACCTCGCGTCTGCGCCATGTGAAGGTGGGCGATACGGTCCTGATCGGCCGCAAGCCGGTTGGCACGCTGCTGCTCGACAACCTCAAGCCCGGTCGCAACCTGTACTTCCTGTCCACAGGGACGGGTCTGGCGCCGTTCATGAGCCTCATCAAGGATCCCGAGGCTTACGAGCGCTATGAGAACGTGATCCTCAGCCACACCGTCCGCATCTCGGGCGAACTGGCCTATGAGAACCATATCCGCCACGAACTGCCGGAGCACGAGTTCCTGGGCGAGTTCGTCAAGGACAAGCTGCGCTACTATCCGGCCGTGACCCGCGAAGACTATGCCGTGACCGATCGCATCACCAAGCTGATCGAGACGGGCAAGATCTTTGAGGATCTGGGTATCGACAAGCTCGATCCCGAGCATGACCGCGTCATGATCTGTGGTTCGCCGGAAATGCTTGCCGACACCGAAGCCCTTCTCGAGCGTATGGGTTTCGTGGAAGGCAATATGAGCCATCAGGGTTCGTATGTCGTTGAAAAGGCCTTTGCCGAGCGCTGAGGTCTCAAAGGCACGAAAGGCCGGGATGATGCAGGATTTTGATCTGTTCGTTATTGGTGCCGGTTCGGGTGGCGTGCGCTGTGCGCGCATTGCCGCCCAGAACGGAGCGCGCGTCGCGATTGCGGAGCGCCGTCACTGGGGCGGAACCTGCGTCAATCTCGGCTGCGTGCCCAAGAAGCTGATGGTCTATGCGGCCGAGTATGGCCGCGAGATCGCCGATGCCCCGTCCTATGGCTGGGATGTCAAACCGGTTGCACATGACTGGTCCACGCTGATCAGCGCCAAGGACCGCGAGATCGAGCGCCTGAACCGCATCTATGTCTCGATGCTGGAAAAGGCCGGGGTCACGCTGTTTACGGGCGATGCCAGCTTCGTGGACGCCCATACGGTCGAAATCGGCCCGTCCGAACTGGCGCCGGATGCGTCCGTCCAGCGTGTCCGGGCGAAGAACATCGTCATCGCCACGGGCTCCACGCCTACGCGCCTGAACATTCCCGGCGCCGAACATGCGATCGTCTCGGATGATGCCTTCCATCTGGCTGACCGTCCCGAGCGCGTTGCCGTGATCGGCAGCGGCTATATCGGTATCGAATTCGCCGGGATTTTTGCGGGACTGGGTTCGAAGGTCGATCTGGTCTTCCGCCAGCAGCTTCCCCTGCGCGGCTTCGATCATGAAATGCGCGCCCATCTGTCCGAACTGCTGCCGCTGAACGGCATCAAGGCGCATCCCGGCCGCTCCCCGGAGCGGATCGAAAAGGTTGCGGACGGCTATCGTCTGCATCTTGAAGGCGGGGACGTCATCGAGACGGACTGCGTGTTTATGGCGACGGGCCGTCACCCCAATCTGGCGCCACTGAAGCTCGGCAATGCAGGCGTTGCCACATGGGATGGCCGCATTCCGGCCAAGCCCGATGATGCGACGACCAACGTGGCGGGCATCTATGCCATCGGGGACGTGACGGACACCTATAACCTTACGCCCACGGCCATTGCTGAAGGCCACATTCTGGCCGAGCGCCTGTTTGGCGAACCGGGCCGCGAATGGTCCTTTGCCACGACGCCCAAGGCCGTGTTCTTCTCCCAGCCACTCGCCACGGTCGGCCTGAGCGAAGAAGAGGCCGTGCAGAGTCACGACGTGGACATCTACACGTCCAGCTTCACGCCGATGCGCCAGACGCTCTCGGGCCGCAAGGGCAAGACCCTGATGAAGCTGGTTGTCGATGCAAAGAGCAAGATCGTGCTCGGCGCGCACATGATTGGTCCCGATGCGCCCGAGATCATTCAGGGCCTCGCCATTGCGATCACGGCAAAGCTGACCAAGCGGGATTTCGATCGCACGATCGGCCTGCACCCCACCAGTGCGGAGGAGTTCGTGACCATGCGGAGCCTCACACGTCACGTCCCCCGAAAAGCAGGCTGAACCATCATGGCGGCGCGTAACGGTCTTACGGAGGCCCCGCAGTCGGGTCGTCACAAATTTTCTGAAGGGCAGCACCGGGCATGAAGTTTGGCTGGCTGTTTGCCCCGTCCATCACGTCCGTCATGTTCGCCCTCCGCACCACGATCGCAGCGCTTCTGGCGCTGGCGATTGCGCTGTGGATGGAGCTCGGTGAGCCGCAATGGGCCGCCATGACTGTCTGGATCGTCGCCCAGAACTCCCGCGGCGAGAGTATTTCCAAGGGCCGCTGGCGTCTCGTTGGCACCGTGATCGGGATGGTGATGGCCATCGTGCTCATGGCGGCCTTCCCGCAATATCCCTGGCTGTTTCTGCCAGCACTCGCGCTCTGGGTCGGGCTGTGTGCCGGTCTTGCGACGCTGACGCATAACTTCCGCGGCTATGCCCTCGTGCTGGCTGGCTATACCTGCGCCATCATTGCGCTCGGTGCGGTCAAGGAGCCAGATCACGTCTTCAACGTTGCGATGGCGCGCGGCACCTATATTTTCCTTGGCGTGATCTGCGAGACGGCGATGGGTATGATTGCTCTGCCCAATGTCGCGGGCAGGGCACGCGAGGAACTGCGCAAGCGTCTTCAGGGTATTCTGACCCGGGCCATTCCTGCCCTGACGGCTGTGTTGCGCCAGAAGCCGGGCGCTACGGACGACCTGTCCACCCTGCTGGGATCGCTTCAGGCTTCCAGCGACCAGATCGAATTCAGCCGCATCGAGATCCGCAGCGAGGGCAACGAAGTCGAGCACGCCTATGTCACGCTCGGGCTGGTTGCGCGTGTCCTGTCGCGCGGGCTGGGTCTGCGGACCCGCATGACGTCTGTCACGCATCAGCCCGAAGCCCTGCGGCCTTTCCTGGAAGACATGGCCACTGCTCTGGATGGCCTGCCGGAGCGGCTTCTCACGGATCGTCGCGGCATTGCGGCCCTCGTCCAGACCGAAGCCCTTCTTGCCGAATGCCGGGGCCGCATGCAGACGATCCTGCCCCGCGATGATGAGGATTCCCTGAACGAAGGGATCATTCTCACCGGCGTGGAAGTCATGCTGTCGGATCTGTGCGAGACGCTGCGTTCCTACCGGGCCAGCGTGGATGGTGCTCCGGTGTCCGAACGCCATCGCCTGACACGCAATCCGGACTGGCGTGCCTCGATGCGCAATGGCGTGCGCACGACCGTGGCCCTGCTGCTCGGCGCCTATGTCTGGGAAGTCACGGCCTGGGCACAGGGCGGCGTGTTCCTGACCTTCATCGCCGTGGTCTGCGCGCGTTTTGCCACCTTTGAGAATTCCGTCCTGCTGAGTGCGGCCTTCTTCTACGGTGCGGTTTTCGCTGCCCTGGCGAGCGTCATTCCGGTGTTCATCGTCATGCCGGTGACGGCCAATTATCCGTTCTTCTGCCTTGTGGCAGGCTTCTTCATGATGCTGGGTGGCCTGGCGTCCCGCAATCCGTCCACCGCCGTCATGGCGGCGTCCTATGGCACGTTCTTCCCGTTCCTGCTGGGCATGGACAACCAGGGACGCATTAACGAACTCGGCTGGTTCAACACCACCATCGCCCTCCTGCTGGGCCTTGGTGCCGGTGTGGTGATTTTCCGCGCCGTACTGCCCTTCACCCCGGCACGGGCGGGTGAGGTCCTGCGCTACCAGCTCAAGCGGAGCCTGCGACGGCTGGCGCTGCCCGGCGTGGTGATGGACGAATATGTCTGGATCAACGAAGGCACGCAGAGCATGGAGCGTGCCGTGCGATTTGCCGGCTCCCTGTCCAGTGACCGGGCGGAAGCCATGCTGCGCGGAACGCTGTCCGTTCTGACGGTCGGGCGGAACGTGCTGATGCTGCGCAAGCTCGCCGAGCATGGAAGCCTGCCGGATACGGCGGTGACGGCGGTGGATGGGTTGGTCCGCAACCTGCTGCGTCGCAAGCTGCCCCTGACCCATACGACCGCCACGATTGATCCCACCCTGGATGAACTCTACGCGCTGGAGCGTCAGTCACAGGATCCGTCGATCCGGCATGATCTGATTCTGGCCATCGGCTCCCTGCTGATCGTACGCACCGAAATGCCGGTCAGCAGGGCCTTTCTCAAGGGCGCGTTCTGACGCCCGTCACGGGGTAGCGAGGAACCGCAGCAGGTCCTCGTTCACGCGCTCGGCGTGCGTCATGAACAGCCCATGCGGGGCGCCGTCATAGGAAATCCAGGTTGATCCCGGGATGGCGGCCGCAGCCTTCTCGCCCGCAATCCCCGCCGGGACGGCTGAGTCGGCCGTGCCATGGATCACCAGCGTCGGGATGGTAAAGGCCTGCAGGTCGGGGCGGAAATCCGTCGTTCCCCACGCATCCACGCAGTCCAGCGTCGCCATCGGGCTCGCCATGGATGCCAGCAGAAACGACCAGTCCAGCACGCCCTGGCTGACCGGATGATGCATCAGGCTGACACCGTAGAAATCGGGAATGAAATCCTTCAGGAAGCCGAAGCGGTCCTGACGGATCTTCTGCTTGATCCCGTCGAAGACGGAAATGTCCACGCCCTTGGGATTGTCGGAGGTTTTGAGCAGGAAGGGGACGACCGAAGACAGCAGCACCGTCTTGGAAATGCGTGAGCGGCCATGGCGGCTCAGATAGCGTGCGACTTCACCGCCGCCCATGGAGAACCCGACCAGCGTCGCATCCCACAGATCAAGCTGTTCAAGGATGACGGCCAGATCGTCCGCCAGCGTATCGTAGTCGTAGCAGTTGATCGGATGGCCGGACTGGCCGAACCCGCGGCGGTCATAGGTGATGACGCGGTAACCCGCTTCGACCAGGGCCAGCGTCTGTTTTTCCCACATGTCCCCGGTGAGGGGCCATCCATGGATCAGGACGACGGGCTTGCCGGCCCCCATGTCCTTGACGTGAAGGCTCGTTCCATCAGTAGCGGTGATATACGGCATGATTCTGATCCTCGAAGGCATTCATACGAGGACCAGAACTTGCTGCCGGGAGTTTGGTTGCGTCTTACCAGCCGTTTCCGCGCGGGGCTGTCCAGCCATTGCCCGATGCATCACCAAGCTGTCCGGACTGCGTGTTGTTGCTGCCCTGATAGGACGAACCGAACTTGGACAGGTTCGCACCCGTCACGGAATCGCGCTCCACACCGGCTTCGTGGTCCGGATCGGGGCCATGCTCGAAATCGGTGGACGGCGTGTCGGAATAACCCGGCGGCGGCTTGCGATGGCCGCGGGCACGGAAATGCTCACCGCCAGTCGTGGTCTGGGACTGGGCATCGCTCTGACCTGGCTGCGTCGGAAGCGTCGTACCAGCCGCGTAGGGCTGACCGAAGGATGCGGTCTGGGCCTGTGCCGCCCCTCCCAGCAGAGCGGTCGCCAGCAGGGCGTGGCAGAAGAAACGGGAAGAGGACAACATGTGATCCGGTCCTTGGCCGATCATGACAACAAGGCTGCCTTCCGGAGGAAACGCGACGTCAGGCTCTGACATCCCCGGCAAGGCGGCATATCAGTCTATAATCGGCCCGCTTTCCCCCGTGTTCAAGACTTCTTTTCCTCTGGAACCGTTTCAGAGCCGCCCCATATCAGAAGACATGACGATATCAGTACGGGTTTTTCCGGTTCGGGGCGGTGACTGATGGATGATCTTCTGACGTCCATCCGTCCGCGAACCGTCCTGGCCGAGGGGGCCGTATGGCTGCCCGGCTTTGCCCTGTCCGAAGCACCAGCGCTCCATCAGGCCATTGTGGAGGTCTCTGCACAGGCGCCTTTCCGCCATTTCCGCACCCGGATGGGCCCGATGTCGGCTGCGATGACATCCTGCGGGGCCTGTGGATGGATCGCCGATCCGTCCGGCTACCGCTATTCCCGAACCGATCCGCAGAGTGGCCAGCCCTGGCCTGCCATGCCAGACGCACTTCGTCACCTTGCCGTCCGCGCGGCAGCCGAAGCGGGGTATGCGAGCTTTGACCCTGCGTCCTGCCTCATCAACCGCTACGGGCCCGGAGCGAAAATGGGCCTGCATCAGGACAGGGACGAGGGGATGCCAGAGGCCCCGGTCGTGTCGGTTTCCCTTGGCGTACCCGCCCGTTTTTCGTTCGGTGGTTTGCGCCGGACTGACCCGAAACGCAT
Organism: Gluconobacter oxydans; assembly: GCF_006539685.1. Taxonomy (GTDB): domain Bacteria; phylum Pseudomonadota; class Alphaproteobacteria; order Acetobacterales; family Acetobacteraceae; genus Gluconobacter; species Gluconobacter oxydans. Next base: position 20,010 of record NZ_BJNM01000015.1, read on the forward strand.
CATCGAACTGCTCGATGGCGATGTGGTGGTGTGGGGTGGGGTATCGCGCTTTGCGTGGCATGGGGTTTCGCCCATCCGCGAAACATTCCATCAGCAGACAGGTGCCATGCGATACAATCTGACGTTTCGCGCTATCAACGCCGCGCTTTTTCGGCCATAACCAGCGCCCCGCAACTTCTGCATTCACACTCATCCGGAGGGCATTTGATGCACCCCTCGAGCCAGACCCCGACGTCCACCAACACGATGTCCTGGTCTCCTGCAAGCTGGCGTTCCCGTCCCATCGTCCAGGCTCCATCCTATGCGGATGAAGCGGCGCTTGCTGCTGTCGAAGCTCGTCTGCATCGATACCCCCCGCTGGTTTTTGCGGGTGAAGCCCGCCGTCTCAAGACGCGCCTGGCCGCCGCATCGCGCGGAGAAGCCTTCGTCCTGCAGGGCGGTGCCTGTGCCGAGAGCTTCGACGAATTCACCGCCGATATCGTGCGTGACACGTTCCGCGTTCTGCTCCAGATGGCCGTGGTCCTGACCTTTGCCGCCAAGGTGCCGGTCGTGAAGATCGGCCGTATGGCCGGCCAGTACGCCAAGCCGCGCTCGTCCAATACCGAGACGGTCGATGGCGTGACGCTGCCCTGCTACCGTGGTGACATCATCAACGGTCCCGAGTTCACGCCCGAGGCCCGTATCCCCGATCCCGCCCGCATGGAAACCGGATATTTCCAGTCCGCCGGCGTGATGAACCTGCTCCGCGCCTTTGCGCATGGCGGTTATGCGAATCTGCATCAGGTCCATCGCTGGAACCTCGGATTCGTCGAGCGCTCCCCGCTGGCCGCCCGTTATCAGGATCTGGCTCATCGCATTGACGAGACGCTCTCGTTCCTGCGCGCCTGCGGTTTTGACGGTTCGGCTTCGCAGATCGACGAGACGGAGTTCTACACGTCCCACGAAGCCCTGCTGCTGCCTTATGAGCAGGCCCTGACCCGCGTGGACAGCACGAGCGGCGACTACTACGACTGCTCGGCCCATTTCCTGTGGATTGGTGACCGTACCCGCCAGCCGGACGGTGCGCATGTCGAATTCCTGCGCGGTGTGCAGAATCCGATCGGCATCAAGGTCGGCCCGACAACCACAGTCGCTGACCTCGAAAAGCTGCTCGAAATCCTGAACCCGAAGGACGAGGCCGGCCGCATTACGCTGATTTCGCGCATGGGCAAGGACAAGGTCCGCGATCATCTGCCGCCGCTGCTTGATGCCGTGAACCGCACCGGCCGCACCGTGACCTGGCTGTGCGATCCCATGCACGGCAACACCACGACCACGGCCAGCAAGATCAAGACCCGCTCCTTCGACAACATCCTGGGCGAGGTTCTCGGCTTCTTCGACGTGTTCGAGGCCATTGGCCGCCGTCCGGGCGGCATCCATCTGGAAATGACGGGGCAGGACGTCACGGAATGCATCGGCGGTGCGCAGTGCCTGACCGAGGCCGATCTGGGCGGCCGCTATGAAACATTCTGTGATCCGCGCCTTAATGCGGAACAGTCACTTGAAATGGCCTTCCTTCTTGCTCAGGAATTGACGGGACGAGCAGGAAAGAAAGAATGACCGCTTCCGATCCCCAGAATTCTCCTCAGGCCGCGCTCCGGCGTGCGCTTGGAACACTCGGTCCGCTGGACGAGAAAACCATCGAAGCGCGGACGGATGCCTATTTCGGGCGAACGCGGCACATCGTGGAGCATTTCGGGGATTCCCGCGTCACCTATGCGGTGTTCATCCGCCGCCCGGTGATCGCGGCCTGCGGGCTGGTTGTCCAGTGGCTGAAGAACGTGGCGAAGGCCCAGGGCTTCGCGCTGGACTGCCGGGAAATGTATGCCGAGGGCGAATGGGTCGGCGCGGGCGAGCCGCTGCTGTACCTGACGGGCAGCTTTATCCGTCTGGCCCCGCTGGAAACGCTGGTGCTCCAGCGGATCGGCTCCACCTGCGTGGCCGCCCATAACGCCTATCAGATGGCCATGGCCCTGCCGACCATCCCGTTTCTTGCCATGGATGCCCGGCACTGCGCGGGTTTCGAAATGCAGGAACAGATGGCCTATGCCGCAGGTGTTGGCTCCCGCGCAGCGCAAAAAGAAGGGGCCCGTGGCTTCATTGGCAACGCCAATGACGCCACGGCCGGTTTCTTCGGCCTCGATGCCGGTCTGGGCACGATGCCTCATGCCCTGATCGGCTATGCCGGCTCCACGCTGCGCGCGGCGGAGATGTATGACGAGGTCTATCCGCATGATCCGCTGACGGTTCTGGTGGATTACTTCGGGCAGGAAATCACGGACGCGCTTGCCGTCTGCCGCCGCTTCCCCGAGCGTGCTGCAAAGGGCCATCTGAGCGTCCGTCTCGATACGCATGGCGGTCGCTTCCTTGAAGGACTGGACCCCCAGACCTCATATGGTGTGCTTGAGCGTCATACACCCGGCACCATCCGCCGCTACCGTTCCGATCAGGAACTGCGCGACCTGGTGGGAACGGGTGTGTCGGCCGCAGCCATCTGGCGGATGCGCGAAGCTCTGGATCATGCCGGTTTCCACCATGTGAAAATCGTCGCATCCTCCGGCTTCAACGTCGCCAAATGCTCGACGATGCGGGACGCTCATGCCCCGATCGACGTGATCGGCAGCGGGTCTTTCATTCCCGACCGCTGGTCCGAAACCTATGCAACGGCTGACATCGTGGCCTATGACGGGCAGCCCCGCGTCAAACTCGGACGCGAGTTCCTGCTCCAGAAGGCCCGGGACAGCCAGGAGACATCATGACCGACGATACGATTGACCCTGTCGAAGGCGCACCCGAGACCGGCACACAGCCGGGTTCGTGGAGCGTCCGCATCATCGACCTGTCCGGCGCGTCGGAAGACGAGGACGACACGGTCGAGGTCGTGAAAGACTTCATCGACCTGATGCACGCTAACGCCTATGCCCGTGCCTATGTACGCGACAGCATCGAGCGCTGCCGCACGCCGGGCGCGAGCAGCAAGGAAGTGCTCGAAAACTGGTTCGCCTTTGGTGAGAACGCCGAAGTCGTGGATGCCGGCGAAGATGGCTGGAAGTCCTCCACGGAACTTGAAGACTTCGCGGCCACGCCCGCCACGCCGATGGAGCGTGACTGGCGCGCCATTGATCCGCGTCGCCTTGTCGATGACGAGGAAATCGCCGGTCCGCCGGATGATGACGACGACGAGGACGACGAAAACCGTCACGAAGTGATCCGTCACTGAACACCCGGTGCAGGGAAGGGGCATGCTCCCCTTCTTTTGCGCGGCGCTTCATAAAAACCCGCTCTGGCAACGCGGCGCATCATGCGGCATTAAGGCGTCATGAAACTGCGCTTCGCTCCGTCCCCGACCGGTTACCTGCATGTTGGCAATGCGCGCCTTGCCGTCGCCAACTTCCTTTTCGCGCGCCATAACGGCGCCAAGTTCCTGCTGCGGATCGACGATACCGATACCACCCGCGGCAAGCCCGAATATGAAGAAGCCATCGGCAAGGACCTGTCATGGCTGGGGCTGAAATGGGACGAGTATGTGCGCCAGTCCGAGCGCCTCGATCGCTATGCCGAAGTCATCGAAAAGCTGAAGGCATCCGGCCGTCTCTATCCGTGCTTCGAGACGGAATATGAGTTGAACGCCAAGCGCGAAGCCCGTATCCGCGCCGGTAAGGCGCCGATCTATGATCGTGCCATGCTCAAGCTTACGGCCGACCAGCGCGCCCGCGCCGAAGCCAACGGTAAGACGCCGCACTGGCGCTTCCGCCTCAGCGATGGCAGCCGCAAGTGGCAGGATCTCGTCATGGATGAGTGCTCGGTCAAGCTGACGGCTATTTCCGATCCGGTTCTGGTGCGTGGGGATGGGACGATCCTCTACACCCTGGCCTCCGTCATCGACGATCTGGACATGGGCATCACCCATATCGTCCGCGGCGAAGACCATGTGACCAATACCGGCGTGCAGATCGACATCGCCGAAGCCCTTGGCGCCAAGCCCGACCATTTCACCTTCGCGCATCTGCCGCTTCTGCTGGATTCCGATGGGGGGAAGCTGTCCAAGCGGTTTGACTCGCTGGCGCTGAAATCCCTGCGTCAGGACGGGCTGGAGCCGATGTCGATCGTCTCCTATCTCGCCCGCGTGGGCTCCTCGGATGATCCGCAGGTCATGACGATGGACGAGGCGATTGCGGCCTATGACATCTCGCATGTCTCCAAATCGGCTGCCCGTTTCGACATGACGCAGCTTCTCGCCCTGAACCGGCGTGCACTGCACAACCTGCCGTTCGAGGACGCCAAGATCCATCTTCCGCCCGAAGCAGACGAAACGTTCTGGCATGCCGTGCGTGGCAATGTGGATCTTTCGGCTGAAATTCCGCACTGGTGGGACGTGGTGCACGGCACGATCATTCCGCCGTCACAGCCGGAAGACCGTGCATTCCTTCAGCACGCTCTCGACACCCTCCCGGCCGAACCGTGGGGCGAGGAGACGTGGAAGGACTGGACCAACGCGCTCAAGGAACAGTCCGGCCGTAAGGGCCGCAGCCTGTTCATGCCGCTGCGTCTCGCCCTGACGGGTGAGGACGCAGGGCCGGAACTGCATGTCCTGCTCGGCCTGATGGGCCGTGAGCGGACGGTGGCCCGCCTGCGGGACGCCATTCAGGCCTGAGCCTGCTGCCCGTCGCGCTACTCAAAAGCGCGACGGGCTTTTTTCAGATTGCCCTGACGGACCAGAATGCCGTCCAGCTCTCACCCGGTTTCAGATGCAGCAGCCCGGGCTTGCATGAAAAATCATCTGCAAATCCCACAGGTGTCGCATATCCATACCAGGGTTCGATGCACAGGAATTCTGCGCCCGGCTTTGTCCACAGACCAAGTTCCCGGAAGCCGCCCCAGACGAACCGGATACCATGCCCGTCCGGATCAACCATATCCACCGACCGGCTTTCCGGCTTCTCCAGGATGAGGGCGTCCTTTGCGAACAGCGCATCCGTCAGGGGAAGAATATTGTCCCTGACCGGGGTGTGGAACTTCTCCGGCAGCATCAGCCCATCGGCACCGATCCGACGGACCGGCAGGGGCTCGTCATATTCGAAGACCAGCCTGTAGCTCTCTTTCGCCACACCGTCCTTCAGCGGCCAGCGGAACGCCGGGTGCGCGCCGAGTGAGGCATGGAGTGTCTGGGCGCTGTCCGGGTTGTGCAGGTGGTATGAGACCCGCAGCGTGGCGTTCTCGATCAGATAGACCACCCGCAGGCGGAACGCGGCAGGAAAGAGGGCGCGGCTTTCCGCATCGTCCACGAGTTCCAGCGTGCAGCCTTCAGCCGTCCGCGTGATCCATCGGAACACCCGGTCCCGCGCCAGTCCGTGCTGTCTGAGATGCACCGGCTGTCCATTGAGCGTGGCCCTGTCATCAGGGAGTTTCCCGATGATCGGGAACAGGATGGGTGAATGTTTCGGCCATGCCGGCCCCGCGTTCCAGAGCAGGTCTTCCGATCCGCTGCGCAGGGCAACCAGTTCGGCGCCATGACGTCTGACCGAGGCCTTCAGCAGGCCGGTGCCGAAATCATGTCTGTCGTCCGTCACGAAATCCGTCATGGGATGTCTCCTGTCGGGGGGTAGGATCAGGTGCCTTGGGCGTATCACCCGGTTCAGTCGTATGGAAGCGACGGAAATCGACCTCCATCCGGCCATCCGGACGATTTTCGATCATATCCGAAAAACGGTATCCGTGTTTCACCTGTCCGATCTCATAGGCGTGACGGGCAAAAACGGTCTGGGAGGAAATCTCGTCCGTACCATCCATCGTGATGATGATTTCCGCGTTCTGGCCGATCAGCGTCTCCGCAGTGAGGCCGTAAAGCGGGCTGTGATCGTCGATCAGATGTGTCGCGTTCAGGCTGATCCGGAAAATCGGCATGTGGGACTGCACCAGCGTCAGCCGGTCGAACCGGCGCACCAGACGTCCGCGCTCATCGGGCATCAGCCGTGTCAGGGTCATTTCGATATTGGCCGAGAGGATCAGCGTGCGGCGCTGGTTGGCCAGGCGGATCGTCAGTGTCGGGATCACGTCGTCATAGGAGACGACCGCCACATGGCTGAACAGTACCCGTGCGCGGGGCCGGGAGAAACGGGCAAAAAACAGCCCCGTCGCCAGGGCATTGAGCATCATGCCGGCCAGAACTTCGAAAGAGACGATCGTGTTCGTCAGCCGCCCGACGGGGGCCATGGTGCCGTAACCGACAGTCGAAATGGTTTGCACGCTAAAGAAAACATCATCGAGGAAATCCCCGTGCGGCACGCCGCTCACACTGTGCGGGATGACGTAATACATCAGCGCAAAGGCGACATTGATGACCAGATACAGACCCATGGATGCCCAGAAGAAGGCAAACCAGCTCATGGTCATCAGGGTATGGTAGAGGTCGCCGAAAACCCCGGCATCCAGACCGGTCCGGATGATGTCGCTCCGGCCGTTCTCTTCGAGAACATGGGCGCGGATCTTGTTGGCGGTCTCGACGACCGCTGCATGCGTTTCAGAGTGGACTGGCACTCCAGGATCAGGTCGGGGTTCCATCCGTTTCCTGTGGCGCCAGTGGATCATGGGATCAGCTCCTATTCCTGCGGGCGTTGCTCAGTTCACTGACCACGCCGTGAAGGGTGCGAAGCTCCTGTTCCGTCACTTCGCCTCGGGTGAAGAAATGACGCAGGTTCCGCACCATGCCAGGGCGTTTCTGCTCATTTCGAAGGAAATTCGTCTCGTCCAGATCGCGGATGAGGTGGGACATGAAATTGTCCATCTCGCCCTTCGTCGCCACATGCGTCTCATTGGTCATGAGCTCGCGCGGCGGCGTCATGTCTTCGGTCAGGAACCACTCATAGGCCATGATCAGCACGGCCTGTGCGAGGTTCAGGGACATGAATTTCGGGTTGAGCGGATAGCGGACCAGCGTATCGGCGCGGGCCATGTCCTCGTTGTCCAGTCCGGCGCGCTCGGGGCCGAACAGGATGCCGGTGCGCAGGCCACGATTGGACGCAACACGCAGTTCCGCCGCGGCACCGCGCGCGGTCATGACCGGCTTGATGACATGGCGAGGGCGCGGGCAGGTCGCGAAAATACGGTGCAGGTCCGCAACCGCATCGTCCACGGTCTCAAACACCTGGGCCGCATCCAGAATCCGGTCCGCGCCCGAAGACGCATACCAGGCGCGTTCCTGCGGCCAGCCGTCACGCGGGGCCACGATGCGCAGATGGAACAGACCGCCATTCGCCATGGCGCGTGCGGTCGTGCCGATATTTTCGGCAAGCTGCGGGCGCACCAGGATCACGACCGGATCAAAATCACCGATAGGGCCGATATTCGCCCCGCCGTCACGTCCGGTCATGGTTACGCCTTCCGCCATGTTGTGCCACCAGGGCCGTCTTCAAGGGTGATGCCATCGGCTGCAAGCTGCGCACGGATGGCATCGGCACGGGCGAAATCGCGGGATTTGCGGGCTGCAAGACGTTCTTCGATCAGCTTTTCAATGGCACTAGCGTCCACACCGGACTGGAACCACTCGGCAGGCGTGACATTGAACAGGCCTAGAAGCTTTCCGGCTGCCAGCAGGCTGGAGGCTGCGTCCTGATCGCCCTGCATGGCGGCATCCGCCAGCGGGTGGAGCGCGGCAATGGCCAGCGGTGTGTTCAGATCATCGCACAGCGCATCCATGACCGCAGCGGGCAGGGCGGTGCCGGGCTGTGCGTTCCCGCGTTCCAGCGCCCGGTACAGCCGGTCCAGAACCCGGCGCGCTTCCTCAAGCTTCTCCCAGCTGAAATCCAGCGTGGAGCGGTAATGCGCGCCCAGATAGAGCAGACGCAGCGGCTCGGCCGGCGAGCGGTCCAGCACTTCGCGGATCGTGAAGAAATTGCCGAGCGATTTCGACATCTTCTCGCCGTTCGACAGCAGCATCCCGTTATGGACCCAGTGCGTGGCGAACTTGCCATGCGGATAGCAGCACATGGACTGCGCGCGCTCGTTCTCATGATGCGGGAACAGCAGATCATCGCCGCCGCCATGGATGTCGAAGCTCTCGCCCAGATAACGGTGCGACATGGCCGAGCATTCGATATGCCAGCCCGGACGCCCACGCCCGTATGGGCTGTCCCAGCCCGGCAGATCCGGCTCGGACGGCTTCCACAGCACGAAATCGCCCGGATCACGTTTGTAAGGCGCGACTTCAACACGCGCACCCGCAATCATGTCATCCAGCGAACGGCCTGAAAGCTCCCCATAGGACGGGAAATTGCGCACCGCGAACAGGACATGCCCTTCGGCCACATAAGCATGGCCGTTCTCGACCAGACGCCCGATCATTTCCAGCATGTCGTCGATATGATGGGTCGCGCGCGGCTCGATATCGGGCGGCAGAATGAAGAGTGACGCGAGATCTTCATGAAAGGCCTGCGTCGTGCGCTCCGTCAGGGCGGAAATGTCCTCCCCGTTTTCCTTTGCGCGTGCGTTGATCTTGTCGTCCACGTCCGTCACGTTGCGGACATAGGTCACGCGCGGATACATCGTGCGCAGCAGGCGAATGAGGATATCCGCGCACATCATTGCGCGCAGATTGCCTAAATGCGCGCGGTCATAGACGGTCGGTCCACAGAAATAGACGCGCACATTCTCAGGATCGAGGGGCGTGAACGGTCGCTTGTCGCGAAGATGGGTATCGTGCAGGCGGAGCACGTTTGAAGCAGGATCGGCCATACGCCGATCAATGCGCCAGCCTTGGTTCAGGTGCAACAGGCTTTGTTACTCTTGTCGGAAGGTTTGGCCCCTGTAATAGGGGGCGCATGAGCAGTGCCCTTTCCAGTCCGCCGACCGATCCGACAACCCCGCGCAGTCATGCGCTGGCCCTGCTGCGCGTTGCCCTGCCGCTGGCCCTGTCGCAGCTTTCCGAAATGGCCATGGGTGTCACGGATACGATCCTGCTGGGTGGCCTCGGTGTAACAGAGGTTGCCATTGGTGGCCTGTCGAGCACGTTCTTCTTCACGACGATGGTGACCTTCCAGGCCATTCTGGGCGGGGCAGGGGTGCTTCTGTCGCATGGCCGCGGGGCGGAAGAACATGGCCGGACGTCCCATGATGGTCGCAGCGTCATGAGTGCGACACTGATGCTGGCCATTGCGGTCTTCATCCCCTGCGCGCTGCTGCTGGCCTTTTCGAAAACGATTTTCGGTGCGATCGGCGAGCCTGCCGAGGTCGTCACTCATGGCAGCCGTTTCATCGACATCCTACTGCTGTCGCTGCTGCCCGATCTGGCAGTCATCGGCGTCCTGCGTGTAGCGCTGCCAGCACTTGGAGCGGAGACGCTGCTGCTCTGGATCATGCCGGCCATGGCGGTCTGCAATGGTCTGACCAATGCGGCGCTCATTCATGGCTGGGCCGGGCTGCCGGCCATGGGGCTGTACGGTTCTGCAACCGCCACGACACTGACCGGCTGGGTCGTCAGTTTTGCGCTGTTCGGATTGTGCCTGACCCATCCGCGCGTCCGGGCGGTGCTGAAGCCCGCCGCCGTGCAGTGGCCTGTCGTGAAGGAACTGCTGAAGCTTGGCGGACCGATGATGATGGGAGCGGCCGCCGAAATCCTGATGTTCCAGATTACCAGTCTGCGTGCTGGAGAACTCGGAACCCACAGTCTGGCCGCGCATCAGGTGGCGCTGAATGTCAGTTCGCTGCTGTTCATGGTGTGTCTGGCGATCGGGCAGGCGACCAATGTTCGCGTGGCATACTGGCGCGGTGCCGGCCGTATGGAGCAGAGCCGTCGCGCGGCCCTGACCGGGACGGGCATCGTCCTGATGTGGAGCCTTGCCACATCCTCGCTGCTGCTGATCTGGCCGGAGAAGATCCTGCCGCTGTACTTTTCGAATCGTGCGCCCGACCCCGAGACGACGGCGCTCGTCGTCATCCTGCTGCGGACTGCCGGGCTGTATCAGATCGTGGATGGGCTGCAATGCGTGTTCAGCGGCGCCCTGCGCGGTTGCGGCGACGCCGTGACGCCCATGCTGATCGCCGTAGCGAGTTACGGTCTGATCGGTCTGGTTTTCGGGGGATGGCTGGCCTTCCACCAGCATGTCGGTGTGGAAGGCCTGTGGATCGGCATGGCGCTGGCGCTGGCCACGACCTGCGTGGCCTTCGGGATCAGGCTGCTGCGTGTGATGCGCAAGCCCGTCCCTGCCAGATCGTGATGAAATAGATCAGCAGACCCAGAGCCGAGAACACGGCTCCACCCCAGCCAACCGATCCCAGTCCAAACCCGGAGCTGACCAGTACGGCGCCCAGCCAGGCGCCAAAGGCGTTGGCCAGATTGAAGGCTGAATGATTCAGTGAGGCCGCCAGCGTCTGCGCGTCTCCGGCAACTTCCATCAGGCGCGTCTGAAGGGCTGGGGAGAGCATAATGATCCCGGCCGGGACAAGGAACGTGAGCGGCAGCATGGCGTAGGGCGAGGGCAGCAGAAGCCAGAACCCCAGCATGAAGACGATGCTTGCCGTCAGTGAGACGATCACCGTCCGGTCAATGCTGCGATCCGCCATGGTGCCGCCGAGCGCATTGCCCGCCACCATGCCAAGTCCCCACACGACCTGATAGACCGCGACAAGCCAGCCCGGCAGATGCGTCACCTGCGTCAGGCCGGTCGTCAGGAAGGTGTAGATCCCGAACAGACCACCAAACCCGACTGCACTGGTCAGCAGCGTCAGCAGAACCTGTGGTCGCTTGAATGCGCCGAGTTCGGACAGTGCGCTTGCGCCCGGATGTGGCCTGTCACGTGGCGCGAAGAACCAGATCCCTGCAAAACACAGCACGCCCAGTGCGGCGATGCTGCCGTAAGCCACGCGCCAGCCCACATGGTTGGCGGCATAGGTCGACAGCGGTGAGCCGATCACCGTCGAGATCATGATGCCCGACAGCACCTGCCCGACGGCCCGCCCACGCCGGGCCCGTTCGACCATCGACGCGCCAATCAGCGCCGAAACGCCAAAGAAGGCCCCGTGAGGCAGGCCCGTGATGAAGCGCATGAGTTCGATACCGGCAAAGCCCGGCATGAGAATGCTGCCGATATTGCCCGCGATGAACAGGCACAGCAGGCAGAGCAGAAGCGTGCGGCGGGGCAGGCGTGCACCGATGATCGCAATCAGCGGAGCGCCGATGACAACGCCCATTGCATAGGCCGAGATCGCCCAGCTTGCCTGCGAAATGGTGATGTTCAGGGAATGGGAGAATTCAGGCAGCAGTCCCATCATGGCGAATTCGCCGGTTCCGATGGTGAAAGTTGCCAGCATGAGGGACAGCATGGCCGGTCCGACACCGTGGGGTGGGCGCACCCGCTCGACGTCGAGAGGTTCGATGGAGTCCATAAGAAGTAAGTCCGGGAATGGAGGTCAGGACCGCCCTGCCATTGCCGGATGCTGAAAAGCGGTAACGGCTCCCCGAGAGGGAGGAGCCGTTACGGGCAGATCAGTTCTCGGTTGGCAGACGGATGGTCTGACCCGGATAAATGTCATCCTTGGATGTGACAAGCGGTTGATTTGCATCAAGGAGCTCATCACCCGTGACATCCTGCGGCAGCTTGTCGGCAACCTCGTCCAGTGTCTTGCTGGTCTTGATCTCCAGGAACTCCGGATCGGGCGTGCCGGGCGGCACGGCAATCTCGGCTTCGACCGCGGAGACGCCTGCGACGTTGCCGGCCGCCAGGATCATCTGGTCGCGTTCCTTGGCGCTTTCCGCGTTGCCGCGCAGATAGATGGTGCGGTCATCGATCACCAGATGGGACATGTGCATCTGGGCGAGGCCAAATCTCTTGAAGGCACGCTTGATGACGCTCTCCCCGGGCTTGGGGGGCAGCGGCGCGTCAAGGGACTGGACCAGTCCTTCGAGGGAGCCTTCGCCGACACGGCCGGCCTTGGGATTGAAGCGATAGATTTTCATACAGGAAACTCGAAAAAGCGTGTTGCTCCCCCAGAGCGCGCTTCTTCAGAAGCACAGGGGGAGTCCCGGACCGTTAGCGCAGCCGGACATAAAGTGGTTGCGCATTTTCCGAACCCCCACTGCAAGAAAATCACAGGGCTCGCAGGCAGGTTTTGATTGACCCCGACCGGGGACTCCTGTAGGCGCGACGGCACAGCCGGAAACGTGGACGTACCGGCCGGACCATCAGTGCGGGATTCTGCATCCCGCCGGCCCGGCATCTGGGTGCGCGCCCGTCCTTTCCAATCCGGGGAAGGGCCTACCGGCACAACAAAACGGACCGCCATGCAGCATGGGGCGGTTCTGATGAGTACAGGGGTCAACCCATGTCAAAGCGTCTTGAGAGCAAGTACAAGATCAATCGCCGCCTCGGCGTCAACCTGTGGGGCCGTGCCAAGTCCCCGGTCAACCGTCGCGAATACGGCCCCGGCCAGCACGGTCAGCGCCGCAAGCAGAAGCCGTCCGACTTCTCCATCCAGCTGATGGCCAAGCAGAAGCTCAAGGGCTACTACGGCAACATCAGCGAGAAGCAGTTCCGCAAGTATTATGACGAAGCCGTCCGTCGCAAGGGCGATACGTCCGAGAACCTGATCGGTCTGCTCGAGCGTCGTCTGGACGCCGTTGTGTACCGTCTGAAGTTCGCGATCACGCCGTTCGCTTCGCGTCAGTTCATCAGCCACGGCCACGTCACGGTCAATGGCAAGAAGGTGAACATCCCGTCCTACCTCGTGAAGGAAGGCGACGTCATCGAGGTTCGTGACTCCTCCAAGCAGCTCGCCATCGTGCTCGACGCTGTACAGACGGGTGAGCGCGACACGCCGGAATACGTCGAAGTCGATCACCGCCAGATGAAGGGCACGTTCCTGCGTACCCCGGTTCTCTCCGATGTGCCGTACCCGGTGCAGATGGAACCGAACCTGGTCGTCGAGTTCTACTCCCGCTAATCCGATCCCGGGCCCACCGGCCCGGATCAGAAAGCGACCGGAAAGCGCCGGGCGGGTCTCCCGTCCGGCGCTTCCTGTTTTCAGGCCCACCGCCCGGATGCGCGGCCAGTGCCGGTTTGCGGCGTTCTGGCATAGTTCCGGGCGTCCCGTTCCCATCGGAGTTCCCATGTCCGAAGCCCCCAGCGCGGAAATCAGCCGCGAGATCGCCCGTCGGCGCACCTTTGCCATCATCTCTCATCCGGATGCCGGTAAGACGACCCTGACCGAGCGTATCCTGCGTGCCGGTGGTGCCATCCAGATGGCAGGCAATGTCCGCGCCAAGGGCGAGCGCCGCCGTACCAAGTCCGACTGGATGGGCATCGAGCGCGATCGTGGCATTTCCGTCGTGACCTCGGTCATGACCTTCGAATATGGCGACTGCGTCTTCAACCTGCTCGACACGCCAGGCCATGAAGACTTCTCCGAAGATACCTACCGTACCCTGACGGCCGTGGACTGCGCAGTCATGGTCATCGACGCCGCCAAAGGCATCGAGGACCGGACCCGCAAACTGTTCGAGATCTGCCGTCTGCGCGACATTCCCATCGTTACCTTCATCAACAAGATGGACCGCGAGGCGCAGGATTGCTTCGCGCTGCTCGATGAAATCGCCAGCACGCTGGCCCTTGATACGTCCCCGGCGACCTGGCCGATCGGACGGGCCGCCAAGTTCATCGGCACCTACGACCTGCGTACGAAGGAAGTGCACACCAAGGAGCCCATCGGCGAGGATGATCCCCGCATCATCCAGATGCGCGAGGAAGTCGAGCTTGCCGAAGCGGCACTCCCCGAGTTCGACCGTGAATCCTTCGATGCCGGTCATCTGTCCCCGGTGTTCTTCGGTTCTGCCATGAAGGAAATTGGCGTCACGGATCTGCTCGACGCGCTCGTCGCCTATGGCCCGGCTCCGCGTGCCCAGCAGACCGAGACCCGGGAAGTGAAGGCCAGCGAAGATCAGGTCACGGCTCTGGTGTTCAAAATCCAGGCCAACATGGACCCCAATCACCGCGACCGCATGGCGTTCGCCCGTGTCTGCTCCGGCCGTCTGACCCGTGGGATGCGTCTCAAGCATGTCCGGACCGGCAAGCAGTTCGCCCTGCACACGCCGCAGTTTTTCTTCGCCCGTGACCGCCAGCTTGCCGAAGAAGCGTTCGGTGGCGACGTCGTCGGTATTCCGAACCACGGCACATTGCGCATCGGCGATACGCTGAGCGAGAGCGAAGACCTGCGTTTCACCGGCGTGCCCCACTTCGCGCCTGAAATTCTGCGCCGCGTCCGCCTTGATGATGCGATGAAGGCCAAGAAGCTGCGTCAGGCTCTTGTGGAACTGGCCGAGGAAGGCGTTGTACAGCTCTTCCGCCCGCAGGATGGTCTGTCGCCGATCGTGGGCGTGGTCGGAACGCTGCAGCTCGACGTGCTCCAGTCCCGGCTTCAGGGTGAGTACGGCGTGGCCATCGGTTTCGAGAGCACGCCCTATTCTCTGGCCCGCTGGATCACCGGCGACCGCGCCAAGATCGAGGCGTTTCAGGATCTGAACCGATCCGCCATGGCTGACGATCTGGACGGCGATCCGGTTTTCCTCGCAACATCATCCTTCATGATGCGCCGAACCATCGAGATGAACCCCGATCTGGAGTTCCACGACATCAAGCAGATCGGCATGGCCTCGGTCTGAAACGGAAAAACCCCGCTCTGCAAGGAGCGGGGTTTTTTCTTACAGCCCCATCAGGGAAAGAACGCTGTCGAAGGATCGGAGCGATACGCTTTCGACAATCAGCGTCCGGCCGATCTGAAGCGCCTTCTGCCGTGCGAGCAGACGCTCCTGTTCCGTGGTGCAGAGACCATAATCCGCCACCTGCGCGAACCCGACGGTCCGGCGGATCATTTCCAGACCGCAGAACCCGGCCGTATCGCGCAGGATCTCGCTCAGGAAGGTTTCGATGAGGGCTGGTCGGGTAGCGGGGCCGGACAGCGCCCACATATCTCCACAGCCTGCCCGAAGGCCGGTTCGCAGTTCTTCGGAAAACTTCTGCCAGAAGGCCAGCATCTCTGTCCGGATTGCGTCCGCCTTGTGCGGAGCCGCGCAAAGATGCAGCGCGAGATTGCCCAGATAGAGGCCGCAGTCAAAGCCGATGGGCCCCATCGTTGCGAACTCACCGTCAATGACCCGCACATCCGCGCCATCCAGCATGATGGAGCCCGTATGCAGGTCCCCGTGCAGCAGGGCCTGCCGGGCCGTCAGGAACCGGTCCTGAAGCCGTCCGACGGCCTGATGCAGAACCTGATCGGTCTGAAGTGCCTTCACATCCGCTCGCAGACCTTCTTCCGGCTCCGGATTGCGGTCGCAGACTCGATACGGGTCCGTCAGGATCAGATCGACCGTGATGCGGGTGAGGGCGGTATTGCCGGAAAACTGTTCCAACAGATGCGCGCCGGTTTCAAAGGGCTGACTGACCCAGCCCGTCGCCTGGACGGTGCGGGCGACATACGATCCGATCACGGCGGAAAACCCCGGAGCGGCCTGATCTGCGATCAGGGCTGAGCGCAGCACTTCATGCTCCGTCAGGCATTCCATGACGAGCAGGAACAGGTCCGGATCATAAGCGAAAAGTTCGGGCATCAGCCCCGTAACGGCCGGGGCGACGGCCTGCATGTAGCGCGACTCATACAGGGCGCGTTCCAGAGGCATCGGCCAGTCCGGCGCTACGCGCACATGGGGGAGAGCCTGCTTGCAGCACAATGCTCCCGCCGGACCATTCACCAGGAACACCGTATTGAGATTGCCGTCACTGACTTCGCGAATGTCCCAGTCGGCAGCCGCGCCGCCCAGACGCCCTGAGAGGTCATGTCGCTGAGCCAGCCACTCCCGCAGGGCCTGGGCATCGAGAATGCGGTAGGTCATCGGGTTTGCTCCAGCATGGCAGACAGGGTGGGGACGAGCCGTCCGGGCAGTTCCGTATCAGGCTGAATAAGTTTCAGCGCCTGATATTCCGCATTGCCAAGACGGCGGCAACGCTCCTTCAGCGCCTCGAAATCCAGTGTAGTGGTAAGATCCATTCCGATATCCACGATATGCGTCCGGGGATGTTCGCAGGCCAGAAGGCAGCCCCCGACCTGACAGTCGGCTTCCGTCAGACCTAGTTCCTCGTGACATTCCGCCAGAAGCTGGGCCGCCAGATCGATCTCCGCCTCGCCCTCGCGGCTTTCCACATTGCCCGCCGGAGCGCCCTGCCAGTAGCCGGGAAGATAGATGGAGTGTTCCGACCGCTGACCGATTACGATCCCGTCCGCGGCCCGCAGCAGCCCCACAACTGCCAGCGGGCGTAGCATTTGCGGGTCATAAAGATCCGGCTGGCGCATCTGGGCGAGAACCCGGCGGTATTCGGACCAGTGACCGCTGATGACGTCCGGCCCGATTACATCCGCACAGAAAACGCGGCCGTTATACAGGCTGGGATGCTTTGCAAGTGCGGCCTCCCAGTGCGATGCCACGCAGGCTTCGATTTCCGAAGACAGCACCGGCATGGAGCGTCCGACCCGCACGACGACATCGGGTTCCAGAGGCGTCACAGGCCATTCTGACGGGGAAGAGGACATCTGACGCTCCGGACGAGACAGCGAAAAGAGGGGGCTCTTTCATGGACCGGAATATCCGGCCCCGCAACGTGCCGTCAGGGCATTTCAAGCCGGACCGAAACCGGACAGTGGTCTGATAGTCCGGCAGGCACCGTATCATTTTTATAGGTCATGACCCGCAGGCTGTCGGGTACGAGCCAGTCCCGCGCTGCATTACCCAGCAGGATGTGATCGATGAAATATTCCCCACCCCAGCACGGACTGGCCTTGCCCGCCGTCGTGAGCGTAACGGGCGTTTCGGCCTCGATCTGCTGCATCAGCGGATCGTGCAGTGTCAGCCGCCGGTTGAAGTCCCCCAGAACCGCATAGACCTCGCCCTCATCCTGCCGCTCCAGCATCCAGTCCTGCATGATGCGGACTTGCTGGTACAGGGTCGGGCAGGAGTGCTGGCGCTGGTTCAGCGGCTGGTCCCAGCATCCGGTCTTGAGATGCACCACCAGAAGACGCAGGCTCGCATGACCGTCGCTGATGGTCACATCCAGCCCACCCCGTAACTGGTGCGGCGCGCCCGGCCCTGCGACGTTCAGGGCTGAGAGCTCATCATTGACCGTCACGTGCAGATCGCGACGCACGGCCACGCCCACCCGCTGGACCACAGGGTCGGGCGTCAGAATGATCTGATAGGTTGTGGAACTGAAAACACGGGATGCGGCGAGGGGGCCGTCCGTTTCTTCAAAAGCCACGACATCCGAGTCCAGATGCCGGACATAAGCCGCGAGTTTTGCGAAATCGCGGTGCTCGCCCCCTGGAACATCTTTCGGCAGGGCCGGATCTCCGGACGGGCGCAGCGTCAGCCAGTCCATGTTCCAGGTTGAGAGTTTGATCGTATGGGCCGAAACGGGCCCCATGCTGCCGGCCAGAAAAAGACCGACCAGCATGGAAGCCGCATCCTGCTTCAGGCTGCCTGTCCTTCGGTCGCGTGGATTTCCTCAAGCACGTTCTCGACCGTGCGCGTCTTGCGCGTGCCCTCGTCGAGAATGAGGATCTCGCCCTTGGGGATGTCGTAGAACCAGCCCTGAAGCTTCAGCGCACCCTGTGCCAGCGCCCGGACGACGGTGGGATGGGTGCGCAGATGCACGAGCTGGAGCAGCACGTTGTATTCGGCAAGCGAACGGATGTCTTCCGGCCCGGCATCCTCGGCCTTCAGATCGCCCAGGGCCGCGCGTGCGGCTTCGCCATGGCGCATCCAGCTCTTGACCGTCGGCAGGCTGTCCAGCTTCGGCGAGTTCAGATCCATCAGCGCGCCCATGGCGCCACAGTTGGAGTGACCGCAGATGATGACGTTCTTCACCTTGAGCGCGCCAACCGCGTATTCAATGGCGGACGACACCCCACCCAGCATCTCGCCATAGGCTGGCACGATGTTGCCGACATTGCGCACGATAAAGAGTTCGCCCGGTTCCGTCTGGGTAATGAGACTGGGGCTGATCCGGCTGTCGGCGCAGGTAATGAACAGGGTGGACGGAGACTGGCTGGAAGCCAGGCTCTCGAACAGTTCCGCATTCTCCGGATAGACGTCCGTCTCGAACTTGCGGACACCGCCCAGCAGTTTCGCCAGAGTATCACGACCACACGCCATGGTGTTCTCCTTAATCTTGCACTGCCGGGCAGTTAGAAGGCTTTATCAGGACAGGTAAAGCATGATTCCGGTCAACCCATGCTTTGTTACTGCCCTGACATACCATGACGCGTTTCTTATGCGGCTTCCAGTGTCTTGCGCAGCATTGCAAATACTGCGTCCGAGTCTGCGTTTGGACCACCGGCCTGCGCCATGTCGGGGCGGCCACCGCCGCCCTTGCCACCCATCAGCGCCGAAGCCTCGCGCACAAGCTTGACCGCATCCAGACGATCCGTCAGGTCCTTGGTCACGGCGATCACGATGCTGCCGCGGCCATCCGCACTGGACATCAGCGCCACGACACCGGACGCGATCTGCTTGGAGATGCTCTCCGCAAGGCCCTTGAGTTCCTTGGGGCTGACATCGCCCAGATCACGCGCAGAGAGCGTAATGCCGTTGATGCTTTCCGTGGCACTGGTGCCTTCGCCGGTCGCGAGCTTGCGCTGAAGATCGGAAACCTGCGCCGTCAGGGACTTGCGCTCTTCCAGAAGTGCCGCCACGCGGGAGGCGGCATCGGCAACCGGAACCTTGAGCAGGTCCGCAATCTGCTTCAGACGGCTCTCGGTCTCCAGCGCCAGTGCTTCAGCGGCGAGACCACAGACGGCCTCGATCCGGCGCACGCCTGCCGAGACGCCGCTTTCCGAGACGATCCGGAACGGCCCGATCTCACCAACGCGTCCCACATGCGTGCCACCGCAGAGCTCGATGGAATAGGCCGGACGATCATCGTCGCCCTTGCCCATCGAGACCACGCGGACTTCATCGCCGTACTTCTCGCCGAACAGCGCCATGGCGCCTTCCGCCACGGCTTCTTCCTGCGTCATCAGGCGCGTCTCGACCGGTGCGTTCTCGCGGATGCGGGCATTGACCTCGGCCTCGACCGCCGCCAGTTCCTCATCCGTCAGCGGACGCGGCTGGCTGATATCGAAGCGCAGACGCTCCGGCGCATTCAGGCTGCCCTTCTGCGTGACATGCGTGCCGATCTGCCGACGCAGGGCCTCATGCAGCAGGTGGGTTGCGGAGTGATGGCCACGCACCGCCGTGCGACGCGCGTGATCGATTTCGGCATGAACCGCCATGCCCGGCTTCAGCGTCCCTTCGACGACCTTGCCGTAATGCACGATCAGATCGCCGTTGCGCTTCTGCGTATCGGTGATCTCGACGCGCACGCCCGGAGCTGTCAGCGTTCCGTGATCGCCAACCTGACCACCGCTTTCGCCATAGAACGGCGTCTGGTTCAGCAGGATTGCGACCGTGTCGTCACCAGCAGGAGCCGAGGCCAGTTCGTCATTGCCGCGGAAGATCCCCTGGACTTCGGCATCGGCCTTTTCGGACACATAACCGAGGAACTCGCTCGGACCATGCTTGTCACGTGCGTCGAACCACACGGTCTCGGCTGCGGCATCTCCCGAGCCCACCCAGGCTGCACGAGCACGCTTGCGCTGTTCGGCCATGGCGGTTTCGAAACCAGCCTCATCAACCGTACGGCCCTTTTCACGCAGCGCATCCTGCGTCAGATCCAGCGGGAAACCGAACGTGTCATAGAGCTTGAAGGCCACATCGCCGGGAAGGGCTTCCTTGTCACCCAGACGATCCAGCTCATCAGACAGCAGCGTGAGGCCGCGTTCCAGCAGGGCCGTGAAGCGTTCTTCCTCACCCTTCATCGTCTGTGCAATCAGGGCTTGATGCTGGACGAGTTCCGGATAAGCCGCGCCCATCTGCTGGATCAGCGCCGGGAGCAGGCGATAGAATACCGGCTCCTTCGCGCCCATGATGTGCAGATGACGCATGGCGCGGCGCATGATGCGACGTAGCACATAACCGCGACCTTCCTTGGACGGCAGCACACCATCGGCGATCAGGAACGCGGTGGAGCGCAGATGATCGGCCACAACGCGATGGCTGGCCTTGAACGGGCCGTCGGCGTCCTGGTGCATGATTTCAGCCGAGGCTTCGATCAGTGCGCGCATTGTGTCGGTATCGTAGTTGTCGCGCTTGCCCTGCATGATCGCGGCAAAACGCTCCAGTCCCATGCCCGTGTCAATCGACGGACGGGGCAGGGCGTCGCGCGAGCCATCCGGCTGGTCGAGGAACTGCATGAACACGAGGTTCCAGATCTCGACGAAGCGGTCGCCGTCCTCGTCCGGGCTGCCCGGAGGGCCACCGAACACGCTGTCGCCGTGATCATAGAAGATCTCGGAGCACGGACCACACGGCCCCGTATCACCCATGCGCCAGAAATTGTCGGACGTTCCGATGCGGATGATCCGGTCGTCGGACAGACCGGCAATCTTCTTCCACAGATCGGCCGCGTCCTCGTCTTCCGCATAGACCGTAGCGAGCAATTTGTCCTTCGGAAGACCGAAATCGCGCGTCAGCAGCGTCCAGGCGAATTCGATGGCTTCAGGTTTGAAGTAATCCCCGAAGCTGAAATTGCCCATCATTTCGAAGAACGTGTGATGGCGTGCCGTGTACCCGACATTGTCGAGATCGTTATGCTTGCCACCTGCACGCACGACCTTCTGTGCCGTGGTGGCACGGGAGTAGGGGCGTGTTTCCTGGCCGGTGAAGACGTTCTTGAACGGCACCATGCCAGCATTGGTGAACAGCAGTGTCGGGTCATTCTGCGGCACCAGGGATGCCGAAGGAACGATGCGGTGGCCCTGCGAACCAAAGTATTCGAGAAAGGCCGATCTGATATCGTTGGTGCTGGTCATGATGAGGGAGCGTCAGTTCCGGGAAGACAGGGAAATAATCTGCCTGTCCTTAGACTATTGTGGCCGCCTTGGAAATGCAGCCCTCAGTCATTGCGGCCATGCGGTCTGATGCCGTTGTCGGGAAGGGCAGACAGATCCGGTTCAGGTTCGGATGCCGTCAGACCCGCCGCAGGGATCTCCACAGCCATCTGAACCAGTTCAAGCGGTGTTTCGGGTGTCTGCGCCCGGAAGACAAGACGACGAGAAAGATTGAAGTTCGCCACCATTCCACACAGGGCGCCTGCCGCCAGCGCAAGCTCAGGATAGTGCTCTGTCAGTGGAACCGTCGCGTAAAGCAGGAACACCATGCCGCGATTGAGCAGAAAACCGAATGAATTGGCCAGCAGGAACCTCAGCCATTGCAGAACCATGTGCTGGTTTTCCGCCGCGGACAGCCGGAATGTCCAGATGCGGTTAAGGCACCAGTTCCCTGTTGCCGCCACGAAATAGGCAATCAATGTGGCTGCGATCAGACCCGCAGGAACGCGCAGCAGGGAAACCGTTCCCCAATCCACCAGGAAACCGAAGGCGCCGACGGTTCCAAAGCGCAGGAACTGATCGATGATTTCCGGTCGGCTGCGCGGATAGAAAATACGGCTGCGTCGCAAGGAACATGTCTCCGGAATATCGGGATGTGCTGGCTCTAGCGTGCCGGGAAAGGCAATCGCAAGCAGAGTTTCGTCCTGAACGTCGCATTCGCACAAAGAAAAAGGCGCCCCGAAGGACGCCTTTCTCAAAACCGAAGTCGAAGACTCGGCGTCAGATCATGTCTGAATTACTTCAGGATGATCTCGACACGACGGTTCTGCGGCTCGCGGGTGTTCGGTCCGGTCGGAACCAGCGGCTTGGACTCGCCGTAGCCGTGGATGTCGATGGCAGCAGCCGGGACACCGTCACGGATCAGCTCAGCCTTCACGCTGGAAGCGCGACGGTTGGACAGACCCAGGTTGTACTTCTCGCCGCGGGGACCCGGGTGAGCAGCAGAGTTATCCGTGTAGCCGTTGACTTCGATGCGCGTCGTCTGGACGTGCGTGGAAGCCTGGGCTGCCTGGGCAACGATCTCACGGGCGCGGCCCGTCAGGTCAGACTTGTCCCAGTCGAAGAACACGAGATAGGTGCGGGCCGGGGTCGGAGCCGGCGGAACAACAACCGGAGCCGGCGGCGGCGGCGGCGGAGCCGTGTCGAAGGCATAGCGCAGGCCCAGGATGAACTGGTGCGAGAAGCGCTGGTCGAAGTTCACGTTGCCCTTGTGAACGCCGGAAGCGTTGTAGGCCGTGGAACGATACGGACCGTTGACGAAGTCCTGACCGATGAAGCGGTATTCCGTCGTGACGGCCAGACCCGGAACGTTCGGGATGTCGTAGGCTGCACCGACGATGCCCTGGTACGCGAAGCTGCCCTGCGTGCCGCCCATGCGGTCAACAGCGCCGTTCACGTAGTTGGTCGTGGTCGGGTTGTAGTGCTGCCACAGATAGCCAGCGCCGACACCGACGAACGGCGTGACGGGGACGTTCAGGCCGAAGTTGGCGAGATCGATGTCATACAGCACGTTGACGAGGCCGCCGTAAGCCTGATCGGAGCCGTGGGTCGAACCATTAACCGGCGTCGGACGACGGTGGTTGATCTGGGAGTAGTTGTACAGACCCTCGACTTCAACGCGCAGGCCGTTACCGAAGCCCCAGCCGAATGCACCGAAACCGGTGAAGCCGTCGTGGTGGCGGTAGCGGGAGCTCGAAGCAGCGTTGCTGCTCGTGCCGTCAGCCTGCGTCGTCGGCGAGAAGGAGCCGTGCTGCTGCTGAACCAGGTTGTAACCACCGCCGATGTTGACATAGGGGCCGGTGATCGTGCTGGCCATGGCAAGCGACGGTGCGGCGACCATCGACGTCATGGCAAGGAGTGCCGTGCGGAGACGCATGTTTTCGTCCTCTTAGTGACTAACGTTCGAGCCGTTGGAAAATGCTTTCACCAACGGACCCAGCGCGATGCATAAGCGCATATAGAGCGCAGAGTTCCCCGGGACAAAGCCAGTCAGGGTCTTCAGGCTCTACTCGGGGTAGAGGAGTGACATAAAAGCCACAGTCCATTTCGCCCGCTTCACGATCTACGCCTCGCGTCTACGTTGCCTTAGCTCATGGTTCCAGCAGAAGCCAGAGGCGGCAGAAGAAATCAGCTATGCAAAAATGGAAGCAAAACAGGCATTTAGCTGCCATGTGACGAAATTTTAACATTCCTCACGGACGGCAGCCTTCGCGGATGAGCAGATTACGCACTGTTTCTGAAGAAATATCACGGGTCGTGAAGGCCTTCCCGATCCCGCGCAGCAGAACGAAGGCAACCTTCCCGTCCTGCATTTTCTTGTCCCGAGTCATGTGGTGCAGAAGTGTGCCGGCAGAGAACGACTCCCGGAACCAGTCAAAACTTACCGGCATGTCGAGACTGCGCAGATGACGGTCCAGTCGATGCAGGTCTTCGACTGGCGCGTATCCAAGTTCCACGGACAGGGCCATGGCGAGGTGAATCCCGATCGAGACCCCTTCGCCGTGGAGCAGGCGTCCGTCATATCCCAGTTCCGCTTCCAGGGCGTGTCCGAACGTATGCCCCAGATTCAGCAGCGCCCGGCCGCCGACAGAAGCCTGTTCCTTTTCATCAGCCGCCACGACCGCCGCCTTGAAGGCGCAGGCCCGACGGACGGCTTCTGCCAGGGCAGCGGGGTCGCCGTCCAGCACCGCGTGTCCATGCGCTTCGCACCAGGCGAAAAGCTCCGGATCTGCAATAAGCCCGGATTTGACGATCTCGGCATATCCCGCAACGCGCTGGCGACGGGGCAGGGTCGCCAGAGCGGAACTGTCGGTGAGAACCGCGATGGGCTGATGGAACGCCCCGATCAGGTTCTTGCCCGCTGCGGCATTGATGCCTGTTTTGCCGCCGACGCTGCTGTCCACCTGTGAAAGCAGTGTGGTCGGGATCTGTACGAAGGGAAGTCCGCGCAGGGCCGTAGCCGCGACAAATCCGGCCAGGTCGCCCACGACTCCGCCCCCCAGGGCGACAATGGTTGTCTTGCGCTCGATGCCCGTGGACAGAAGCTGATTCATGACATCGCCGTAGCAGGCGAGGGATTTGCTTTCCTCGCCGCCGGGAACCGAAATCACATCCGCGCGGATGCCGGTGTCCTCGAACGACGCGAGAAGCCGAGGCAGATGCAGTTCAGCCACGGTTGCATCCGTAATGACGACGACACGCTTCTGTGGCAGATGCGGGGCCAGCCGGGCGCCGGCACGCGAAATGAGATCCGGCCCGATCAGCACATCATAATTGTGATGGCTGAGCGAGACATTTACTGTCTCCGGCCTGCGATATTCTTCCAGGACTTCCCGTACGCGCTGCACGCCCTGTTCCACCGTGTCATCTCCACAATCGATAATGATGTCCGCCTCGGCGTAGACGGGGTAACGCAGCCCGACCAGCCGCTCCAGCACCTCATCCGGGCGTCCCTGCGCCAGAAGCGGACGTCCCGCACGTCCGGCAACCCGCTTGACGAGGACATGCACCGGTGCGCGCAGCCAGACCGAAACCGCATGGCGGCGGACCAGATGGCGCGTCTGGGCATCCATCCAGGCCCCACCGCCTGTGGCGAGGATGCAGGGTGGGCCGTCGAGGAGTCGCTGGATGACGCGGCGTTCGCCGTCCCGGAACGATGCCTCGCCATGGCGGGCGAAGATTTCGGGAATCGAACAGCCGGCCGCTCTTTCGATCTCGATATCGGCATCCACGAACGGCAGCCCGCAGATCTGTGCAAGGCGCCGTCCGATGGTGGTTTTGCCAGCCCCCATCATTCCAACGAGCACAACCGTGCGTGACGGTATGCCATCGGGCGAGAAAAAGGGTTCCGGCTTGGCTGAAAGGGGGAAAGGCAGGCGTGACATGCCCTGCTACCTATCATAGGAGAAGGAACACGTCCTGCCCTCACTTCGAGACCTTTTTCAATGGCAAATCTTGATCGTTCCCTTTTCCGCCTGCCGATGATCGGCGGGGCTGTTGCCGTCCTTCTTGTTCTGGGCGCCGGCGGAGCGTTTCTGCGTCTGGGCATGACGGCCACTCCGCCGGCCCAGACCATGGTTCACAAGGATCTGTCCGGAGGCGCGTTCGCCGCTTCCGCCACCCCGCAGGCTGCGCTCCCGGCCACGCCGCCCGTGCCGGCAGCCGGACCGATGCCTGCCGCCCAGCCGGCTCCGGCACCTGCCATGGTTTCGGCTTCCGCTCCCGCCGCGGCTGCTCCGGTTGCCCCTGCCGCCGCACCGCTGACGCCTTCCACACCGCTGCCGACGATGCCGGCTCCCAGGGCAGCGCCGGCCCAGCCCATGCCTACTGCTCCGGTCGCACCGGCTCCCGCACACTGATCCGTTTTTCATGGCGCGCGACAGTGACGTCCAGGGGGACAGCAGGCATGTCGAGGCTTTTCTGGAGATGCTGGCCGCCGAGCGCGGCGCGGCACTGAAAACCCGTCAGGCCTACGCCTCGGACCTCGCCGATTTCGCAACGCACTGCGCGCCGCTCTCCCTTTCCGAAGCGCGGGGAGAGGAGGTCCGGTCCTATCTTGCGGAACTCTCCCGTGCGGGATTGGCGGCGCGGACAGCGGCCCGGCGTCTGTCCTGCCTGCGCCAGTTCTATCGCTTCCTGATGCTCGAGTCGGTACGTGAGGACGATCCAACCGAGCGCCAGCAGGCCCCCCGAATAACGTCCTCTCTTCCCAGGCCGCTGGATGAAGACGAAATCCGCCTCCTGCTGGAAACCGGCACGCGCGGCCATGAAAACGAACGCCGGGACATCGTCTCCCGTGCCGCGCTGGAGCTGCTCTACACGACCGGCCTGCGCATTTCCGAACTGCTGGCCCTGCCGGCAACCTGTGTGCATGTCCGGGGGCCGATGCTGCTGGTGCGCGGGAAAGGTGGTCGCGAACGGCTGGTGCCTTTGTCCCAGAGTGCGCGGGACGCGGCGGATCAACTCGTGCATTTCGATCGCGATCTTGGCAGCCCCTGGCTTTTTCCCGGCCGTGATCCGCAGAAACATCTGACGCGGCAGGGATTCGACAAGATCCTGCTCGCCTGCGCTCTGAAAGCCGGGCTGGATCCGGACCGCGTCAGCCCTCACGTCCTGCGCCATTCGTTCGCCAGCCATCTTCTGGCGCACGGAGCTGATCTGAGGGCGCTCCAGATGCTTCTGGGTCATGCCGATATCGCCACCACCCAAATCTATACGCAGGTCATGTCCGAGCGCCTGCGACAGGCCGTGGCGGCGCATCATCCGCTGGCACGGAAGGCCGGGGCCCCGGTCGATGCGGACTGAACCGATCATTCCGCATATCGCAGGGACTGTTTCCGGACGCGCAGGCGTGCTATCGGGCTGGCCATGCGCCAATTCCTAGATTTCGAGAAGTCGGTCGCCGAACTCGAGACCAAGATCGACGAACTCCGCCAGATGGGCAGCCAGGGCAAGGACTCCGGCACCAGCGGCATCAATATCGATGACGAGATTGCCCGTCTGTCCGAGAAGGCCGACAAGCAGCTCCGCTCGACCTATGCCAAGCTGACGCCGCTGCAGAAAGTGCAGGTGGCCCGTCATGCCCAGCGCCCCAAGGCGCTGGACTACGTGCGTCTGCTGACCACGGACTACACGCCGCTGGCCGGTGACCGCGCCTTCGGTGATGATGACGCCATGATCGGTGGTCTGGCCCGTTTCCGTGGGGAACCGGTTATTGTCGTCGGAACCGAGCGTGGCCACGACACCGAAACGCGCCTGAAGCACAATTTCGGCATGGCCCGTCCCGAGGGCTACCGCAAGGCGCAGCGCCTGATCGAAATGGCCGGACGTTTCGGCCTGCCGGTCCTCAGCTTCATCGACACCGCTGGCGCCTGGCCCGGAATCGACGCCGAAGCGCGCGGACAGGCCCAGGCGATTGCGAAGTCGATCGATGTCTGCCTCAAGGCTCCCGTGCCGCTGGTTGTGACCGTGATCGGCGAGGGCGGTTCTGGCGGTGCCATCGCCATCGGTGCGGGGGACCGCATCCTGATGCTCGAGCACTCGATCTACTCCGTGATTTCGCCGGAAGCGGCAGCGTCCATTCTGTGGCGCGATCCGAAGCTGGCTCCGGCAGCAGCCGAGGCGCTCAAGCTGACCGCACAGGATCTTCAGTCCCTCGGCGTGATCGACCGTATCATTCCAGAGCCCCTCGGTGGCGCCCAGCGCGCTCCGGAAGAAGCCGTCAAGGCGGTCGGGAATGCGATTGCCGAAGAGCTTGTTTCCCTTCAGGGCCTTACCGGACCGGCACTGATCCAGAAACGCCGGGACAAATTCCTTTCCATGACCCGCGCCCCTCTGCACTGAGGGAGCCTTCAAAAGCCGCTGCTTCCCCGCAGCGGCTTTTGTTTTTTCAGGCTGGCTGCTTGTGCGCGGCTTCCCCAGCCAGCGGCTCGCGTCCATGCGCCATGATGAGATCATGCAGCGCCAAGGCCGCTTTCCCAACCAGATCCCCGTCATAGCCCTTGGCGACCAGCGCCACACCGCTTGCGCCATCCGGCAGGTGGTAGGGATAGGACCCGAGATCGACCGTCGGGAATGTTTTCTGCAGCGTCGCCAGATCGGCGGCGAAATCGCCTTCCTTCAGGCCTGCGGCATGCCAGCTGGCGGAAACGAGCGGCGCGCCCTTTTCCAGTTGCGGCACCAGCCACGCGACCATCGAGGCAAAGATCGACGGTACGCCGGCCATGACATGGACATTGCCGATGCTGAAGCCGGGCGCCACGGATACCGTGTTGAGGATCGGCGTGGAGCCTTCCGGCAGATAGGCCATGCGCTGGCGGGCCGCGTTGAACCGGTCCGCACCCAGCGCGGCTTCCAGCAGGCGGAAGCTTTCCTCATGCCGGAGCAGCGGCGCTCCCATTGCGGTGGCGACGCATTCGGCCGTGATGTCGTCATGCGTCGGTCCGATGCCGCCGGACGTGAAAACGAGGTCGAATGCCGCGCTGCATTCGCGAACCGTCCGTACGATCCGGTCTTCGATGTCGGGAATGACCCGGACTTCCATGAGCCGGATGCCCTGCGCATTGAGCGCCTGGGCCAGAACCTGCGTATTGGCGTCCTGCGTGCGCCCCGAGAGGATCTCGTTGCCGATGACGAGAAAACAGGCAGTTTTTTGAAGCATCTGTCCGCTCCTGATAGTCTTCGCCACAGAACGTAACGGCTCGCCTCGCGTTGTCGAGGACAAACCCGCTCCGGACTTTCGTTTTCATCAGGAGGAACCATGACCAGCATCCCGCTTCACCTGCCCGAATGCATTCTCGATCTGCGCGCGACGCTGGGGGAGGGGCCTGTCTGGATTGAGGGTGAAAAAAGCCTGTATTTCGTGGATATCCCCGAAGCGAAAATCCATCGCTTCACACCTGTCAGCGGTGGCCATCAGACATGGTCCGCCCCGGACCGCGTGGCGTTCCTGCTTCCTGTCGCGGACGGGACATTTCTGGCCGGGATGCCGGACGGCCTGCGCCGTTTTGATCCACGCAACGGCAGCTTCTCCGAGCATACGATCGTGGAAGCCGCGAAGCCCCGCAACCGGCTCAATGATGGCTGTGTCGATCCGCAGGGACGCGTCTGGTTCGGCACCATGGACGATGGCGAGGAGAACCCCTCCGGTTCGATCTATCGCGTCGTTCACGACGGCAAGGGGCTGAACATCACCCGTCACGACGAAGGCTATACCGTCTCTAACGGCCCCGCCGTCTCTCCGTGCGGCAAGGTGCTGTATGTCTGCGACAGCCCGGAACAGACGATCTACGCTTTTGACATCAAAGCAGATGGCGATCTCGCAAACGAGCGTGTCTTCGCCCGGCTGGAGCACGGCTATCCCGACGGGATCGTGACCGACAGCGAAGGGACCATCTGGTGTGGAACCTGGGGTGGTGGCCGCGTGGCGCGTTTCAAACCCGATGGTAAGGAACTGCCGCCGATTCCCATGCCCGTCACGAATGTCACGAAAGTCGCTTTCGGGGGCGATGATCTGAAAACGGTTTTCGTGACGACCGCGCGCAAGGGACTGGACGCAGAGACGATGGCGAAAGAGCCGCAGGCCGGCTCCCTGTTCGCCTTCCGCACGGATGTCGCGGGCGTTCCGCAGCAGGTGTTCCGCCTGAACGGCTGACCTAGCCCAGAAGCTCCTGCAGAAGCGGGATCAGGGGAAGGTCAGGATCGGGCATGGCATAGCGGCCGAGATCGGCGGCCGCGACCCATTCCAGCGTCTGGCCTTCGCGCGGGGTGGGAACGCCCCGCCAGCGCCGCACCACGTAAAGCGGCATCAGCAGATGGAACGGCCCGGCGTTCTCGCTGACGAAGGTGAAGGGCGCCAGACAGGCCCCCGTCAGATCCAGCCCCAGTTCCTCGCGCATTTCCCGGATCAGCGCCTGCTCAGGCGTTTCGTCGCGCTCGACCTTGCCGCCGGGGAATTCCCAAAGTCCCGCAAGACGCTTTCCTTCCGGACGCTTGGCGAGAAGGATGCGCCCCTTCGCGTCGAGCAGGGCGGCCGCCACGACCAGCAATGTCCGGGGTTTGGGCGGCTCCGCGACGACCGGGGTGACCTCAGCCGGGGGCGGAGCGGAGACCTCGACTGGCTCCTGCGTTTTCGCAAGGAATGTTGCGCGCGACAGTTCGAACAGATCGATCGGGCAGTCCTGTCCGCGCGAGACGAAACGGCGGCTGGAGGTTCCCGTCTTCACAAATCCGAGCTTTCCCAGAACCGCCGCTGACGCGACATTGTCCTGTGCGGCGTCGGCCGTGATCTTTTCCAGTCGCAGAACCGTCAGCCCCCATTCCACAACGCGCTGACCCGCCTGCGTGGTCAGGCCCTGGCCCCATTCCGTGGGGGCCAGCCAGTATCCGAGCGAGCCGGAACGCCGGTCATCGGAGAGCACGAGCGCGATCGCGCCCAGAAGCGCTCCGTCGCGGGTAATGGCAAAATGATGCGCGCTGCCCTGTGCACTATCACGGCGGGTGGAGTCGATCCACTGTTCCGCCAGTTCGCGGGGATAGGGGAAGGGCAGGCGACTGAGCATCCGGACGACGCTCCAGTCATTGATGAGACGATGGATTGCCGGGGCGTCACCCGGCTGCAGGGAGCGCAGAACGAGTCTCCCTGCCTTGAGTTCTGGTGTCATGTCAGGACGAAGACACCTGATCGCCCGCCGGCTTATCGGCCGGAACGCCACACCGGGCCAGAAGCCTGCGCAGCATGTTGATGACCGGGAAGACTTCCTGGTTGTGGTCGCCGCCCAGTTCGTTCCAGGCTGCTTGTTCCAGCTCCACGATGTCCCGGTCTTCCTTGAAGATCCGCTCCGTGAACGCGACGAGGAACGGCCAGGCAATGTCCAGAACCAGCTTCGCTTTCGGGCGGCGGATCGACAGCAGCCCGAACACTCGGCAGGTTTTCTCTTCAGCGTCCTGCGGCACGTACACGATCCACAGATCCATGACCGGCGGCTCGTCACCGGTTGCGATGCGCAGCGTCTGGTACGGATATTCCGTCCGGATCGTCATGACGTCCTTGTGGGCGTATTTCTCGCTCGCGTCGCGACGCTCCCCGAAGATGAACGTCTCGCCCCAGGGCTGCTTGCCGCCGGTGCGGGCGAAGCTGTAGCGCGCCTCGACCAGCGTGGGCTCGTCCCTGCCGCCGAGGAAACGCGGCTTCATCTGGCCCATCTGCTTCATGTGCATGAACTGATGGTTCATATCCATCAGGTTCTCATGCATGAAACTGTAATGGCAGGCGACCGTCTCACCGAAACGGCGGGTCTTGTATTCGGGGTTGCCCACCGAGCCCAGCTGCGGAAACGGCGTGCTCTCGGCTTTTGCCGGATCGCCCGGGAAGATGAAGATCAGCCCGCCTTCCTCACGGCACGGATAGGTCCGCACACCGTTCGGAAGCTTGCCCTTGCCCAGATACGGCACGTCAATGCAGCGGCCCGAACGGCCATAGGCCCATCCGTGGTAGCAGCACTGGACCGCTTCACCACTGACCTTGCCAAGGCTGAGCGGAACCTGCCGGTGCGCGCAGCGGTCTTCCAGTGCGAATACGCTGCCGTCCATGGGGCGTACGAGCGCGATCGGCTGCCCGGCATAGCGCGTGCCGATGGTCTTGCCGCGCTTGAGTTCACGCGACCAGGCGACCGGATACCAGTAGTCGGGATTGGACAGAACGCGCCGGAGATCCCCGGTCTTGCGGACCACATCTTCCACGGGAGAATATTCACCGATATCCGGGGCGATGACCCGATCCGTGTCCGGAGATGTGCTTTCGGCAGCAGCAGAAGAGGCAGAAATAGTCTGCGACATGAGTATCCTGATCCGTGATGAAACCGCGACGTCGTCTTGTTGGACATCAGCCTAACAGGCAAAGCCCCACCACAGGAAGAGATCATTCTTCACGGACGCAGCGCGTCTTTCCCGCAACATGCGGCACAAAAACCATCTTTTTCGTGTCATTGAAACATCATCTGGCAATGCTGGCGCTTTTCGGGCGATGCAGGCACGTTTAGGAGACCGCTTCCCAAAGTTTATAAATCACAGATTCCGGAGTTTCGGCCACGGTGCGAACCAGATCCCTGCTTCTTTCCTCCATCGCACTGTTTGCAGTCCGTCAGTCAGCCCTGGCTGCGGGTCACCAGCCTCTTCCGGCAGCCGACGATGCGGCGCCGGTCACGGCACATGCCCGCACCCATGCGGCATCGCGCCATGCCACAAACGTCACTCCGACTGCGGGAGCCAAAAACACGCAGACCCGGAACACGCCGGCCCGCCATAAGGCCGAGGCGCTGGAATCCCGTGCAACGGAAAGCGTCGCTGTTACCGGACGTCAACTGACGGGGCGCGATGCCGAGCAGGCCGTCTCCAAGGCCATCATGCGCCAGTATGTCCCGGGAACCAGCGCTTACAAGATGCTTGACCGCACGCCGGGCGTGAGCTTCACCTCTACCGATCCATTCGGAATCGACAGCTTCGGTGCCAATCTCTACGTCCGCGGGTTCTTCATGAACCAGATGGGCGTCACGGTGGATGGCGTCCCCCTGAACGACCAGACCTATCAGTCCGTCAGCGGCATGAGCCTTGCCTCCGCCATCATCCCCGACGACATCCAGTCCATGCGCATGTCGCAGGGCGCGGGTTCAGTCGAGCTGCCCTCAACCAACACGCTGGGCGGGACGATCCAGATCGGCTCCTCGGACCCGGAGGACAAGCGCGGCGGTAAGGTCAGCCAGTCTTTCGGCAGCTATGGCTCGTATCGCACCTATGTCCGTCTGGACTCTGGAAAGCTGAACCCGACCGGCACGAAGTTCTACACCTCCTATGCCCGTACCGATGAAGGCATGTGGATGGGAAGCGGCGACCAGTTCATGCAGCAGGTCGACGCCAAGCTCGTCCAGTCGATCAACGAACGCAGTCGCATGTCGGCCTTCTTCAACTGGTCCAGCCTGGCCCAGTGGAACTATCCGGACACGTCTATCGGGATCCTGAAGAACCTCGGCTGGCGCACGCCGCATCTCTATCCGAATTACGGGCTGGCCTACGGGATCGCCAACGGGACGAGCGCGCTGCCAGCCGGGTACGGGAACGTGCCGGGTATCGATGGCTCCAACATCGCCATGTATGACGGTGGCCAGGCCGAAACCAACTATATGGGCGGTCTGCACTTTGACCTCGCCCTGACCGATCACCTGACCTGGAACACCACGGTCTATGGTCACAGCCAGACCGGTTATTACAGCTATACGGACTCGGACGATCCCTCGCCGAACCGGGCGCCATTCTCTGAAGAAGTCTGGCAGAACCGTCAGGAGCGTTACGGCCTCGACACCAGCCTGCGCTACAAATGGGGCCGCCACACTTTCGAAGGCGGCGTCTGGTACGAGAACAACAACCAGCAGGCAGGGCTGTTTAATTACCAGCAGCCGCTTCTGGGGCAGGGCGCGCCGCTCAAGGCCGTGGGCCCCTATGACGTTTATGGTCCGGCGTTCCTCGAAGGCTACAATTTCCAGTGGACCACGAACGTCATGCAGTTCCACCTGCAGGATAGCATCCAGCTTGCCCAGGGCCTGACGCTGCATGCCGGCTTCAAGTCCATGACCGCCACGACATCCGGCGGTGCACAGTATAACAATGCTGACTGGACAGGCGCCGACGCCCTGCCGAACGGCTCCCTGACGGCCTCACAGGCCTTCCTGCCGCACGTCAATCTGGACTGGCACATCAACCGCCACCACGAGATCTATGTGGACGTGGCCGAGAACATGCGCGCCTATGAAGTCTCGGCCTATGGCGTGGCGAACTCGGTCTATTCCGTGCAGGATCAGGCTACGTTCCAGGCCCAGAAGAAGTCCCTCGAACCGTCCAAGGCCTGGGTCTATCTCGGCGGCTATCGTTACACGTCGAAGTACCTTCAGGCGAACGCCACCGTCTATCACGCCAGCCTGATCCATCCGATCCTGGCAGCCGCTGTCGGTTCCCTGACCAATCCGGTTTCGCAGGTCATCGATTTCGGCCACATCTCCATGACGGGTGCGAACGGTGACATCACAGTCACCCCGATCGACGGCCTGAGCATCAGCAACAACCTGAGCTACAACAAGGGCACGTACGACCGAAATGTCGACACGGTTGGCGGCTATTATGCTCTGGCGGGCAAGAACATCGTCAACTACCCGGCTTGGATGTACAAGGCCGCCATTGCCTATAGCTGGAAGGGCATGACCGCGCATTTCGATGCGAATTACTACAGCCGCCGTTATTACAGCTTCATGAACGACACCTCGATCGGCGGATACTGGCTGGCCAATGCGGGGGCACAGTACCGTTTCGGCAAGCTGAGCGTTCTCAAGGACGTCACGGCAAGCTTCAACGTCTATAACCTGTTCAACACCAAATACATCTCCATGATGGGCGAGAACGACAACCCTGCCGTCGGCGACTATCAGTCGATGGAACGCGGTGCCGTCCGCGAATTCTTCGGCACCATCAGCGCGTCATTCTGACCTGCGGAAGAGGCAGGCGGCTTCGGCCGCCTGCCTTCATTGTCTGGAGAAAGCTAGCAAAGCTGCCGGGTCAGGGTCATCGGCGTTTCGTCCCGTCAGACATGCGCGCGCCTTACTCACAACACGTCTGCCCCGGCTCACAGTGCGTCGGAACAACTGCCGCAGAACGAGGATATTTTTCCCTGCTCCCGTCAGCAGCATCGCGAACGCAAGGCTGGACGCCGCTTCGACGAAGGACATCCCTTCAAAACTGGTAGCGAAACCAAGAACATCCGGAGCTATCTGTAGGCTTGCAGCAAAACCATCATGGCCCAGTAGCCACGTGGCACAACCCACAAGCAGAAGAGTTCCCAGCGCAAGAATGCCGGCAGTGTAGGGGAAACTCTCTCACCCATTTGCCGGGGCGCGTCATAAGCCGATCACGACAGATTCTGCCGATAGATGTATCTGGAGCCGCATAAGCCAGAAAAAATGCGGCGATTATCATCAGGATGATCATATTGCTACTCTCGTGCGTTCAACGTCTTGTGCGAGCACAAACAGCCGTAAAATTCAGGCATCCTGTTCGGGTGTTATACCCAGTTCGGCACTCAGATCGCTGATGAACTGCGAGGCCACGCGACCCGAGCGGCTGCCGCGCGCCATGGCCCATTGCAGGGCTTTCCGGCGGAGTTCATCGCGCGGAACCGGCAGCTTGTAATAAGCCGCATAGGCTTCGACGATCGCCAGATAATCGTCCTGCGTCGCACCATACAGCCCGATCCACAGGCCGAACCGGTCCGAAAGCGAGACCTTTTCCTCAATGGCTTCGGATGGATTGATCGCACTGCCCGTTTCATTCTCGATCATGTCGCGCGGCATCAGGTGGCGCCGGTTCGACGTCGCATAAATCAGGACATTTTCCGGCCGGCCACCGATCCCGCCATCGAGAACGGATTTGAGCGACTTGTAGTCCGCATCCTGACTCTCGAACGACAGGTCATCACAAAACAGGATGCAGCGGCGCTTCGTGGTGCGCAGGACGGCCAGCAGCTTCGGCAGCGAAGACAACTCGTCCCGCTGGATTTCGATCAGTGCGAGTGTGTCACCGCCCTTCGCCCGCTGCTCCCCGTTCACGGCCGCAACGGACGCCTTCACCAGCGAGGACTTGCCCATCCCGCGCGCGCCCCAGAGCATGACATTATTGGCGCTGAAGCCTTCCGCGAAATGCCGGGTATTGGTCATGACCTGATCCATCTGCCGCTTCACGCCCTGAAGCAGCGACAGCGGCACTCCCGAAACCTTCTCCACCGGGGTCAGAACGCCCAGAGCGGCCTGCCACAGAAAGGCGTCATGCTTGTGCAGGATGTCCGCACTCGGCGGGGGCGGGCTCATCCGCTCCAGACTGTCGGCAATACGTTCGAGAACACTAAGTAAAGCATGGTCGGTCATGGAAAACGGTCCCGGAACGAAAGGGGTTGAGATCAAAAGACATCGGCGCCGTGCTTGACGGGCAGCCCCCGGACGATATGGTCCCCGCCAGCTTCACTCAAGACTGGACCCTTACATCCATGAGCAGTCTGTTCATTTCTTCCGCCCAGGCCGCCGATGGTGGTGGCCTGCTGTCCAATCCGCAGGTGCTTCAGTTCGCCCCGATGATTTTCATCTTCGTGGTGTTCTATTTCCTGCTCATCCGCCCCCAGCAGCAGCGCGCCCGCAAGCTGCGTGACGAGCAGGGCTCCCTGCGTCGCGGTGACCGGATCGTAACGGCAGGCGGTATCGTCGGCGTCGTGCAGGCGACCCGTGATGACAGCGACGAAGTGGATGTCGAGATCGCCCAGGGCGTGCGTGTGAAGATCGTCCGCAGCACGATCACGAACATCATGCCGCGCGACAAGCCCGCCAACGATTCCTGATCCGGTCTTCCAAAAGGCCCGTTCATGAAAAACGCCCCGCCGGGAAAACCGGACGGGGCGTTTTTTTATTCTGATGAACCCGGAAGGGATCAGGCAGACTTCAGTTCGGCTTCCGCGAACTCGTAGTTGGCGAGCTTGTCCAGATAGTTCGTGATGTAGTCCGGACGACGGTTGCGGAAATCGAGGTAATAGGCGTGCTCCCACACG
Source organism: Gluconobacter oxydans (assembly GCF_006539685.1). Lineage (GTDB taxonomy): Bacteria > Pseudomonadota > Alphaproteobacteria > Acetobacterales > Acetobacteraceae > Gluconobacter > Gluconobacter oxydans. Next base: position 56,200 of record NZ_BJNM01000015.1, read on the forward strand.
TCGAGGCCCAGCAGCGCCTTGCCCTGACCTTCGGCCAGCGGGTTGGAGCCGTTTGCCGTCTTCGTGACAGCCAGCTTGCCGGACTTGTCCAGCACCAGCCAGGCCCAGCCGGAGCCGAACTGCGTCGTGGCAGCCTGCTTGAAGAGCTTCTTGAATTCTTCGACGGAACCGAAGTCTTCAGCGATCTTCTTTTCCAGACCGGTCGGGATCTGACCGCCCTTGGGGGACAGGTTCTTCCAGAACAGGATGTGGTTCCAGTGTTGGCCTGCATTGTTGAAGACCGGAGCGATCTCTGGCTTGCCGTAGGAGAACGCGATGATCTCCTCAAGCGTCTTGCCAGCCAGTTCCGGCTTGCTTTCCACGAAACCGTTCAGCGCCGTGACATAGGCCTGATGGTGCTTGTCGTGGTGCAGTTCCAGCGTTTCCTGGCACATGCCGGCACCGGCGAGGGCGTTTTCTGCGTAGGGCAGGGGGGGAAGTTCGAAAGCCATGATGTCACTCCTTGGCAGAATAAGACGAGGTGACCGCCCTCAGGGGCGGCCGCTCCCGCATATCGTTCTCATTTATGGGGAAGATTGGCAACGCTGTGTTCCATCGCACCGATGAGGGCCGAGTAGTCCTCATTCGCATGCAGACGGTTCGAAAGGGCCAGCGCCTGATCGGCAACCGCCATGCCGGGCATGAACGCGCCAACCTTGCGCCCGGCATCCAGCAGAAGCCCCATATCCTTGGACATGAGCCGGGTCGGGAACTGGGACGGGAATTCGCGGTTCTGCCCCATCTTCAGCTTGCGCTTGTGGTGCGGACTGACAACAGCTACCTGCTGAAGCGTGTCGAACACGACATCCCGGTCCAGTCCTGCGGCTAGTCCGTAAGAGACGCCTTCCGCGATGACGTTGAGCGTCGCACCCATCACACCATTCACAACCAGCTTCAGCCGTGCAGCCGAACCGGCAGGCCCGGCGTGGATCGTTAGCTTGCCGATGACGTCCAGCACCGGCTGCGCACGCTTGACCACGGCTTCGTCACCGCCCACGAGCATGACCAGATCGCCGGTCTCGGCTTCAGGCGTGCTGCCGGACATGGGGGCATCAAGCAGGGAAAACCCATGTTCGACAGCAAGGCTGGCAAAGGCGTCGGCCTGATCGGGGGAGACGGTGGAGGTATCGAGAACGAGCTTGCCGGGTGTCAGGGCCGCAAGTGCCCCGTTCTCGCCATGCAGGGATTCGTTTTCCGCCGCATCATTCGGCACACAGAAGATGATGATCTCGGCCGCTTCGGCAATCGCACGGGGCGAGGGGAGCATTTCCGTCTCGTCCTTGCCGCCCGACGGGGCATAAGCCACCACCGGATAACCGGCTTTCCGAAGATTGGCCCCCATACGCTGGGCCATGGCGCCATAACCGATAAAACCGATCTTTGGACTCGACATGGAAACTGGCTCCTTGTGATGCGTTGCAACAGACTCACGCATCATAGGTGCCAGAGTTTCGCAGAGTCCGGAAATTGATCATGGCGCTTTTTCGCTATCCCCGCCCCCTGCCATCCGAAATCACGCCGAGGGACATGTATCTCTCGCGACGCAGCCTCATCGGCGGTGCGGCAGCGCTGGGCGCAGTTTCCGCTACTGCTGACGCAGCAACACTCCAGACACATCCGGGGCCATATTCAGGAAACCTTACGCCTACGCCACACGAAGACGTGACGCATTACAACAACTTCTACGAATTCGGCATGGGTAAGGCTGACCCCGCGACTCAGTCGCAGACTTTCCATCCTCTGCCATGGACGCTCGAAATCACCGGCCTCGTTCGCAAGCCGGTCCGTCTGGATGTGGAGCAGCTACTGCGTTCCCCTGCGATTGAGGAGCGCATCTACCGCATGCGCTGCGTGGAGGCGTGGTCCATGGTTATTCCCTGGGACGGTATCCCGCTTGCCACGCTGCTGAAGGATGCCGATCCCGATCCCCACGCCACGCATGTCGCTTTCGAAAGCATCGTGCGGCCTGCCGAAATGCCCGGCCAGACCGAAGCCCTGTCTGGCATCCAGTGGCCGTATGTCGAAGGTCTGCGTCTGGATGAGGCCATGAACCCGCTGACTCTGCTGGCGCTTGGCATTTACGGTGAAACCCTGCCGAACCAGAATGGTGCGCCCCTGCGGCTGGTCGTACCCTGGAAATATGGGTTCAAAGGGATCAAGTCGATCCAGCGCATCCGCCTGCTGGACCACGAGCCCCCGACAACGTGGAACAGGCTCGCTCCTGACGAATACGGCTTCTACGCCAACGTCAATCCGCAGGTCGATCATCCCCGCTGGAGCCAGGCGACCGAGCGGGTCATCGGAGCGCGTTCCCTGTTCGGCGCCACACGGCAGCCGACCCTGATGTTCAATGGTTACGGGGAGCAGGTCGCAGATCTTTATCGTGGCATGGATCTGCGGAAAAACTTCTGATGCGGGCACGCCTTACGCCTGCCGTTTCAGAGATCCCGGGCGTTCTGAAACGGCACTGGCGCCTGGTCCTGTATCCGGTCGGCATGATCCCGGCAGTGTGGCTCGTCTGGCAGGGGCAGCATGGCGCGCTCGGTGCCGACCCGGTCAATGTCTTTGAACGCTCGCTGGGTCTGTGGGCGTTCCGGTTCCTGCTGGTCTGCCTCGCGCTTGCGCCGCTGAGGCGCTTCACAGGCCTGAACCTGCTCCGATACCGGCGCCTGACGGGCCTGCTGGCGTTTTTCTATGCCAGTCTACACCTGCTGGCCTATGTCGGCCTTGATCATGGTTTTGACTGGTCAGTCCTGTGGGTGGACATGACGCACCGCTATTTCATCATTCTGGGAATGAGTGCGCTCGTCCTGCTCATTCCGCTTGCCCTTACGTCCAATGCCCTGTCCATGCGTCTGCTCAAGCGGCGCTGGAAATTTCTGCACCGGCTGATCTATCCCGCAGCAATTCTGGCGGGCATCCACTTTTTCCTGTCCTTCAAGACCCTGAACAGTGTGTCCGCTCCTTATCTCGCAGCCCTGGCCCTGATTCTGCTGAGCCGTTTCCTGCCGCGTTCACGGACAGGAAACGGGGTCTAGTCACAAGTTAGGCTACCGGCCGCAGGGCAGCACGGATTTTCGGAGAGAGTTCCGTCAGGGCCGAGCGCCGCTGCGTCAGCATGTCAGCCGGGATGGGGCGGGTCGGGAAGTGACATCCGTCCGCCAGAAGCAGCCCGTCCGGCAGATGGGTGATTTCGCCGGGCCGGAAATCAAGCCGCGAAAGCGGAATTCCGCACGCCCCGAGCACGGCGATATGCGCGCTGATCCCGAGCGTCAGGACCAGCTTCAGCCTGTGCATGTTCTGCAGTTCGGTACACAGGGCCGCGCTGCACTCCTCAAGTTCGGAAGGAAGGGCCAGCGGCTGGGGAGAGAGGAGCTGCATCACGGTGGTGATACGCCCCACGATTGCGTCCGGCGATGCGGGCACTGCATCGAAAACGATATTGTTGGCCCGCAGAAAGGAGCCCAGAGTCTCCACGGCGTCTTCCGGATCGAGGCACACAATCAGCATCTCGGCTGAAAGTGGCCCAATCCCTGAGCGCCCCCCTTCCGAAGCGGGAAGAGGCGGCGGCGGGGAAGCGGTCGGTCCGGTAGAAGCCCGAAGTGTCATGAATCGCTGGTCTCGTCACTGTTGATGTCGGCAGGATGACGGACAGGTCCCTGTCTGGGGGGATTGCGCGGTTCCGCCTGACGGCGCGTGAACGAAGGCGCAATGTCGGCCAGTTCCACGAACAGGTCAGCCTGACGGCGCAGGTCGTCCCCGATCATGAGGGGCGTCGAGCGCATCGAGGAAATGACCGTAACCCGGACCCCGCGCGCCTGTACCGCTTCCACGGCGCGTCGCAGGTCGGAATCACCGCTTACGATCACGGCGTGATCGAGGCGGCTGGCCTGTTCCAGAAGATCCACTGTCAGTTCGACATCCATGTTTCCCTTGATACGCCGTCTTCCTGAATGATCCGTAAACTCCCGGGCATTTTTCAGCACGAGGTGGTAGCCGTTATAGGCCAGCCAGTCGGTCAGGGGACGAAGGGGGGAATAGTCGTCCGTTTCGGGCATTGCGGCGTAATAGAAGGCACGCTGGAAAAGGCACTGGCTTTCAAACAGGTTGCGCAGACTGCGGAAGTCGACTTCAAACCCCAGATTGCGGGCTGCGTGATGGAGGCTGGCGCCGTCGATGAAAAGGGCTGTGCGTTCGTTCTGGCGCAGAAGCATAATGGTAATCCTGGTATGTAAAATATGTTTCCCTGTACGACAGGGGCAGAGGCTGCCTTCCAGCTGCGAACGAGCTTGGATGCACTCAGGTTCAATTCCGGAGGTGAGGCAGGTGCGGATTGCAATCGCATGAACCGCATGTTATTGCCAGCATTCTCTCTTATTTTATTCCTAGTCTTACCCGAAGGGGGCCTGTCGCATGGCGCGCGTAACCGTCGAAGATTGCATCGAGAAGGTTCCTAACCGTTTCGAACTGGTTCTGCTTGCTGCACAGCGTGCACGCGGCCTGTCGCGCGGTGAGGAAATCCGTCTGGATCGTGAAAACGACAAGAACACGGTCGTTGCCCTGCGCGAAATCGCCGAAGACAAGGTGAGCCTGCCGGTCCTGCGCGAAGGCATCATCCGCTCCCTGGCCCGTGCGCCGGAGCCGGAGCCTGTCGATGAGGAAGTGCTGGATCTCATCCCGACCGACCAGAACATCTTTGGTCTGCAGGATGTCTCTACCGAGGAAGAGCACGCCCACATGGCAGAGAACATGTCTGCTGACGAGGCTGCCGCGATCGAAGCTGAACTGGGTGGCCGGGGTCGTCGCTGATTTCTGCCCAATTCCACTGAAAGGGGGATATGCTTCATGCCTGATGCATCTTCCCCGACTGCGCCCCCGCCCGTAGCGAGCGGGGACTTCAAGCCGTCCATTGCCGGACTGCTCCGACGGATCGAAAGCTACGATCCGTCCGCCGATCTGACCCGGATCGAAGCCGCCTATGATGTCGCCGCAAACGCCCATAACGGGCAGCGCCGCGACAATGGCGATGCCTACATCACCCATCCCATTGCAGTTGCAAACATCCTTGCCGGTTTCCGCATGGATGCGACTTCGATCATGGTGGGTCTGCTTCACGATACTGTCGAAGATACCGGCGTTTCCTGTGACTCGCTGAAAGCCCGTTTCGGCGAGGATGTCGCGGCTCTCGTTGATGGCGTGACGAAGCTCACCCGGCTTGAACTCCAGTCCGATCGCACCAAACAGGCAGAGAACTTCCGCAAGCTCGTTCTGGCCATGTCGCGGGATATCCGCGTTCTCATCGTCAAACTGGCCGATCGTCTGCACAATATGCGCACGCTGCATTACGTGCAGCGGACCGACCGTCGGCAGCGTATCGCCCGCGAGACGATGGATATCTATGCGCCTCTGGCCGAGCGCATCGGTATGGATCGGGTCAAGACGGAGCTTCAGAACCTTTCCTTCGCCCAGCTTGAGCCCGAAGCCGACGCGACGATCCGTGCCCGCCTGAACTTCCTGCGGGGGCAGGGGGCAGATGTCATCGAGCAGGTCCGTCAGGAACTGATGGCTCTGTGCGCCGAAAGCGGGATCGACAAGGTCGAAGTGACGGGGCGCGAGAAATCGCCCTATTCGATCTGGGAAAAGATGCAGCGCCGGAACGTGGCGTTCGAGCAGCTCTCGGACATCATGGCGTTCCGTCTGCTCGTCCCCACACGCGACGCCTGCTACATGGCGCTGGGTGCGATTCACGGCGCCTATCCGATGATCGCCGGGCGCTTCAAGGATTATATTTCCACGCCCAAGGCCAACGGATACCAGAGCCTTCATACCGGCGTGACCCTGCGTCATCCGCGCAATCAGAAGATCGAGGTCCAGATCCGGACTGCTGAAATGCACGATCTGGCTGAAAACGGCGTGGCGTCGCACTGGGCCTATAAGGAACACGCAACGCCGAGCGAGCGTGAAGCCGCGGCCCTGTCTTCGGCTTTCGGTGCGCCGACCCGCAAGCTCCGCTGGGTTCAGGATCTGCTGGAAATCCTCGAGGACAGTCAGGCTCCCGACGAGTTCCTCGAAAATACCAAGCTCGAACTCTATCAGGACCAGGTTTTCTGCTTCACCCCCAAGGGGCAGCTGATTTCCCTGCCGCGCGGCGCAACACCCGTCGATTTCGCCTATGCCGTGCACAGTCAGGTCGGCGACACCTGTGTGGGCGCGAAGGTCAATGGCCGCCTGATGCCTTTGCGGCACGAACTGCAGAACGGCGACCAGGTCGAGATCATGACGGCCCGTGGCGGCACGCCGTCCCCGTCCTGGGAGCGGTTCGTCGCAACCGGTAAGGCCCGCGCCCGTATCCGGCGTTTCGTGGCGCAGCAGCAGCGTCAGGTGCATCTGGATAACGGCCGCGCCGCCATCGCCAAGGCGTTCCGTCAGGAAGGCGTGGACGGGTCCGAAAAAGTCCTCGACGGGATTCTCAAGGAACTGCGTCAGGCTTCGGTGGAAGACCTGTACGTCTCGGTCGGAAACGGTCAGCTCGGTCCCAAGGATGTGGTCAATACGGCCTATCCGGAGCTGCGTCAGAGCGTCCGCGCGCCGAGAATGGTGCCCGGGCTTTCTCCACGTTTCGGTCAGTCCCTCATGCTCGGCGCAGGGCATGCCGGCTCCAAGAATACGGCGGCCCATTCGGGAAGCACGATCAAGGGAATCGGCTCGGGCATCGCCATCAGCTTTGCCGGCTGCTGCCGCCCGCTGCCGGGTGATCCGATCGTCGGAATCATCGCTCAGGGCAAGGGGGTCACGATCCACCGTCGGGGCTGCCAGAACCTGTCCAGCTTCGCCGATACGCCCGAGCGTTTCCTGGAAGTGGACTGGGATTACGAAGCTCTCGGCCGTCGTCAGGGCGCCGAGCCCTATACGGCCCGCCTGTCGGTCGTGGCCGCTAACGAACCCGAAGTTCTTGCCACGCTTACCAATGTGGCCGCCAAGCACAATGGTAGCGTCATCAACCTCAAGATCGTCAACCGGCAGCTCGATTTCATGGAAATTCTGGTCGATCTTGAAGTGAAGGATCTGCGTCACCTCTCCTCCATGATCGCGGCGTTCCGGACAGCGGTGGGCGTCATGCAGGTCGAGCGCGCCAAGGGATGACGTCATGATCCTCGGCATGGGGACGGACCTGTGCATGATTTCGCGCATTGAAAAAAGCGTCGAACGCTTTGGGGACCGTTTCCTGAATCGCGTTTTTACCGAAGCCGAGCGCGCCTACGCCGATCGTTTTACGGGGGCTGCGCGCATGGGGAGTTACGCCAAGCGCTGGGCGGCCAAGGAAGCCTGCGCCAAGGCTCTGGGAACGGGCTTCGCGAACGGGGTCCTGCTTCAGGATATCGGAGTCTGCAACGGCCCGGGCGGGGCGCCGGAACTCCTGCTTTCAGGCGGGGCGGAAGAAGCCCTGAAGCGCCTGACCCCCTCAGGGCAGGAAGCCCAACTGCTCGTCAGTATGAGTGATGATCCGCCCTTTGCCCTTGCGCAGGTCATCATACAATCCGTCCCCTTGGCGGGTGTGCAGTCCGCTCCGCAAGCATCCGTCCGGATTGAACCGCTCGCCAATGCCGCCAAGCTGCGTTAAGAGCGTCTCATGACCAAGGAGAACAGGCCCGTGCAGGGTTCAGAAAGTGCCGGCGACAAGCCCGCGCGCCGCGAAGAGACGCTTGGCGAAAGCATCCGCTATTTCTGCGTGCTGCTGCTGGCCGTATTTGCTGTGCGATCCCTCGTGGTGGAGCCTTTCAACATCCCGTCCGGCTCGATGATCCCGACGCTGCAGATCGGCGATTTCGTTCTGGTCTCGAAGTTCAGCTACGGCTATTCGCGCTTCTCGTTTCCGTTCTCGCCGAATGTCTTCAGCGGCCGGATTCTGGGTTCTGAACCCCATCGCGGCGACGTTGCGGTCTTCCGTTTCACGCGTGATACGTCCGTGGACTATATCAAGCGCATCATCGGCCTGCCCGGCGACCATATCCAGGTCACGGGCGGCAAGCTGATCCTCAATGGTATCGAAGTCCCCCGCACGGCGCTCGGTCACTACGAAGTGCTGGACGAGAACAACCGTCTCCTTAGTGGCGACCGCTATCGCGAAAGCCTTCCGGGAAGTGCGGGTCGTCCCCCTGTCGAGCATGACATCCTCAAGCTGACGGATGAGGGATTCGCCAACGACACGCCCGAATATGTCGTGCCGGAGGGCTCCTTTTTCGCCATGGGCGATGACCGTGACGACAGTGCCGACAGCCGTTTTCAGGGCGATGGCCCGGATGATCTCGGCTTTGTCCCGATGCAGAACCTTGTCGGTCGCGCGCCCATCGTTCTGTTCTCCATGGATA
>NZ_BJNM01000016.1 GCF_006539685.1 Gluconobacter oxydans
AATCTGCAGGAATATTTTTAAAAAATACTTACAAGACATCTTGGTATTCTTTCGTGCGATCATAGTAAATATGGCGCGTTATTTTAAATATAGTGGACGAACACAGAAAGCCCAATGAACGTGCATGGTGCGTTTGTGGCGTTTCATGGAAAGATAAAGTCCTTAATGAAGAAAATTCCCAATCACATAATCTGGAATTTTCTTCACTAAATAAAAAAGTATAATTCATTGTCGGGGATTTGCTCAGCCATTCCGCAACTTGCAGGATGGCTGACGCAGCTTTTCCGAAGACCGGTTTGGTACGGATTCATAGGGCGCTTGACTGGATCAGGACCTGTTCAGGCCTGATGGCGCTCGCGCTCGATCAGGGCCAGTCCTTCGGCGACCGAGACGAATTCCGATCCGCCGTCTACACGCTCCGCCCCGAAACGACGGTCGAAGAGATTGCGGACGGCGGGGACGAAGGATGTGCCACCGGTCAGGAAGACCCGGTCGATATCGTCCGGTCCAAGCCCGGCCTGAACCATGGCGTCTTCGATGGCGTCATCCAGCCGCGCCAGATCAGGCGCGATCCAGCTTTCGAAATTCGCGCGGGTGATGGTCTCTTCGATCTTCAGATCGCGATGAATGAAGCGCAGGACAGTGCTGTCCTGACGCGACAGGTCGCTTTTGGCCTGTCCGACCGCGCGATAGAGGTTCTGGCCTTCCTGATCCTCGATCAGTCGCAGCAGGCTGCGCAGCTTTTCCGGCTCGGAGGATGTTTTGGCCACGTCGGCAATGTCGCGCAGGGTCTGCGGCGTGCGCATCAGCGACAGGCGGTGCCAGCGGCCGAGGCTTGCGAACCATTCGGCAGGGACGGGCAGGGGCTGACCACCCATGACGCGATAGGTCGCATCCCGCCCCAGAGCCGGGGCAACGGCATGGCTGATGATGCGGTAATCGAACTGGTCGCCGGCGATGCCAACACCCGAATGGCCCAGCGTTGTGACACGCTGGCTTCCATGCGGATCAAAACGCATGACCGAGAAATCGCTGGTACCGCCGCCGAAATCGCCGACCAGAACGGTGGCAGGCTTGTCGAGGCGCTGCATGAAGCGCCAGCCTGCACCCTCGGGTTCGAGGACGATATTGGGCTCGGGAAAGCCTGCTTCCAGAAAGCTCTCGCGCAGACGGGCGACACCGAGCGAATCATCGGCCAGTTCGCCCGCAAAGCGCACGGGACGGCCGATTGTGGCACTCACATCGCCCGGGTTCAGCCCGGCCTTGTCCATGAGCGACGTCAGAAAGCGCGCAATCAGGGCTTCAAGCGTCATGACGCTGCTGAAAACCCGCGTCTCACGGAAAGACCCCTGCGCGAGATAGGTCTTCATGGACATGATGAGGCGGCTCTCGGCCGGATCGTCCAGATAGGCCTCGATGGCATCCAGACCGATCGCGTCCTTCACGACGCGGCGTCGCCCGTCCTGATCCATCCAAAGGCAGAGCAGCGTGCGGCAGGTTTCGCTGGTCGCATGATCCGTGAAGACGAAGCGGGCAGGCTGCGTGTTGCCATTTTCATCGGCGATCACGACCACGCTGTTGGTGGTGCCGAAGTCAATTCCGACGCGGATTTTGGTCTGGTTGTGTCCGGGCGCCGTCATTGGTTCTGCTTTCTTCCGGTTTGGGCAAAGGGCGTGGGTTTAGGGAAGAAGCGGGCAAAGGCCAAGCATAAAAAAGGGGAAGCGCCCTTTCGAACGCTTCCCCTTTCAGACGTGGACCAAGGATCAGGAGACGGCCATCTCGCAGACGGCGTCTTCCGTCACGGCCGGGCGCATCGTGCCCATCTCGGCTTCAGACTGCACCATGGGCGACATGCCGAGCGCGGAGAGGAGCTGCCGGTCACGGTGTTCGGCCGGGTTCGGCGTGGTCAGAAGCTTCTCGCCACAGAAGATCGAGTTCGCACCTGCCAGGAAGCACAGCGCATGGGCTTCGTCCGTCATGTTCTCACGGCCTGCGGCGAGGCGGACATGGCTTTCCGGCATCATGATGCGGGCCGTGGCGATGATGCGGACGAAGGTGATCGGATCGACCGCTTCGGCCTCACCCAGCGGGGTGCCTTCGACGCGGACGAGCAGATTGATGGGTACGCTCTCGGGATGCTTGGGCAGGTTGGCCAGCGTCATGAGCAGGCCGGCGCGGTCGGACAGATCCTCGCCCATGCCCACGATTCCGCCACAGCAGACATTGATGCCCGCGTCGCGCACGTTCGAAAGCGTGTCGAGGCGCTGCTGATAGGTGCGGGTGGAAATGATAGAGCCGTAGAACTCTTCGGACGTGTCGAGGTTGTGGTTGTAGTAGTCCAGCCCCGCCTTCTTGAGACGCTCGGTCTGCTGCGCGTCGAGCATCCCGAGTGTCACGCAGGTTTCCAGCCCGAGGGATTTTACGCCCTCGATCATCTCGCAGACGGTGTCGAGGTCATGATCCTTCGGTGTGCGCCAGGCGGCTCCCATGCAGAATCGGCCCGCACCGGCCTTCTTGGCAGCCCGTGCTTCCTTGATGACGGACTCCACGGCCATCAGGCGCTCGGCCTTGACGCTTTTTTCGTGCAGCGCGCTCTGCGGACAATAGGCGCAGTCTTCCGGGCAGCCACCCGTCTTGATCGAAAGAAGCGTGGAAATCTGCACTTTCGTGGGGTCAAAGTACCGGCGGTGCAGGGTTTGCGCGCGGTACATCAGCTCCGGAAAAGGCAGGCTGATAAGGGCTTCGACTTCGTCGCGGGTCCAGTCGTGGCGGACGTCTGGCTTGGTCGTGGTGGTGGCCGTCACGGATCAATCTCCAAGGGTTGCTGCATCACACCTACCCAAAATTGTCCCATCGTGTCATCTCATCGTCACTCTTGATGAGCCGGAAAACGGACGAGGTCGCAGAATGAAACACTGGCATATCGATCAGATGGACTGGAACTCCTTTGATCCTTCCCGCGTCGATCCCGAGATCATCCCCCTCGTGAAGGCAGCTTCCGTGGTGGAAAAGAACGGTCTCGACTACGCCCAGTATCTCCGTCGCGTCTTCGTGGGCGATCCGGATTTCAGCAAGGCTGCCGAGAACTGGGCTGTCGAGGAAGTGCAGCATGGCGACGCGCTCGGCCGCTGGGCCATGCTGGCTGATCCGTCCTGGGATTATGAAAAGGCGTTCGACCGCTATCGCGCGTCGTACAAGATCGATGCGGATGTGGACGCCTCTATCCGCGGCTCGCGTACGGGTGAGCTGATTGCGCGCTGTATGGTCGAGACCGGCACGTCGTCGTTCTACACGGCGCTGGCCGATGCGACGGACGAGCCGCTGCTCAAGGCTATCTGCAAGCAGATCGCGGCCGATGAATACCGGCATTTCAAGCTGTTCTACGATCACATGAGCCGCTACCTGAAGCGCGAGAAGCTCGGTGTCTGGGCGCGGACGCGCATTGCGCTGGGCCGCGTGACGGAAAGCGAGGACGACGAACTGGCCTCCGCCTACCACACCACCAATGAGCCGCCTGGCATGGCTTACGATCACCAGCGCTGCATCGCGGCCTACATGTCCAAGGCCATGGGGTTCTACAAGCCCAAGCATATCGACCGGGTGACGGCGATGATCTTCAAGACCATCGGTTTCACGCCCCATTCGCGCTGGCAGAAGCTGGCCGCGAATGTTGTCTATCGTCTGATGCAGTGGCGCCGGAAGGTCTTCCAGAAGGCCGTGGAAGCCTGAGTCCGGAAACGAAACATTGGGATACTGAAAAAAGAAGACGAAACAGGGCGGTTGTGCCATGAAAGGCAGCAGTTTTCCCACCCTGCGTCCGGAGATCGAGATGACCGTTTCCGCCCTTTTCTCCCGTCGTGCCGTCTATGGGGCCACCCTGGCGCTCTGTGCCGTCGGGCTGTATCAGTTTCCGGCCGCAAAAGCGGATCCGTATTCGCTTCCAATCGCCTCATCCGGGCCGGTCAAGACCGATATGCTCAGCCCCGCCACCCTGTCCGCCCAGCAGCTTGCCAAGCAGGTCGGCTACGCACAGTTCACGGCGCCTGACTGGCATGTCGGTCCGGTCCGGCACATGGTGATGTTCCGCTACACCAAGGACTCAACGACCGCCCAGCGTGCCGAAGTCTCGGGCCGTTTCCTGCATCTGGTGCAGGACAGCCGCCGTATGGACGGAAAGCAGGTCGTCGCCAGCATCGAAACCGGCTTTCAGAGCAGCGGGGAAGGGGCGGATGCCGGCCTGCAGCAGGCGTTCCTCGTGACGTTCCGTTCGGAAGGCGACCGCAACTACTATGTCGGCAAACCCATTGTAACGGATCCTGCATTCTTTGACCCGGCCCATGAGGCCTTCAAGGAATTTGCAGCCCCGTATCTCGAGAAGGTTGTCGTGTTCGACTACACGGTTGCGGCTGAAGTCACTCCGGGCGGGACGGGCGCAAAGGCGAAGAAAGCCAAGCATAACCGCTGATCGCGCGGTTTACGTTCCGTCCTTTTGACGAAATGATATTTTATACCTCATTATAGGGGCACCACTCTGGAATGAGGTTTAATGTGAAACGATTCCTTACGTCACGACATGCTCTGAAACATGGAGCCAGCCTGTTTGCCCTGGCAGCAGGACTGATGGTCTCTGGCGCGCAGGCTGCAGGATACAACGCGGGCTGGGGCTTTGACGAAGCCGGAATGAACCGTGCCGTTCAGCCGGGCGACAATTTCTTCGAGTATGCCAACGGCACCTATCTCAAGAACCTCAAGATCCCTGGCGACATGAGCAGCTACGGCCCGTTCCGTATCCTCTACGAACTGTCCCTGTCGCGTCAGAAGACCATTCTTGACGAAGCCGCAAAGAAGTCCGTTGACCAGCCGACGGACGACATGGGCAAGATCGGCACCTATTACGCCAGCTTCCTGGACCAGAAGGCCGTGGATCGCCTGGGTGCCAAGCCGCTCGCTGCCGACCTTGAAACCATCCGCAACGTCAATGACGGCAAGGGTCTGGCCGCGGCATTCGGTTCCTCGCTCAAATCCATGGCTTTCACGACATTCCAGATCGGCGTGGAGCAGGACCAGAAGGACCCCGAGCACTACATGCTGATGCTCGATCAGGGCATGAGCATCGGCGTCGGCGGCGGTCTCGGCCTGCCGGATACGAGCTACTACACAAACCCCAAGCTGGCGGACAAGAAGAAGGCCTATCAGGCTTACATCGCCAAGATGCTGACGCTTGAGGGCTGGCCGGACGCCGAGAAGAACGCACAGGCTGTCGTCGATCTCGAGACGGCTCTGGCCAAGGTCGAGGTCCCGCGTGACCAGACCCGTGATCCGATCAAGACCTACAATCCGATGCCGGTTTCCGAGCTTCAGAAGCTTGCGCCGGACTTCGACTGGGCCACGTTCCTGATCAGTGCCGGTCTGCCGGCCGAAGGGCTGGAAAACCGCAAGATCGACGTGCGTGAGCCGGCCGGGATCAAGGCGATGGCGACGGTCCTGAAGGGCGCGGATATCGGAACGCTGCGGGCCTGGCTCGCATTCCATCTCGGAGACAATGCGGCGGCCTATCTGTCCAGCACGTTCTATGATGCGTCGTTCGAGTTCAACAGCCATACGCTCTCGGGTGTCGCGCAGCAGTCCCCGCGCTGGAAGCGTGCCGTACGCGTGACGAACGGTGCTCTGGGCTGGGCTCTGGGTCGCGAATATGTCGCACGTTACTTCCCGCCTTCCGCACAGGCGCAGATCACGTCGCTGGTGCAGGAAGTGAAGGCGTCTTTCCACGAGCGCCTCGAGCACAACAGCTGGATGGACGAGCCGACCCGCAAGGCAGCCCTGAACAAGCTCGATCATTTCGCCATTCAGGTCGGCTATCCGAAGAAGTGGTGGGATTACAGCAAGCTCGAGATCCGCAAGGGCGACGTCTACGGCAATGCCGTGCGTGGCGCGGCGTTCAACTGGCAGCACGACCTGGATAAGCTCGACAAGCCCGTTGACCGTGACGAGTGGGGCATGACGCCGCAGACGGTGAACGCCTACAACGATCCGACAATGAACGAGATCGTGTTCCCGGCTGCGATCCTTCAGCCGCCGTTCTTCGATCCGAAGGGTGATGTCGCCGTCAATTACGGTGCCATCGGCGGCGTGATCGGTCACGAAATGAGCCATGGTTTCGACGACCAGGGCCGTCATTACGACGAGCATGGCCGCCTGAGCGACTGGTGGACCAAGGCCTCCACGGATGCGTTCCAGAAGCTGGCCGACCGTCTGGGTGCGCAGTACGATGCACAGGAAGTCCTGCCGGGCGCGCATGTGAACGGCAAGATGACCATGGGCGAAAACATCGCGGATTCCGGCGGGCTGAACCTCGGTCTGCAGGCCTATCATGACTCGCTGCACGGCAAGCCCGCGCCGGTCGTGCATGGTCTGACCGGTGATCAGCGCGTCTTCCTCGGCTGGGCTCAGGTCTGGCGTGAGAAGGATCGTCCGGATGCGCTGCGTCAGCAGATGCTGTCGAACGAGCACGCCCCGGCCATCACCCGCGTCAACATCCCGGCTCACAACATCGATGCCTGGTATGACGCGTTCGACGTGAAGCCCGGCCAGAAGCTCTATCTGGCACCGGATCAGCGCGTAAAGATCTGGTAAGGTCGTGACAAATCGGAACGTGGGGCCTAATCACGGTCTCACGTTTCACTTTTTCTACCTGACGGACCCATTCTCATGACGCAAATGACGATCGGCCATCTGTACACCTCGTTGCATGCGGGCTGTGCCAGCGCGGTCGCGCGCGTTCTTGAGGCTTACGAGGTCGAGATCGAATATGTCGATCTGGACCCCGATGATATCGAGGACGCTCTCGAAGGGGCGGAAGTCGATCTTCTCGTCTCCGCATGGTTTCCGCGGGACGAAAAGTTTGCCGGTCCGGGGCGTCGGGTTCTGGGCGATCTGTACCAGCCTGTCGTCAGTTTTGCGGCCCTGTCACCGCTGGGTGCCGTCGGGACGCTCACATCCGCGGATGTGGACCGCATCATCGTCAGCGATGACAGCCGTCAGGCGCTGGAAGATGCTCTCAAGCAGCTTCCGGCCCTCTCGGTGCTGCCGATCGAAAGCATCGGGGAAGGGGCGCTGATCGAGCGTCTGGAAAAGGCGCGCGATGCCGGAGAGAAGCCGCTGGTCGTGGCGACGCAGCCTCATGCGGTCTTCCATACGGATCTGCTGACCGTGATCGAGGATCCGGCCCACCTGCTGGGCGGAGAAATGTCGGCCCGGATGATCATGCGTGAAGATGTGGCCCGTCAGGCGGACAGCGATCTGCTCGACGAGCTTTCGGAAATGATGCTTGGCAACAGGGTCATGAGCGCCCTGGACTATGTCATTTCCGTTGAAGGGCAGGATCCGGAAGGGGCCGCCGAAGCCTGGCAGCGCGGCCGTCTGATCGGCCGCTGACAAAAAAGGGGGCGCGGGAAACCGGCCCTCTTTTTTATGATCTCAGCGGAAAACGAGACCACCGTCGATCAGGACGGACTGACCCGTCATGTAATCGGCGTCACTGCTGGACAAATAGGCGACGAAGCCCGCCACATCGTCCGCCGTCTCCACGCGGCCAAGAGCGATTCCTTCAACGTATTTCTTGTAGGTCGCGCCGATTTCCGTACCGGTGATTTCGGCCATGCGCTTGTCGATCGTGACCCACATGTCGGTTCCGACAATGCCGGGGCAGTAGGAATTGACGGTAATGCCCGAGGACGCGAGTTCCTTGGCGGCCGACTGCGTCAGGGCGCGGACGGCGAATTTGGTCGCGGAATAGGCGCCCAGAAGGGGATAGCCTTCATGGCCGGCGATCGAGCAGGCATTGATGATCTTGCCCTTGGTGCCCTTCTCCTTGAAGAGGGTCGCAGCCGCCTGCATGCCCCAGAGCACGCCCTGAACGTTGATGCTGAAGATCTTCTCGATTTCCGCAGGCTCGATGTCCAGGATCGGCTTGACCTGACAGATCCCCGCATTGTTGACCATGATGTCCAGGCCGCCGAGCGTCTTTGCTGCATCGGCCAGCGTGCTGCGGAACTGGTCGCGGTTGCTGATATCGGCCGTCAGGGCCACAGCGCGCCGGCCGAGAGCTTCAACTTCCTTTGCGGTTTCGGCAAGCGTGTCCTGCTTGACGTCGAGCAGGATGACATCCGCGCCATCCTTGGCCAGACGAAGCGCAATGGCCTTGCCGATACCCTGGGCTGCACCCGTGACTGCGGCGATTTTTCCAGAAAGGGACATTGAAAAAAGATCCTTCGATTGTCCGTCATCGGCATGTGACTGCCATGACGGCGGGAACCATCAACCCTTTGCTTTCCGTATTCCACAAAAAATCGCCTGTTCGGCAGGCCTGACACAGGATTGTGTCAAAGGGGACGGGGCCTGTCCTGGGTAAGGATAATTTTCATAAACCTACTCTGGTCATCTGTTTCCGGGCCTGCGAGGATGCGTTAAATAAACGTTACGAAGAGCCTCGGCAGGACTTGATGAACCACACGGACAGCATTAGTGCCGTTTTTGAGACCTTTGGTGGCATCAGCGATGAGGAATGGCTTCAGGTCCTGGTGTCGTCCGTCCATATTCCCGAAATCCAGGGCGTGACGATGCCTTCGTTTCCGCCGGATGATCTTCAGCGGGAAATCCATGGGCATCATGGGGAAATTTCCATCCATGAGGCGCATGTCTTCTTCCGGGAAATCAAGGCGTACTGCGCCTATGCCGGCCGGCCGGTCCGCCCCGAGACGACACTGCTGGATTTTGGCTGTGGCTGGGGACGCATCGCACGGCTGTTCATGAAGGATATCCGGCCGGCCAATCTGTACGGCGCGGAAACCACCGACCGTTTTCTTATGGCGGCGCGGCGGGCCAATCCCGCGCTCAACTTCCTGGGGAGCGGTCTGGTGCCGCCGATGCTCCTGACGCCCGAAAGCTTTGACCTGATCACGTCATGGTCCGTGTTTTCGCATCTGGACGAATTTCTGGCCGGGCACTGGGTGCGGGAGTTCCATCGCCTGCTCAAGCCGGGCGGCATGCTGGTCATGACGACGCAGAGCCGCAGGTTCATCGCTTTCTGTGCCGAGCAGAGACTCAAGCGCGCGTCCGGGATCAGGCTTGAACACCCCTGGCATGAAGTCTGCGCGGACAGCTTCATCGACGAGACCCGTGCCAACGCAGAATTCGAAGCCGGGCGCTTCCTGCATGCGGCGTCCTCGAAACCACCACAGCCCCAGTCGCATTATGGCGAAGCGATCATTCCGCGCAATTACATCATCAAGGCCTGGGGTGGTCTGTTCCGTCTGATCGAATACATGGACAACCCCGTGCGGTTGCCACAGGTCCTGATCGTGATGCAGAAGATCGGATAGTCATCATTTGTCATGAAGCGACGGGACGTGAGGAGAGGGGTTTGAGAAAAGCCAGTATCGGTACGGTCCTGTTTGCAGCTCTTGTGCTCATGTCTTTCTCCGCTGCGCCTGCCCAGACAACGGAGACCGTGACCGTCACCGGGCAGCACGCGATGCGTGTTGGCAGCTACAAGGGCATTCACTGGGTCTATGACCGGTTCGACCGTCTGCCCGAAAGCGCACGGAAGGATCTGTCGCTGCATTTTCTGGGCGACATCCTGCCCGACCATGCCGTGCCGTCCGAGGCGCATGTCGTGCTTCATGCCAAAGGCGGCGATATTCCGCTCTTCGTAGGGCAGGACCGGGACATGCATTTCCCCCGTTCCGATGCGCTTCTGGCCGAAAATCCGCCCGTTCTGCTGACCCTGCCGCCCGACCGGAAAGTCCAGCTTGAACTGGCGATCGAGGTGGCTCCTCTGCCCACGCCCTCTTTCACGAAAGAGCAGGCCGGGGTCTGGATGGGGGAGATCAACGCCGCCATCCGGGATTTCTTTGGCGTGATCCTCGCCTTTCTGGCCCCGGACGCCCATCGCCTGAAGGTCGATGTCGCCCCCGGCGCACGGTTCGAGGCTGTGGAGAACGGGACGGCGCGGCTTCTGGTCGATAATCAGGGAGCCGTGTCCTACACCTTCATTCTCCGGCCGCAGGACTATCAGGACGGCACGGTATTTCGCTCGGACCGGCCGTTTTCCATGATCCGCGTGAAGGTGCCGACGAACGAGTTCTTTACGCTCAAACGGAAAAAATGACGCGGGATTTGACAGATGGCCCGCAAGGACGCATCACGCGGAACCTTAAATTCACTGCCAGCAGGGGGATCCATGTCGGTTCACGCGTTCGTCTTTCCGGGACAGGGGAGCCAGTCCGTCGGGATGGGTCAGGCCCTGAATGAGGCTTTTGCATCCTCCCGCGCCGTTTTTCAGGAAGTGGACGAGGCCCTCGGCGATCATCTGTCACGCCTGATGTTCTCCGGTGACGCAGATGAACTGACGCGGACCGAAAACGCCCAGCCGGCGCTCTTCGCGGTCTCGCTGGCCGCCGTGCGCGCGCTGGAAAGCGAAGGTGGTTTCAAGCTGGCGGACAAGGCCGCTTTGGTGGCCGGTCATTCGCTGGGTGAGTATTCCGCCCTGGCTGCTGCTAGTACGCTGGGTATCGCAGAAGGTGCCCGTCTGCTGCGTCTGCGCGGACAGGCCATGCAGCGCGCGGTTCCGGCCGGTGAGGGCGGTATGGCGGCTCTTCTGGGCGTTGATGCGGCACAGGCCCGTTCGATCTGCGATGAAGCCTCCCAGGGTGAGACGCTTGAGATCGCCAACGACAATGGGGGTGGCCAGATCGTGGTCTCCGGTGTGATGAGCGCCATTGACCGCGCCATCGTCGTCGCCAAGGAGCATGGCATCAAGCGCGCCGTGAAGCTTCCGGTCTCCGCACCGTTCCATTCGTCGCTGATGGCTCCTGCTGCGCGGGAAATGGAAGAGGCGCTGGCGACCGCAACCCTCAATCCTCCGTCCATTCCCGTCATCGCCAACGTCACGGCCGCCAAAGTCACTGACCCTGCCGTGATCCGCGATCTGCTGGTCAAGCAGGTGACGGGCACGGTACGCTGGCGCGAAAGTGTGCAGACGATGGTGGCCATGGGTGTGACGAACATGCACGAGCTTGGCGCAGGCAAGGTCCTGTGCGGTCTGGCGCGTCGCATTGCTCCGGAACTGGCGACCAGCAATGCCGGGACGCCCGCTGAAATCGAAGCCCTGCTCAAGGCCCTGTAAGGACAACCGATCATGTTCTCTCTTTCCGGCAAGACTGCTCTCGTCACGGGTGCCTCCGGCGGCATTGGCGCTGCGATTGCCCGTCAGCTTCATGCGCAGGGTGCGACGGTCGTGCTCAGCGGTACGCGCGAAGCCGCTCTTCAGGAACTGGCTGACAGCCTGGGCGAGCGTGCCCATATCGCCGTCGCCAACCTGTCCGACCCGGCCGAGGCTGATGGCCTCGTCGCCAAGGCTGAAGCCGTTGCGGGTGCGCCGCTGGACATTCTGGTCAACAATGCCGGCCTGACGCGTGATACGCTCGCCATCCGCATGAAGGACAGCGACTGGTCGCAGGTCATGACCGTGGATTTGGAAAGCCCGTTCCGTCTGGCCCGCGCTGCGCTCAAGGGCATGCTGCGTCGCCGTGCGGGGCGCATCATTTCCATCGCCTCCGTGGTAGGAACGACGGGCAATGCCGGTCAGGCCAACTATGCCGCCGCCAAGGCCGGCATAGTGGGCATGAGCAAGTCGCTCGCGCAGGAAGCCGGTCCGCGAGGCGTGACGGTCAACGTTGTGGCCCCCGGTTTCATCGAAACGCCGATGACGGATGTGCTGCCGGAAACCGTGCGCGAGAAGCTGATTGGCTCCATTCCGCTCGGCCGGATGGGGAATACTGGTGACGTGGCGTCCGCAGTAGTATATCTGGCTTCCGATGAGGCGGCATGGGTCACGGGTACGACCCTGCACGTCAATGGTGGCATGGCGATGGTCTGAATGCTTGGCCTTTTTGGTTAAAGCATGCTAATCGCGCGCTGCTTTGCCCGGCCTGCTTAAGGCTGATGTCCGGTTCTTCCGGCGGCAACGCCTCCCCTGCGAAGGGGGCGGTCCTGCGCTGGAGGAACCTCCGGGCTTCCGGACTGGCAGATGGCAGTACGAGTTTTGATGTAACGCACCGGACGGGCAAAAGGGTCCCGGACGGGCAGAAGGAACGAACAGATGAGCGATATTGCTGACAAGGTAAAGAAGATCGTTGTCGAGCACCTCGGTGTGGACGAAAGCAAGGTAACGCCGGACGCGTCGTTCATCGACGACCTGGGCGCTGACAGCCTCGACACGGTCGAGCTGGTCATGGCTTTCGAAGAAGCCTTCTCCGTCGAGATCCCGGAAGATGCAGCCGAGAAGATCGCAACCGTCAAGGATGCCATCGACTACATCGAGAAGCAGAAGGCAGCCTGACGCTGACTGGAGCCGGTTTTCCGGCTCCGGATTCCCGTCTCGTCATACGAGGCGGAAGACCAGCCGGGCCTTTTCCTGAGGCCCGGCTGCAAGACCAGGACATAACGTGAGACAAGAGGCATCGATGAGCGGGACTGCAACTAACGGGCGGCGTGTCGTCGTAACCGGTATCGGTGTTGTCAGCCCACTGGCTGTGGGCGCGGAACTGACATGGAAGCGGCTGATCGAAGGACAGTCCGGCATTGGCCGGATCACGCATTTCGATCCCTCCGAACTTCCTGCCCAGGTCGCCGGACAGGTTCCGGACGGCCCGACGGCGGAAGGCGGTCTCACGTTGTCCGACTGGGTGCCAGTCAAGGACCAGAAGAAGATGGACCGTTTCATCCATCTGGGCCTTGCCGCAGCCATCCAGGCTGTCGAGGATTCGGGCTGGAAGCCTGAGGACGAGGACGGTCGCTGCGCCACGGGCGTGATGATCGGCTCGGGTATCGGCGGTCTCCAGACGATTTATGACGGCTCCCTGACGGTTTCGAGCGGCAAGGCCCGCCGTCTGTCGCCGTTCTTCATTCCCTCGGCCCTGATCAATCTGATTTCCGGTCACCTCTCGATCCGCTACGGGTTCAAGGGACCGAACCATGCTGTCGTGACGGCCTGCGCGACCGGCGTTCATGCCATCGGTGATGCCTCGCGCCTCATCCAGTATGGCGATGCCGACGTGATGGTGGCTGGCGGTGCGGAAGCCGCGATCTGCTCGCTCGGTATTGCCGGCTTCTGCTCGGCCCGTGCGCTCTCCACCGGCTCCAACGATGATCCGACCAAGGCCTCGCGCCCGTGGGACAAGGACCGTGACGGCTTCATCATGGGGGAGGGTGCCGGTGTGGTCGTGCTTGAGGAACTCGAGCATGCCAAGCGTCGTGGTGCGAAGATCTATGGTGAGATCGGCGGCTACGGCATGTCCGGTGATGCGTATCACATCACGGCTCCTGCCGAAGGTCACAACGGTGCATTCCGTGCCATGAAGGCCGCGCTGCGCAACAGCGGCGGCCTGACCACGGCCGACATCGACTATGTCAACGCCCACGGCACCTCCACCATGGCGGATGATCTTGAGCTTGATGCGGTCGAGCGCTTCTTCGGCGATGACGCCAAGCGTCTGGCCATGTCCTCCACGAAGTCGGCCATTGGCCATCTTCTGGGTGCGGCCGGTGCGGTCGAGGCTATCTTCTGCCTTCAGGCCATCCGTGACGGCATCGTTCCGCCCACGCTGAACCTGGACAACCCGGCGCGTGAAAGCGTCATCGACCGCGTGGCGCATGTGGCCCAGGAGCGCAAGATCGACGTTGCCCTGTCCAACAGCTTCGGCTTTGGCGGCACGAATGCGAGCATCATCCTCAAGCGCTTCAAGGACTGAGGAAGGGTTCGTTTTCAATGTCTGAAGGTCAGCCTGACGGCGAGGAACCGCGGAAGCTTGTTCTTCCGCCAAAGGCTGGCCGCAAGCTGGCGCTCTTCGGGGCGCCACTGCTCCTCGTCGCAGGACTGGCCGCAGGTTACGGGCACTACACCGATCCCGGACCGCTGCAGGACGAGAAGACTTTCGTCATTCCGCATGGCAACAATGCCCGTGTGACAAAGGCGCTCCAGGACGACGGGATCCTTTCCTCGACCTGGGCATCCGGTACGTTTTTCCGGATTGCCGCGTTCCTGACGCATCGCGATGGCCAGATCCACGCTGCGGAACTGCAGTTTCCGGCCCGGGTTTCGGTCGCACATACCCTTGAAATCCTGCGTCACGGCAAGCCCGTTTCCCATCAGCTTACGGTACCCGAGGGGCTGACGGCCCTCAGGATTGCGGCCATTCTGAACAAGGCTCCTGCGCTGAGCGGTGAAGTGCCCACGCTTGCCGAGGGCAGTGTCTTTCCGCAGACCGTCTCTTATGTGTGGGGAACGTCACGTCAGGCTCTGGCCGAAAAACTGCAGAAAATGATGGCGGCCAGACTTGCCGCTGCCTGGGACGGCCGTAATGTCGAAGCGCTGGATGGGCTGATTCAGTCTCCACAGGAATTGCTGGTTCTCGCATCGCTGATCGAGCGTGAGACGGTCGTGCCGTCCGAGCGGCCGATGGTGGCGCGCGTGTTCCTGAACCGCCTGAAACTGGGTATGCGGCTTCAGACGGATCCGAGCGTGATCTACGGGCTCAGCAATGGTGCAGGCACGCTGGACGCGCCGCTGACCCATGAAGATCTGCAGACCCCGGGGCCTTACAACACCTATCTTCAGACTGGACTGCCACCCGGTCCCATCTGTTCGCCGGGACCGACCTCACTGGATGCCGCAGCGCATCCGGCTGACGGGAAGATGCTGTATTTTGTGGCGACGGGGACGGGCGGGCATAATTTCGCCGAGACGCTCGCCGATCAGGATAAAAACATCCGCGCCTATCACGCCCACCTGTCGGCGACACCCCAGAACCAGAACTGAAGTCCCGTCCTCCGGAGAGGACGGGCGTAATGGCCTCAGTGCTTCAGCGGGGCGAGGGTCTGGCTCTGTACGCTGGACGCCTGTGCCGAGTACGGGCGACTGGCGTCATAGCTCGCCGGATAGGGATTGTTGCCAACGACGTCCTGCGTGGCAGTCGTACGCGCGGCGGTGGCAGCCTGTGACACGCGGGACGTCGCGGTGGCTGCGCTGCTGGTGGGCAGTTTGGCCACGGACATCAGGGCGCGGCGCAGCGGATCGGCAGACGGGTTGTTGACGCGCATCGTCACAACGATGTCCTCGGGGCCGACGGTCTGGTTGTAATAGGCCCGGTTGGCGCCACTATCGACGGTCAGCTTGGAACCACCCAGCGCTGCACCGGCATACAGGCCCTCGTTCTTCTGGGCGGCGTAGATGTCGGTATTGTGCGCGCCAGCCGTGCTGTCCTCCAGACCCGAGCCGATGCTGGCGAAGGAGGCGGAGGCGGAGGCATCAAACTTGAACTGGCTGTCCAGAATGGCCTGGATGCCGCGCTGGGACATGATGAACAGGATCGTTTCCGTGCTCTGCACGCCAAGCTGAAGCCCCATCGAGGCCGTGCCCAGACGGTAGAATGCCGGGTCGGACCATGATCCGCGGGCGTCACGGCTCAGAAGCACGCAGCGGCCGCCGGAGCCGCCGATCCCGAAGGACATGTTCAGCACGGACGGGCAGACCATGACGGCCTTGGCTTCGGCCAGCAGCTTCTGGGAGCGGGACTGCGCTGTTGTTCCCGTGAAGAGATCCTGAACCGCCAGCGTGGCACGATCGACAATGATCTGCTGCTGGCTGGCCGTGGTCTGGGGAGCATCGGAACAGGCTGACAGGGCGGCGCAGCCCGAAGCGACGAGCATGGTCTTACGCAGGAGACCGGACAGGGTCATGGAGGATACCTTCTGCAGTCATCGTAGGAATATTTCCCCGCACTATGCGTCAAATGCGGCCAAATCACGAGTGCGGGGCGGAAGGGATGTCAGATTTCCACGTCAACGGCGGCTGACAGGGCCTTTGCAATGCCGGGCGCGGCGGCAAGAATGGTTGCCCCACCCGTCAGGCCGCCTGTCTGAAGGAAACGCGACACCGCGGCCCCGGCTTCCGAAAGGATGACCAGTGCGGCTGCCACATCCCAGAGCTGGATGACGATTTCCAGATATCCGTCGGAGCGCCCGCAGGCCACATCGGCCAAGGCCAGCGCGCCCGATCCGCCGGAGCGCGGCATTGCGCCGAGCGCCATGATGGCGGCGATCTTCTCGTTGAAGGTTTCGGTCGTCACGCGCGCGGACCAGCCCATTTCGATCATGGCTTCCTGCGTGTTCGTAATGGGGGATGCCTTGATCGGCTTGCCGTTCAGGAACGCGCCCTTGCCCTTCTGGGCCGTGAAGACTTCGCCAAGCGCCGGAGCATCGATCACGCCGGCAACAGGTTTGTCTCCGTCCAGCAGGCCGAGCGAGACGCACCAGCGGTCACGGCCGCGTGCATAATTGGACGTCCCGTCGATCGGGTCCACGACCCAGCGGAAGCCGCCCTGACGCGTCGCACCATTTTCTTCGCCCTGAAAACCATCCTCGGGGAAAAGCTCCTGGATGCGGCGGCTGACAAAGGCTTCGACGGCGCCATCCGTCTCGGTCAGGTAGTCCTGCCGGCCCTTGAGTGTTCCGGTCGGGCCACCCGGAGCAGGGCGCAGGGAGAGAGCAAGCCGGGCTGCGTCCCGCACAACGGAACGGGCGGCTTCGAGGCGGACGGCAATCGGATCGAAGGTCATGAAACTGTCCTAGTCTGTGCGCCGTGCAGCGCGGAGGGATGCCGTAATGGCGGGGTCTTCAAGGCTCATGAGACGACTTGCGGCCGTTGTCGCAAACAGATGCAGCAGAGTGCGCCGCCGTGCGGGAGCGAGCTTGTGGAGCGTGGGTTCCCGAATGATCGTGCATTCTGCCAGAATACTGTCGCGCAGGGCAGCAGGGACGGCGCTGACGCTGACGACGATCAGGCCCACATCCGGCGGAATAAGGTCCAGCGGAAAGCCGTCATCCACCGCAAAAAACAGCCGGTCGGACCAGTCCCGGTATTCGGGCCATTTCTGATCGGTCTGGAAATCGCGCAGGCCGGACTTGATCTCGATGCAGGTCAGGGAATGATCGGGCAGGAGCGCCATGATGTCCGCGCGGCGTCCCGCGGCGGGAAGGGCGAATTCATTGATGGCGGCCCAGTTTATTGTCCGGCACAATCCGAGGACGGCGCGCCGGATGGCCAGCTGCGTTTCCGGCAGGCCACAGGATGTTGCAGCGGGATTTTCGGCAAGAACCGTACTCATGGTTCCATCCTGCCCCGATCTGCGCTCTACGTCTGCCCCGGCAGGCTTTTTTTGAAGCTGTATTTTTACGGGAGAGTGCCTCATGCCATTTTTGCGAACGGATCACTGGCGATGCGCCATCGTTCACGCGCCTCTGGCTGAGGTGGTCGAAGCGGCCAGTCTGAACGGCTTTCCCATCACGACTCTGCCCGATATCGGGGATCATTGTTTTCTGGCCGATCCGTTCGGATTCTGGCGCGACGGAAAGCTGTATGTCTTTGCCGAGGCCTTCGATTACCGCAACCCCACGGGAACGATCGAGGTCCTGATCTATGACGGAACGGGCCGTCTGCTGTCGCGTGAAACCGTTCTGCAGGAGTCTTGGCATCTGTCCTACCCGTTCGTGTTCGCGCATGAGGGCGAGGTCTATATGCTGCCCGAGGCCAGTGCTTCGGGCCGTCTTTCGCTCTATCGGGCAAAATCGTTTCCGCGTGAGTGGGAGCGGGTCGAGGCATTCGATTTCCCCGAAGCCGCGATCGATGCAACGCCATTTCAGTATGCCGGTCGCTGGTGGATGTTCTGGACGCCCGCAGGGAGCAAGGACGAACGGCAGAGCCTTCTGAACATTTCCGTGGCCGACACCTTGATGGGGCCATGGAAAAACCTTGGGCTTTTCCTGAACGACCGGGCAGGGGCCCGTCCCGGGGGCACGCCGGTTCTTGTGGATGGAAAGATCTTCCTGCCTACCCAGGACTGCCGCGGAACCTATGGCCGCGGGATCCGGCTGCTGGAAATCGAAGGGCTGGAACGGGGGCTGCCGAAAGTCACACCGGGACTGTCCATTTCCATTCCGGCGTCTTTGCGGAAGCGTTATCCGGACGGGATGCACACCCTGTCCGCAGCCGGGCAGGTGACGCTGATTGACGTCAAGAAAATCGGGATTGGCCCCAGGCGGGATCTGCTCAATCTGAAGCGCCGGATTTTCGGCGCCTGAGACGTGCGTATCCCCGGGCGCTCAGAAGCCCGGGATACGATCCAGCACGGCATTGCCATGCCTGACGAACGCTTCAGGCCCGAAGCGTTCCAGCACCCGTTTGCGGGACCGGGCGCCCATGGCCGCGAGATCGGCCGGTCTGCCGATCAGGTCCGCCAGAGCTGCCGCAAGGGCAGGGGCATTGTCGAACGGCACGATGCGTCCCGTCCCACCGTCGAGAATGCTCGACGCCAGTTCGCCCGCAGGGGTGGAAACGACCGGAAGGCCACAGGACATGGCTTCATGCCCCGCGACACACATGCCCTCCCAATGCGACGACTGGACGTAAAGATGCAGGGTCTTCAGGAAATCAAACGGCTTTGACTCGTAGCCCAGCAGGTCGATCGGCAGGTTGCCGGCTGTGATGCGATCCTGAAGTGCCGCGTGTTCGGGACCATCGCCTGCGATCTGAAGACGGAATGGCGGCAGGTCCGGATGGTCTTTCAGAAGAGCCACGGCCTCGCACAGGATGTCATACGCCTTGACCGGGTTCAGGCGTCCCAATGTCCCGACGCGCATAACTTCGCCTTCTTTCCACGGCGTGGCCACAGGAGCGTCCGGATCCGCCCGGAAAATGGGCCAGGCAACGAAATTGTCGGTGAGGCCCAGTTCCTTCGCGGCAAAAGTGATGACGGACTGGGAGTCGGCGACCCAGAGCGTGGTGTAGGGGCGGCACAGCCTCAGCAGGAAGGCATTGACCTTCTTCAGCCGTCCACAATGCTGCCAGTGAACCGTCGGGGTCTTGTGACGCAGGGCAACCAGCTGCCCCAGAAGTGTGGCGCGGCTCAGCGACGTCCAGATCAGGTCCGGCTGAAACGCCTCCATCTCGTCCCGCAGCCAGCGATAGGCCGCGATATGGTCCCGCGTCGTGCCTTCCCGGACGCGCACGGGGATGCCGGCGGCTTCGATCAGCGGGATGGCGAGGCCGTCCTTACGTGCCAGGGCGAAGACGGTCACATCCCCGTCGCGGGCCTTCAGAACGGATACGATGTCCGGAATGGGAAGCTGTGCGCCCCCACATTCGAGGGAATTGATGATGTAGGCGATTTTCATGGTGTCGTCTGGGCCTGGATTTTTTCCGCCAGCGTCAGGTCCGAGGGCTTGTCCACGTCCACGGCTGCACGCCCGTCCGAGAGCGTCACCAGACGCACATTTGCACCCGTCAGCGTCCGGATGCGGCGATACAGGGCCGTAGAGTCGAGTGTACGGGTCACGGCCCGCAGCAGGGTGCCGATCCCAAGCGTCAGGGCCATCCGGAGCGGTCGTTTGCGGTTCTGCTGAAGGCGCTTCCACAGTTCGATGACATTCCGACCCTTCGGCGTATTGATCAGGAACAGGTTGCAGCCGGAAAAGCTCATGTCAGAGAGGTGGATATAGGTCCGTTTCGTGCCGGGCACGTCGCGCTCAACCGTCGCACGCAATGCCATGCCGGCCGCAAGATCGCAGCCCTGTGCCTTGGCGAGGAACTCCTGAATCCATTCCGGACGCAGAAGCGCATGATCGGCTGTCGTCACCAGACAGGGCGTGCCGATCCGGACAATGGCTTCAGCCACGCTCTCGCTTGGAGAAGGGGCGGAACGCAGGATCGTGGCGTCGCCTGCGAGATCCCTGATGCAGTCCGGGTTTTCGATGCTGATCGTGACGGGGCCAAGGCCGGGCGTGCGGGCAATCGTATCGAGCACGCGGGCCAGCATGGGCTGACCGCCGACGGGAAGGAGAGCCTTGTGGGAAACCTGACCGAGTTTCGCAAGCACATCGTTCTCGCCGTCCCGGGATCCGGCGAGAACCAGAACCGGAAGCGTCATGCCGCGCGGTTACGGTCTGCTGCGGCGCGGGCGGATGCCGGACGTGCGCCATCGGGACGGTCACGCGGGGGGGAACCCGTCAGGTCCATGACCCACGGATAACGATGGGCTTCCTCAATGTCGTAACCAAGGTTGAAGACATGCTTGCTGCGGGGCCGGTCGCGGGCCTCGCGGTAGAAACTGCGGAACAGACGGTCCGGCACGTAATTCGTGATGCCGTAATTGCCGTCTTCATCGTGGAAATGGTGCAGGACGTGAAGCTGCTTGATGTCCGCCACCCATTTCCAGCGCGGCTTGTAGGCCAGATGCTGGATGCAGTGGAAGAACTCGTAGATGCAGGTCATGACCAGCGCGGTCGAAAGCGCACAGAACGCACCGCTCCATCCTGCGATCAGCCCGCCGATCGGCATTGTGATGATCGCCATGGTCGGCACCGTGTTCAGCGGGGAGCCAAACAGCACGTCCAGCAGATGCGGGTCCTGATGATGATCGAAATGGATGCGCTTCCACAGGGAAGCGGTCCAGTGGTTGCGGTACAGCCACCGCCCGTGAAGGATAAAGCGGTGGATCGCATACCAGGCCAGCGGATAGACCACGATCACGACGGGAACGGGAATGAGCGTCGCCCAGAGCGCGGTCGAGAAATGCAGGGCGGCCCAGGCGGACACTGCGATCAGCGCGAAATAGAGCAGGATCGTCGGATAGGTCAGATAGGCGAACCACAGCTGCGGGAGGTTCATCTTTCCCAGATCGAAGCTGCGACCCGTCCTGATGGCGGACATGTTGCGCCAGGGCGCCTTGAAGTTGCTCATCGTTCCTCCATCCGCAAAAGCCAGGTCAGCCCGAGAAGGGTACCCAGGAGCGGTCCGACGCTGACGGCCAGCGGAGCTGGCAGCGTCCCCGCGTTTCCAAGTGCGGAAATCATTCCCTGCAGGATGACGAAACCCATTCCAGCGGCCAGAACATACACCGGCAGCGGATTTCGAAGTCCTGCACGGGGAGGGATATAGATCACCGGGAGCGTCAATAGAAGCATTACTGCAATTTCGACAGGTAAAATCATCCCGCTGAAGAGGGCCATACGATATGTGGCCCGGGGTAGACTTGCGGGTGCGCCCTTGTGAAGAATGGCGCTGACCTGCGCCGGCGTGACGGTCGCTCCGTTCTGCGAGAGCGTCATGATAACCGAGGGTGTGGCCGGGATAACGAAGGTGCTGTCGCCCTTTGTAACATTCACGTACGACTTGTCATCGGACAGGGAAAGATCCTGCGCCCCATCGGGATGCCACTGCCCGTCACGGTATGTCAGGACGTTCGTGTGTTCGGTGCCGGTCAGCAGACCCGTATTGTCCCGGTGATAGATCGTCACGTCCCGCAGGAACGTGCCGCCCTGGGCGATCTGTCCGATCCGGACCAGCGTGGGACCCGCGCGAAACCACAGGATATTGTCCTCGGGCTGCCCGTCCTGCCCCGCGAGCGGATCCGTGCGGTTCCACCACGTTGTGAGGGCGTTCTCGCAGGCTGGAACCAACCAGTACTGGGCGCAGGTTCCCCCGATCCCCGCGATCAGCACCGCGGGCAGGAGAAGGCGGTACAGCGCGGGCGTTGAAAGCCCGGCCGCCCGCAGGGCCGAAATTTCGCTCGACAGGGTCATCTGCGTGAGCAGGAACAGCGCGCCCACCATGAAGGCAAGCGGCAGGATGTCGATGCTCAGGGCAGGCAGGTGCAGGAAGGCGAAGGTCAGGATGCCGCGAAAGCCGAGATGCCGGTTCAGGATCGGCGTCGTCTTTTCAAGAAGCGCCAGAATTTCCAGCAGCGAGACGAGGACGGCCCCGCACAGCAAAAAGCGTCCCAGAAGGGCACGGTTGAGCGCCTTGATGAGGACATGGCGCGGCATGGCAGGTGTGGAGTCGCTCATGCCGGCGCCCTTGTAAGCTTGCGCCGTCGCCACGACCCACGGGAACGGCGTAGCAGGGCTGCCAGACAGCCGACGCAGAACAGCAGTTCCGGGACCCAGATCGCCAGCCAGATGGGAAGACGTCCGGTCGAGGCGAGGCTGTGGCCGAACATGAGCGTCTGGTCGAAGCCGATCAGGATCACGGCCACCGCAATCAGCCCCCAGACGGATTTTCTTCGCCGGGCGCTGATGGCCAGCGCGACAGCAAGCGGCGGAATGAACGGAATGGCGATTGCGCGCGCCATACGGAAATCCATTTCGGCCCGGAGTGTGCGGTATTCGATGCCGGGCAGGCCATAACGCAGGTCATGCGCCAGTTCGAACAGGGTCAGTTCACGCTCGTCGGCCCCGCGGGAGCGGAAGGAGGTTTCCTTGTTCGGCCGGTCGATAACGCGGACGACATGTTCGAAATGCGTCACAGTCGGTTTGTGGGGTTTGGTGGCCTGGAACGGATCATCCACGATTTCCCCGTTCCACAGGTCGAGGCGGGTGCTGCGGGTCTTTTCCGAAATGGTCAGCGCGCCGGTTCGGGCCGTGATGATGTGAGCCACGCCATTGGCATTCACTTCCCGGATGAAGACCCGTCTGAGGCGGGTGCCGGCATGGCTGACACTGTCGGCCGTCATGACGGCCTTGCTGGACGTGGAGGCGAACATTCCCGCCTGAAGATGTGGGGCCCAGCCGGTATGCTCGGCGAAATAGAAGCCCGCGCGATAGTCATAGCGGGCCACGGGCTGGATATAGCCGTACAGGAACACGCTGGTCGCCCCGAGAAGCAGCCCTACGATCATGAAAGGGCGACTGATTCGCATCAGCGAGACCCGACCGGCCTGAAGCGCATCGATCTCGTTGTTGTCGCTCATGCCCCGGATGGTGAGGAACACCGCGATACACAGCGCCGCGGGCAGGGCGATACCGAAATAATGGGGCAGAAGGTCCGTGAGGAGCGCAATACAGGTCCCGAGCGAACTTCCCGCCGAAGCCAGATAGTCGAAGAGTGACAGCAGGCGCTCCAGCAGCAGCGCGATCAGCATCGCCAGAAGCGCGATCGCAAAGGGCGGTGCCATCTGTGTCAGCAGATACCGGTCCAGAATATGGGCCCGCTGTTTCACGCCTCTGTCCTTCCCGAGCGGTTCCATGACGCCCGTTCACTGACGGAGCCATCGAGCCGGTGACGTGCCAGAGTGATTGTCCAGCCCTTCCCATATGGGTGGATGCTCAGGCGATTCCAGCAGGCCTGACGGTGAGGGCGTTCATCCGTCAGCGAGGCGGACGCCACACCGAGCAGCGGAATGTCCGTGCCGGCAATATGGGTCAGCGTTGCGTCATGGGAGTGTCCGTGCAGCACGATTTCCGCTCCGGCCCGTCTGAAAACGGCGGCCACCTCGCGGTGATCGAGCAGGGACTTCCGCCAGGGCACGAGCCCGCGCCGGGGGGGATGATGGATCATCACGACCCGGCACAGTCCCTCACGACCGAGCTCTTGCAGCAGCGCCTCAAGTCGCTCACGCTGTCGGTGTCCGACGCGCCCGCAGGCCATGAACGGCGCAGTCGGAATGCCGGAATTGACGCCGACGATCGCAACCCCGTTCTGGATGCGGACATACGGATACTGCCGGGCCGACCAGCGTTCCCACTGGTGCAGACCGGCCGAGTCCGGTTGGCGGACCATGCAGTCATGATTGCCGGGAATTACGAGTGCCTGAGCGGGCAGGGCATCGAGCCAGCGTGCGGCCGCAGCAAACTCGTCGGGCGTTCCGAAATTGGTCAGGTCCCCGCTGACGAGGATGGTGTCCACGTCCGAGCGCCCGATATCTTTCACCAGGGCAGCGCAGGTCTGTTCGAGATGGACGTACCGGCGGTGCTTCTTCCATGACAGAAGGCTCAGGGCGCGCTTGTTGAGCGCCTCACGCCAGTGGACCGGGGGCGGGGGCAGGTGCGGGTCCGAAATATGGGCCAGTGTGACAGTGGAGATGACAGCAGGCGCAGACGTGATGACAGGGGACGTTTGCCGCGACGAGATGGTATCTGCGGGCAGGTCAGGGGTCATGATCAGAAAAGGGCCTTGTCAGTATCCACGTCAGAAGCCGGCATCCGGGCGCGCCGGGATGCCATGTTCTGGCAGTTCCATCATAGCCGTGCTAGACCCGCCCGCATAGCCGAACGCCATACGAAGATTGCCTCACCTAGTGCGCATTGCCTTGATCCATAATGCCCGTAGCCGGAAAAACCGCCGGAACGGTTCCAGTTTTGCTGTCGAGGCCCAGGCCCTTCTGGGGAAGGATTTCGTGCCTTCCGATACTCGGGAGGGGACAACCGAACATGTCCGCCAGCTTTATGAGCGTGGGATCGACACCATTCTCATCGATGGCGGCGACGGGACGGTCAGCACGGCCCTGACTGCCATCGCACGCGCTTATCCTGCTGACAGGCTTCCGGATATCGTGGTCCTGGCGTCCGGCAACACGAACCTCATTGCCGGGGACGTCGGCTTCGGTCTGCGCGGGATGGAGGCAATCCAGCGTCTGCGGCAGGGCGGCCTGCGCTCCAGTGTCCGGACGCCGATCCGCCTGTCCTGGCCCGGAACCGACCGGATGCCCGTGCTTGGCCTGTTCGGTGGCTGCGCGGGATATGCACGCGCCGTCCGGATTGCCCATTCGCCGACCGTTCTGCGTTTCGCGCCCCATGATCTTGCGGTCGGTATCACGCTGCTCTCGACATTCGTCAGCCTCATGTTCCGCAAAAGCCGCGAGGAATGGCTCCGTGGAGACCCGCTGCGGATCGAGACCGGCGGCCATGTCTATGACGGGCAGAGCTTCATGTTCCTGACGACAGGGCTTTCGCGCCTGTCCCGCGGGATCTGGCCCTTCTGGGATGCAGAGCCCAATGTCGAAGGACTGCGCTATCTGGACGTGAGCGCCTGGCCGGACAGTCTGCTCCGGGCGACGGCGGCCCTTCTGTGTGGACGCGCACCCCGCTGGCTGCGTCGTCACCCGGATTATGTTAGCGGACGGACGGACGACATGACGCTGGTGACGGAAAGCGATTTCGTGCTCGATGGCGAGGTCTTCAGCGCAGCACCGGGCGGCGTGCTGCGTCTGGAGCGTGCGTCCCGCTTCCGGTTCCTGCATGCCTGACGCGCTCGAACAGCGCCTGATCGGCGAACTGACGACGCCGGTCGATCCGGGCGTCGTCGCCTTTGCCGATGCGCTGGCCCGTGCCTGTCCCGTCCTGCCGCTGGGCGTAGTGTTCTATGGCTCGCTTCTGCGTAAAGCTGATCCGGACGGTATTCTCGACTTCTATATCATTACCGAAAATGCCGCGGGTTTTGGGGGTGGACTGGTGGCCCGGACCGGTAATCTCGTCCTGCCGCCCAATGTCCGTTATTCCGAATTCCGTCATGACGGCCGGGTTCTGAGAGCAAAGATCGCAGTACTGTCACAGGCGCAGTTCGAAGCCCGAACGAGGCTCGGCGCGCTCGACACAACGATCTGGGCGCGGTTCTGTCAGCCCGTGCGGCTGGTCTGGGTGCGGGATCCGCAAAGCGCGGATGCCATCCTGTTGCTGATCGCAGGCTGTGTGACGACGGCGGCGTGCTGGACGGCTCTTCTGGGCGATGTGTCCATGACGGCGCTGGAGTTCTGGCAGACCCTTTTCGCCCATACCTATGCGTCCGAACTGCGGGTCGAGAAGAAGGGACGGGGCAACAGCATTCTGGAAGGGCAGGAGGCGCGTTACGCTGCCCTGCTGACGCTGGGGTGGGCACGGGGACATCTTCAGTTCTCGGCTCATGGCGACAGGCTTGAACCCGTCATCCACGAGGAACTTCGCCGGAAAGCGACCCGTCGCTGGGCGCTGATCCAGACATCCGGACGTCCACGCAATGTGGCCAGGCTGCTGAAGGCCGCCTTCACGTTTGAAAACGGCGCGTCCTATCTGGCTTGGAAGATCCAGCGGCATACGGGTTTTGACATGCAGTTGTCGCCCTTCGAAAGCCGCCATCCGCTTGTGATGCTGCCCCGGCTTCTGTGGCGCGCGCGGGGACTTCTGGGGCGTTCGAAGGCCTGAATTAAAAAAGGGGGATCCGGTGGATCCCCCTTTTTTATGGATTACAGCCCGAAATGTCTGGCGACTTCGCCGAAGACGGCCACGGCGCGGTCAATTTCCTCGGGGGAATGGGCCGCCATGACCGAGCAGCGCAGCAGCGGCCGGTTGTCAGGCGTGGCCGGTGGGAGCGAGAGGTTCACATAAACCCCGTTTTCCAGCAGCGCGTTCCAGAAACCGACAGCCTGATCCACGGTCTCCAGCGTTACGGCGACCACCGGGGAGACGTGCTCGCCCGTTTTCAGGCCAACTTTCTGGAGCCCCGCATGCAGACGGGCTGCGTTTTCCTGAAGCTTCGTCCGCAGTTCCGGGCGGCCCTGCATGTCTTCAAGCGCTGCCATGGTGGCTGCGATGATTTCGGGGGGCAGGGACGCCGTGAACATATAGGGACGCGAGCACAGACGCATCAGGTCCACGCCGTCATGGTTCGTGACGCAGTAGCCGCCCACGGTTCCGAGGGACTTGGAGAAGGTGCCGACCACGAAGTCGATCCCGTCCTCGCAGTCCTGCATTTCCGCAACGCCGCGGCCATGCGCACCCAGGACACCGAACGAATGGGCTTCGTCAGCCATCAGATACGCACCGTGGCGCGTCTTGATGTCCACGAACTTGTCCAGCGGGGCGACATTGCCCGTCATGGAGTAGATGCCCTCGGCGATGATGAGCTTGGCGCCCGTGTGGTCCTTCAGGCGTGCCAGACGCTTTTCCAGATCGACCGGATCGTTGTGGCGGAAGCGGATGACCTGCGCGCCGGACAGCTTGGCGCCGTCATAGATGCTGGCATGGCTGTCCGCATCAAGCAGCAGGACGTCGTCCTTGTTCACCAGAGCCGAGATCGTGCCCAGATTGGCCTGATATCCGGTCGAGAACACCATGCAGTGCTTGCGGCGGAAGAACTCGGCGAGCTTTGCCTCCAGCTTGCGGTGCAAACCGAAGGTGCCATTCGCAATGCGGGAACCCGTCGTGCCGACGCCCATCGTCTCGGCCGTTTCCACGGCTGCTTCGATGGCTTTCTTCGACTGGCTGAGACCAAGATAGTTGTTGGTCCCGAAGAGCAGCGTCTCGCGCCCTTCGATGATCCCGACGCTTGCGGAGATCGGACGTTCGATCACGACCTCGAACGGGTTGCGCGGGGAGGCGGCCGTGAGGCCTTCATAGGCTTCGCGCAGCCCCTGGTGCTTGGCGAAAATATCCGTCACGCGTGGGCGACCTTGAGCGTGTGCAGGCAGCCGGCAAGGTCGTTGATGGTGCGGATATCGGCCAGCTTGTCGAGCGGGACGGAGACGTCGAGCTCGTCTTCGATTTCCATGACGAAGTTCATGACGGCCAGGCTGTCAAAGGCCAGGTCTTCGACAATCTTGCTGTTGCCATCGATGTCCCGGGGAACTTTCGGATTGGCAAGCAGTTTCTCAATGATCATTCCGGAAATACCGGCGACGCTGTCAGTCATGGACTTCAACTCTCGGTGTCTGTGCAATCTTGGGCAAGCCTTATGCTCCAAACCGGCCCCCTTCGCCACCCCTTTGCCTCTTCAGGCAGCAGGGCGGCGGAAGCCGGTCCGGGATCAGGCGACCGAAGACGTGGTTTCGGGCTGCTGCTCGAACTGACCGGAGAGCAGCATGGTCTTGGCCTTCGCACGGGTCAGCTTGCCCGAGGAGGTCTGGGGAAGCGTGCGGGGCGGCACAAGGATGACGTCAACATCCACGCCGTGCTGGCGGCGGAACAGACTCGTGACCTCGTCGCGGAGCTGGTTGCGGCTCTCATCCTCGGTCGCGCGGCACTGGACGAGTGCGACGATCTTCTCGCCTTCGTCGCCATCCACGGAAAAGACGGCCACGTCACGCGAACGCAGGTTCGGGATCTCGCTTTCAGCGGACCATTCCAGATCCTGCGGCCAGATATTGCGGCCGTTGATGATGATCAGGTCCTTGGCGCGGCCGGTGACGACGATCTGGCCATTGAGGCGATAGCCAAGATCACCCGTGTTCAGCCAGCCATCCGCATC
This sequence comes from Gluconobacter oxydans, assembly GCF_006539685.1. Lineage (GTDB taxonomy): Bacteria > Pseudomonadota > Alphaproteobacteria > Acetobacterales > Acetobacteraceae > Gluconobacter > Gluconobacter oxydans. Next base: position 28,109 of record NZ_BJNM01000016.1, read on the forward strand.
GAGGACGGCCTCGGTCTCGTCGGGACGGCGGAAATAGCCGCACATGAGACTCGGTCCACGGACATAGACGGTGCCGACCTGCCGGTCCGCCAGATCATGTCCTGCAGCGTCGCGGACTTCGATCTGATGATCGGGAAGGGCCTCGCCGCACAGGACAAAGGTCCGCAGCGGATGGGACGGGTCGTTGGACGGCTCGGCAATGCCGTCCTTCTCAAGGCGGCGCAGATCGATCGTGTCGGTCTGGATGCCGGTGTTGAGCGGGGCGAAGCTGATGGCAAGCGTCGCCTCGGCCATGCCGTAGCTCGCGACGAAGGACGTGGCCCGGAAGCCGTTCGAGGCGAAACGCTCCGCAAAGCCTTCGAGGATATGATGGCGGATCATGTCACCGCCAATGCCGGCAATGCGCCAGCACGACAGGTCCAGATCGGCCTGACCGCTGCGGCGGGCGCAGAGCTCGTACCCGAAGGAGGGGCTGTAGGCGATTGTGCCGCGGTTGCGGGAAATCAGATCCAGCCAGACATGCGGACGACGCGCGAATTCGCGGGTGGGCAGCAGATCGACGGAAAGCTGGCAGGTCAGGGGCGTCAGGAAGAAGCCGACCAGCCCCATGTCATGATAGAGCGGCAGCCAGGAGACGCAGCGGTCATCGCGCGGGTCTTCGGCCGGATAGACGTGAAGACCGTCGCGGGCGATGGCGCGGGCATTGGCCATGCCGGCTGCCTGCGTGACCGAAACACCCATCGGAAAACGTGTGCTGCCCGAGGAAAACTGGAGATAGGACAGGGCTGTCGGGGAGATTTCCGGCAGTTCGACACGGGCTTCGGCGTGACGGTACAGATCGGCCGGCGAGCCGCCGAAGACCAGGTCGAGACCATCGACGATATCCGCCGTCCAGCTTCCAATCACATCGGGCACCACAACGGCGCGGGCCGCAGCGCTCTGGATCATGCCGCGCAGCGTCGTCACATAGCCCTCGCGTCCGCCGAAGGCGACCGGCAGGGGGAGTGGCGCCGGGACCAGGCCTGCATACTGGCAGCCGAAGAAGATCCGGGCGAAGTCGCCATCGCTTTCCGCCACGATCGCAACGCGATCGCCCGGGACCAGACCAAGACCCAGCAGGCGGCAGGCCATGGAACGGGCCTGTTCGCGCAGCAGACGGTATGGCAATGCCTCGAGAAGCTGCCCCCGGCCGGAATAGATGTTGAATCCGCTCTCACCCTGGGCCGCGTAATCAAGGGCGGCCGCAAAGCTGGGGAAATCTCCGTAGCGTCTTTCCAGGCCGGAGCGGCTTGGCGTCGGAACGGGATTGGCGGTTGGGTTCTGGTTGGCCTCGGTCAAACCTGGACTAGCTCCGTTTGGATTACCTGACATCAGGCAGCCCTTTTCAGAAAATCGACAATTGCATCCGCGGCAGCGGGAGCAGTGGGCTCATCGCCCAGTGTTTCGAATGTCTCTAATACATATTGGCGCTGCGCCTCAAGAAAACGAGGATGCGTTTCGAAAGCATTCTCTATCTTGGAGCCCAGATCCGATACATTTTCCGTCACTGGCCCCAGCGTCCAGAACTGGTAGTCCGCATTTCCATGCCATTTGACATGGTGGGCGTTGAGAAAGAGACAAGGGCGCGGGCGGATCATGAACTCGGCGACCTGGCTGCTGACATCACCCAGATAGAGGTCTGCCCCCATCGTATAGGTCATGTCGATGCTCCGGTGGCTGCCCGGGTCGATCAGCATGTGGGGCAGGTGCCCATACTGGCGCCTCAGGGCTTCCCCCTCTTCGCGGTGATTGTCGAAGAGACGGAAATGCGGTGCGAAAACAAGGTTGTAGCGATCCTGCGTGGCAAAGAACTGCAGGACCTGATGTCCCATTTCCGGCCAGGAGGACAGGCGGCGCAGGAAATGCGGATTATACAGGATCGTCGGCCGGTTGTTGTTGAAGAGTTTCGGCCGTTTCGCGTCCGTGCGCCGCACGAGATCAAACTTGGCGTAGGTGCCGCGATGATAGGCGCCGGGGCGGATGATACCCTTTTCCAGCATGCGCTGTTCCACCTTGCGTCCGGGAACCAGCAGGAAATCGAATTTTCCGAGATGCCGGGCAAAACCGATCGCCCGGTCACCGGCGCCATGGCCCGTCCAGATCATTTTCGGACGCCGCACGCCCATGCGGCGGAGCTGCAGGGACGTCGCTTCCGGCACGATGATCGCATCGAAGGTCCGGAAATAATGCCGGGAGGCGAAAAGCCCGATCAGGCGGTCCACCACCCGAAGCCCGTGCAGTTCGATCCGGCGACGGAGCTTGGGGGAGATCGGGAGCAGGTCGAACTGCACCCGGGCTTCCGGATAGAGCGTCGCCAGCGAGCGTGCCAGTTCGAGATGGCTCACGGTCAGGCATGAGACATGGACTGCAACGTCCGGATGGCGCGCGGAGACTTCCAGCGCGATTGGCAGGACGTGCAGGGTCTGGTGACGCTGGCCGATAAGGGGGAAAGCCACCTTCATGCCGCAAGCCCCTGCGGGCTGCGGACCGTGCGGATCACGAAGACAAGCTGGATCGTGATCAGAAGGGTGACGCCACATAATGTCGCTGGCCCGACGCCGCTCAGACCGTAATGGCGAACCATCATCACCAGGGCCGGAAGGAAGAAGGTACATTCCAGGATACGAGCTCCGATCGCGGCGCCGGAACGGTTCGTCGTGAACAGCAGCGGTTCCAGTGGCAGGCCCCAGACGGTGACCACTTCCGCGGCCAGCAGCCACAGCGTGACGGGAAGAGCCTCTGTCGCTCCCTTGTGGCCGATATAGAGCTGAAGGAGCGGGCGTCCGGCAAACAGCGTCAGCAGGAGCAGGGCCGTTCCGATTCCACCAGCCATCAGGGCGATCTGGCCCGTCAGGCGATACAGCCGGTTCATGGCCCTGTCGCGCCATAGCCGGGCCATTTCGGGATAGACCGTCGTCTGGATCAGGGTTGCGGGCTTGGCGATCCCGGCCGCGATCTGGCTTGCGATCCGGTAGTAGCCGGCGCTCGTCGGGCCGACGAAGGCGCCGACCACGAGGGTGCCGATATGGCCGAAGGCGAGGGCGAGCGTGGAATTGAGGTTCGTGTTCAGCGCGAAACGCCAGATCCCGGGATAGGTGCGGAAAAACTGTCCGCTCAGGATCTCGGGCAGGATACCGCGCATTTCATGGAAGAGGCCGCGGATCAGGTCCCGGCGATACATCTCGCGGGCCGCCATGAAAAAGATCGTGCCCCAGGCTGCCACTTCCGCTGCGATCCAGACACTGGCAAGCGCCGTCACGGACGCCCAGCCCAGAGCCATCGAGGCCGTGCCGATCACGCGGACGATGGTGGCCACGGTGCCCTGTACGGCCAGCAGGTCGTACCGGTCGAAAACCCGCAGCAGGCCCGTTGCGGTGGCGGATGCCATGAAAAGGATGGAGACGCAGTAGACCACGCCGATGACGTGGATCTCAGGCGGCCAGCCCAGAAGATTCATGGCCAGAAGACTGATGAGGACGCCCCCGCCAAAACCCAGCAGACCCCCGACGCTGTCCAGCAGCAGACTGAAGGAGACGATTTTCTGGAAACCGCGACGGTCACCCTGCGTTAGGGGGCGCAGGCCATAATGCAGAACGGTCTGCCAGGACTGGAAATCCACGATGTCGCCCATCGTCCGTGCGAAGGCATACATCATCGCGACGAGCCCGAAGCTGTAGCTCCCCAGCAGATGGGTCGCCATCCAGATATGGATGAGGCTCAGCGGAGCATTGACTGCGCGCCCTCCCAGAAGGACGCCCAGATTGCTCATGACGCGCTGGACACCGCCGGGTCTTGCAGCCTGAGAAGACGATGAGTCGTCTGACATCAATTTATGGAAACTTTCGTGACAGTCTTGCCGTTAACTCCGATGGGCACCAGAAATAGGCGTTTCCCCGGAAATCTGAACTCACTTTTTGTGACCGAAGATTGCATTCGCATGCAGCGGATGGCGTCTTGTTGCGCAGAATTCCCGATGTGAAAAGTCCGGTGTGAAAAGAGGGGCATGACATTGCTTCATGGGACTGGAGTGCCATAAGAAAGCATTGCAGTCTTTTGGGCAGCCTCATGCAAACAGTTTTCCAGGACGCAGCATCGGCACGGGCCGGAGCCTGGCTGGGTGTCAGCCTGCGGGCCATCGCAGAAAATTACAATCTCGTTGCCGCTCTTGGCGCCGGCGCGGAATGTGCGGTCGTCGTCAAGGCCGATGCCTATGGGCTGAGCGCGGATCGCGTGGCGCCCGTTCTGGCCGCACGCGGGGCGGGCACATTCTTCGTGGCGCATCTCGACGAGGGGATCGCCTTGCGGGCCATACTGCCCGAAGTCCGCATTTTTGTGCTGCATGGCTTCATGCCGGGCTGTGAAGGCAGCATGCAGGCCCATAACCTGTTTCCCGTTCTCAACGATCTCGAACAGGTTCGCAGCTGGCAGCGGCTTTGCAGGGAAAAGGGCTGTGCCTTTCCCGCAGCCCTCCAGTTCGACACCGGGATGTCCCGGTTTGGTCTGAGTGATCAGGACCTTGAGGACCGCTCGGTTTTCGAAGGGCTGAACCTGCAACTGGTGATGAGCCATCTGGCCTGCGCGGATACGCCGGACAATCCCGCCAACGCGATTCAGCGGAAGCGTTTTGTTGAAATGGCCGCCGGCTTTCCGGGCGTGCCGCGGTCCCTGGCGGCCTCTTCGGGGATTTTTCTTGGCCCGGACTATCATTTTGAACTGATCCGTCCGGGTGCCGCCCTGTATGGGATCGCGCCTTTTGAGGGAAGTCGCGTCCTGAATCCGGTCGTCTCGCTCGATGCGCGGATCGTGCAGATCCGGACGGTGCAGGCCGGAGACCGCGTCGGATACGGGTTGGGGTGGACAGCCACGAAGCCCACACGGATCGCCACGCTGGGGCTTGGTTATGCGGACGGTTTCTTCCGTGCTCAGGCTGGGCACGGGGCTGTCTGGTATGGGCAGACCCGGCTTCCGGTCATTGGACGTGTCTCGATGGACAGTATTTCCGTTGATCTGACTGATGCGCCTGCCGGGCTGAAAGCGGGGGACGTGCTGTCAGTGCTGGGACCGGCGCAGGATGTGGATGCGCTGGCGCGCTCGGCAGGGACGATCGGCTACGAGGTCCTGACGGCGCTGGGAAGCCGTTTCCACCGTGTCTATGTGTCGGATGACTGAGCCGGGTCAGACCGATTTGCGGATGGAAAACGAGATGGTCCGTCCGAGCGGGTCGAGAAAGGCCGGTTCATAGCCGGCGGGTGTGATGCCCGAGCCGTTGCGGGCGCGGATGCGGCTGTTGAACAGGTTGCTGACCGAGACCATGACCCGGAAATTCTTGGCCCAGTTCCGGTTCTGCCAGCGGGGGATTTCTCCCAGATCGGCGAAGGCCGTCATATCCACGGTCGCCAGATCGCTGAAGAACAGGCTGTTGGCGTGGGTGCTGGCGAGGGTGGAGGTTGCGGACTGCCATTTGGTGACGAGACGGAAGCCTAGGCCGTTCTTGAACACGCCCCCCTGAAGCTCGACTTCATGGCGTGGCTGACCGCCGGTGCCGCCGATCGTCCCGCCATTGAGCAGATCGATTGGCGCCAGGCCCGACCGGAGCTGCACCGTGTCCTTGAGGCGCCAGACCTGCGTCAGAACGATGTAATACCGGCCTCCAGCACCATGTTTGCCGCCTTTTCCTTCGGGCTTCTTCCCCAGCGGTCTGGAAAACGAGAAAGTCGCATTCCATTCATTGCGCTTTTCCATGAGCGCATTGACGGGGCGGATATCGACGACATCCAGAATCCCGTCCGAATTGCGCTGGTAACGGTCCGGAAAGGCTTCCTCGATGGCCGCCGTTGCGGTTGGCAGGCTCATGACCGGGTTGTGGTTGCGGTCCCGGACATAATTTACATGCAGCCGCGCGCCTTCGAGAAAAGTCGGGGAAAGGATCGTGCCGATGCTGATCTCGTGCCGGTCCGCCGCGCGCAGGTTCCGGTTGCCGCCGGAGATGGTTGTCACCTGCACGGAGCGTCCCGTGACATAGTCATAGGTCGTGACGTTGGGGGTCTCGATCTGCGGCGCGACGAGACTGGTGGCGCTGGGGGCTTCTGTCCGGTCGGTCACGGAGAAGGGGAACTGGATCCAGGGGACAGGCTCCCAGGTCACGCCTCCGCCGATCGTCCCGAGTGTGCCGAAATGGGACACCTGACTGACGGCGCCGTTGACGTTTGCATCCAGCTTTCCCAGGAACGACAGGACATGCTTGCGCGCATTGGCAATGGGAATGTCGCCGTTGATCTGAAGGGTGCCGACATCGCGGCTGATATGGGTGCGCTGCAGCTTGCCCTGGCTGATGGAGGTCGCGTTCTGTTCGGTCAGGGTTCCGGTGGGGGCAATGCTGGTCGAGACATCACCGGCGGGCAGGGAGAACAGCGAGCCGGAGACCAGACCGCTGATCTTGCCGGTCGTGCCGGTGGTATGGCCCTGATTGACCAGCCGGCTGTTCAGCCAGCTTCGGTCCACTTCCGAAAACGGATCGAAGCCGACCAGTCCCTCCGTCAGCGCCGTCTGGGCGGCGCTCAGATCAAGCCCGGTCTGGCTGTTGGTCGCGGTGGTGGAGCGGTCGAAACTTCCGGTGCTGTTCCACTTCCAGTTCCCCACGTCGCCATTGAAATTCACCCCGGCATGAACGGAATCCGTATGGGACCTCTGCTGAAGCGCGGAGACGTTGGTGTAGTCCCGGTACAGAAGCGTGTCCTGCGAGAACGGGGAGTACAGGCTGCCGGACGGGAGGGTCAGGATGCCGCGGGCCGGTCCCTGAAGGCTTTCGGAATTGCTGTGGGTGTAGCTGGCGTTGAAGGAGGCCGAGACGTCCTTGAAGATCTGGTCCGCATAGACACCGTTCAGGTTCAGTTCATGCGTTCTGGGCTGAAGGCTGTAATCCGATGCGTCTGAACTGACATGCGGTGCATTGGCATACGTCGTGAAATCCTGAAGGGTCGGAATCTGCCCCGATGCGAGCGACGGTACGCCCGCAGACGTCACGCTCTGTCCGGCAAGCGCATCAAGCGCCGGATCAAGGCTGCCGCCATCCGTGGATGTGACGTTGCCGGCATTGGAATAGAGACTGCTGGCGGAAGGGGGCGTGATGCCGCGGTCGCTGTCCAGAAGGCGCGCCTGTGCCTCATAGCGCGCGCTCAGATTGATTCGCCGCTCTCCAGAGAGCTTCGTGAAGCTGGCGCCCAGAACGCCATCATCGCCGCCGCCATCCGTGGATGTGCTGCCATAGGCCCGCATCCGCACGGCCCGGAAATTCTTCACGGTGATGATGTTCACCACGCGCTCGTCGGCCGGATAGCCGTAGCGCAGGGCCTCTTCCTCGGTGAAGATCTCTACCCGCGCGATGGCCTCGAAGGGAAGGTCATTGACTTCCTGCATGCCCGAAATGCCCTTGCCGTTCAGCAGGACGACCGGTGTGTTGCCGGTCGCGCCACGTCCTGAACGGGTTTCCGGCGCAATGGCCGTTAGCAGATCCGCTGCGGTATCGACGCCATAAGAGCGGATTTCATCGGCCTGGATCTGCATGATCGGCTTGGCATCGCCCAGCACGGCGCTGGCGGGTTTATGGGCTTTGACCTCGATTTTCTCGCCGCCATTGATGGAGGTCGTGGACGTGGTCACGGTCGCGGCGCTGTTCTGGGTGGTGGACGGCGTGGTGGGGGTGTTCGCAGCGGTCTGCGCGAGGGCGGAAGGAGCGGAGAGGAGGCTGCCGAGGCCCCAGACAAGACCGAGAGCCGGACGCAGCCCCGGCCGTGCCGGTGCTGCTGGGGTTTTCAGGTCATGATCTGGCATGCGCGCGTCTGCCGGCTCCTGTGTCTGGTGCGGGCCTGGAACGTCTGCATCCGATGCAGAATGTCACGAATCTGTAAGGATATCGTAACAGCGGAAGGCCATTTGGAGCCGTTTCTGGCGGATTTATGTTACGGTGTCGAGCATAAAGGGCCGTTCAGCCCGGAACCATGTTCCGGCTGCGCATCATGTTCCGCCGCGTTTCCTCGTCGAGAATGGCGCGGATCCGGCGCGTCAGTTCCGTGGCATCGGTATATTTGCGGCCATAGGTCAGATTGAACGTATGGTCGAAATCATCCGGATTGAGACCGGCATTATGCTGGCTGATTGTTTCGATCTTGTCGAAGGCCTTGGCCAGCCGGGCTTCGGGAGAGGCCGCGTTTTCATATTCGTCCCACAACGCCAGAAACTCGGCCTGAAGCTCGTTCGGCAGCGGCGCCATGATCGTCAGCAGATCCTCGCGCTCCTGCGCGGATTTGTTGGCCGAGGCGTGCAGCGAGATCGCGGGCACATCACCGTGAATGGCTTCCCCGAGATCATGCAGGATGCAGATTTTCAGCAGCTTCAGAAGGTCGATGCCTTCAAGCTGGTCGGCGAAGGTCATGACCAGCAGGCAGAGCGCCCAGGTATGCTCCGCCGTGCTCTCGGTCTGGCCGCCATGGGTGTAGGTCCGCCTCAGGATGTCCTTGAGGCGCGACGCTTCCCGGAGAAAGTCGAGACGCTTTTCAAGATCGCCTTTTGTCATGCTGGGGTCCTGTCTGTGGCGATGCGCATCGCGGCGGTAGCGAAAGCCTTATCCGACCAGCGCATGCAGGACTTCATATCCCACAAAGACCGCAGCGACCAGAAGCCCGAGCAACACAAGAAAACCGGGTCCCTCCTGAATGGACTTGAAGATTTTCACCATCAACTGAGCCATGAAACCTCTTTCCTGAAAAGAAGTGCAGTCCGGGAGCGCCAGTCAACAGGACCTCTGTTCGCGAACGGTTATAGCATTTCCACGCATCCGTCTGCCGGAATATCTGCGCAAAATCGCGTTCTGTCATTGTCCGTTACGTTCCTGTCCTTGAGAATACCACATTTCATCGGGCATCCTCGGCACCGAAACATTGCTGATGGAGCATCTTATGAAAAAGATTCTTGCTCTGGCTCTCGGAGCTGGCCTGACCCAGTCTCTGACCGCCTGTGACGGCCCTTACGATGACCGTCGCGGCGGCGGCCATCACCATCATCGTGGCGACGACCGCGGTTACGGCCAGGGTGGCATGGGCGGCCAGGGTATGGGTGGTCAGGGCATGGGTGGCGGCCAGGGTATGGGCGGCATGAATGGCGGCGGCATGGGCGGCGGTCAGGGGGGACAGGGCAGCTGGTAACAGCGCCTACCGGGACGTGCCGGGCAAAGGCACGTCCCGCAACCTGAAGGCACGGAACTGCCGGATTTGACCTTCCGGCCGGCCTGTCGCTGAATGCGGCACGCAAGCGTCTCCCCCGATCCGGAAAATCCGTGCCTCGATGAACACCCAGCCTCACCATTCCAGCCCGGATTCCCCTCAGGACGGCGGCTGGTTTCCTATTTCCATCCGTCTTTCGGGCGCGCGGGTCCTGCTCGTGGGCGGCGGAGAAATCGCCGTCAACAAGGGACGGCTGCTGCTCGATCACGGAGCGCGGATCGACGTCCTGGCCGAAAAACTGCACCCGGCCGTGCAGGGCTGGGTCGAGAACGGCAGGGTGCGCCATGTGGGCGAACGCGCGGATGAGGCGGTGTTGCGCCGTCTGCTTCCGGGCTGCCGGCTGGTCTATGCCGCGACCGACAGCCGGGACACCAACCGTCAGGTCGCGGCTCTCGCTGACGAACTGAATATCCCCGTCTGCGCCGTGGACGATCCCGGACCTTCCAGTTTCATCACGCCCGCTCAGGTGCGTCGGGGCATGGTGCGCGTGGCCGTCTCCACCGGAGGCGCGGCCCCCGTTCTGGCGCGCCGCCTGCGCGAACAGATCGAGACACTGCTGCCCGAAGGCACGGGGCGCCTGGCGACCTATATGCAGTCCCGCCGGGCGTTCGTCTCGGGGCGCTATCCCAATGTTCAGGACCGCAAACGCATCTGGGAGGATTTTCTGGATGGTCCCGGCGCGGAAGCCGCGCGCTCTGGTGATGAAAGCCGGGCGGATGCGCGACTGGAGGTGCTGCTGGACGGGGAGCGCAAGTCGGGAGAAGTCTGGCTGGTGGGGGCGGGTCCCGGTGATCCGGATCTGCTGACCCTCAAGGCGCTGCACCTGATGCAGAATGCGGATTCCGTACTCTATGACAATCTGGTCTCGCCAGCCCTGCTGGACATGGTGCGCCGGGACGCCGAACTCGTCTTCGTCGGCAAGCAGCGGGATCGTCATGCCCTGCCGCAGGACGAGATCAACCGCGAGATGGTCCGACGTGCACAGGGCGGCGAGCGCGTCCTGCGTCTCAAGGGCGGGGACCCGTTCATTTTTGGGCGTGGCGGTGAGGAAATCGAAGCTCTGGTCGAAGCCGGTGTTGCGTTCCGGCTGGTGCCGGGCATTTCCGCGGCCAATGGCTGCGCAGCCTATTCCGGCATTCCGCTGACGCATCGGGACTGCGCGCAGGCCTGCCTGTTCGTGACCGGACATGCAAAGGCGGACGGCGTTCTGGATCTGCCCTGGGACGACATGGCCGATCGCCGCCAGACGGTAGTGATCTATATGGGCATCTCGACCCTGCCGCAGCTTGCCGCCGGACTTCTGGGAAAAGGACTGCCGGCTGACTGGCCGGTGGCGATCGTGGAGCGGGGCACGCAGCCGCGACAGCGGGTTTTCACCGGGACGCTGTCTACCATCGCGCAGCAGGCGGCCGAAGCGCAGGTGAAATCGCCCGCGCTGGTGATCGTCGGGCAGGTCGTCCGGCACCGGGTCGTTTCGCCCTGAGGTGACGGGGTCTGCATGGCTGGAAGACATACTCTTTCAGCCATGCTTTGAATGCATATCGCTCCGTATGATCCTGCGGGTTGCTCACGGGCTCACCTGCCTGTGAAACTCCTGTTCTTTCAGTCACATCGCGTTTCACAGTCCGGGGCCCCATGAGCACAGTTGCGTCCATTATCGTCTCGATCGCAGAGGAGATGCGCACGGCCTCCGAACGGGGCACGGTCGCCAATTACATTCCCCCGCTCGCACGGGTGGATCTGAACCGGTTCGGCATGGCCGTTGTGGGCATGGACGGAGAGACGCATACGGTCGGAGATGCGGAAGTCCCGTTCTCGGTCCAGAGTGTGTCCAAGGTCTTCAGCCTGAGCATGGCGCTTAATGCGATGGGGGACGAACTGTGGGGGCGGGTGCGTCAGGAGCCGTCGGGCAGCGCGTTCAATTCCATCGTCCAGCTTGAAAACGAACACGGCATTCCCCGCAATCCGTTCATCAATGCGGGCGCCATCGTCATCGCTGACATTCTGGTCTCGCGTTATGGCCGCGAGAATGCCCAGACACGCCTGTTGGAGTTCCTGCGTCCGCTGGTGAGCGATCCGTCCTCGATCGACATCGATACCGATGTCGCCCGGCAGGAACGTGAGACCGGTTTTCGCAACATGGCGCTGGCGAACTACATGCGGACCTTCGGGAATATCCGCAATGTGGTCGAGGACACGCTGGATTTCTATTTCCATCAGTGCGCGCTCACCATGAGCTGCCACCAGCTGGCGCAGGTCGGGACCTGTCTGATGACGGGCGGCCGGAACCCGCTTACGGGCGAGCGCATCATGTCGGAGCGCAATGCCCAGACCATCCTCGCGCTGATGATGATGTGCGGCCATTATGACGGCTCCGGCGCCTTTGCCATCCGTGTCGGACTGCCGGGAAAATCCGGCGTTGGGGGCGGCATCCTCGCCATTGCGCCGGGCGTGGCATCCATTGCCGTCTGGTCTCCGGGCCTGAATGCTCAGGGCAACTCCCTGCTGGGGACCCGTGCGCTGGAACGGCTCGTGCAGCACACGGGATGGTCCGTCTTCAGGGCAAACCCGTGGGTCGCCAATCCGACCTGATCTTCAGCCTGCCAGCGTGTCGTAAAGCAGCTTGAAGTTCAGCAGCAGGATCAGCCCGGCAACACCCCAGGACAGGATGCGGACAGGGGTGGAAATCACGAATTCGCCCATTTTCCGGCGGTCCGAGACGAACATGACCAGCGGTATGACGGCAAAGGGCAGTTGCAGCGACAGGATGACCTGACTGGCCATCAGCAGATCGCCCACGCCCCGGTTGCCATAGATCAGCGTAACGATGGCCACGGGCACAATCGCCAGTCCGCGGGTCAGAAGGCGTCTGGCCCAGTGCGGGATGCGGAGGTGCAGGAAGCCCTCCATGATGATCTGCCCGGCCAGTGTGCCGGTAATCGTCGAATTCGTGCCTGCTGCCAGAAGGGCAAGCGCGAACAGCGTGGACGCCATGCCAAGCCCCAGGATCGGGGAAAGCAGCCTGTAGGCATCCTGGATTTCCGCTACGTCCTGATGGTCGGAAGTGTGGAACGCTGCGGCCGCTACGATCAGGATCGCCGCATTGATGAACAGCGCCAGCGTCAGGGCAATCGTGCTGTCCCAGGTTGTCCAGCGGATCGCATCCCGCCGCCCGGCTGGCGTACGCTCATAAGCGCGGGTCTGCACGATCGAGGAATGCAGATACAGGTTATGCGGCATGACCGTGGCGCCAATGATGCCGATGGCGACATAGAGCATCCCCGGCGTCGTCACGATCTTCGGATCAGGAAGGAGGCCGGCCAGAATGCTGTGTACGGGCGGGGCTGCGGCGATGAGCTGGATGCCGAAACACAGCGCGATAATGCCTAAAAGCGCGATGACGAAGGCTTCCAGATACCGGAAGCCCCGGTTCATCAGCAGCAGGACGATCAGTGCGTCCAGAATGGAGAGCAGCGCGCCGCCCAGAAGAGGCAAGCCGAACAGAAGCTGAAGCGCCACCGCCGTGCCGATCACTTCCGCCAGATCACAGGCGATGATGGCCAGTTCACACGCCAGCCACAGCACGATGTTCACAGCCGGTGAGAAATGATCCCGGCACGCCTGCGCCAGATCCCGTCCGGTCGCGATCCCGAGGCGTGCGGAAAGCGCCTGAAGCAGGATGGCCATCAGGTTCGACAGCATGATGACGCAGAGCAGGGTATAGCCGTAGCGCGACCCGCCCTGCAGGTCCGTGGCCCAGTTGCCCGGGTCCATATAGCCGACCGACACCATGAAGCCCGGCCCTACAAAAGCCAGGAAGCGTCTGAACCAGGACGCATCCGCTCCCGGAACCCGGATGCTGGAAAAGGCATCGGGCAGGCTCGGGCGCATCTCCGGGGATGGTGTGTGGGGCGAGGGGGCGTCGGACATCAGGGGTGTATTCAATCCCATCGGGAATGAATATTCAACATGCTATATTGATGAGCCTCATGAAAAACCGGGATATCGGGAAAACGTGATGGATCCTACTGGCATACATGTCGGGAATGTTTTATTCCGCCGTGAATAATGTTTTCTGCATGGAGGCACAGGACGGCGCATGGAACGGAAAAGACGTCTCAGGGATATCGCGCCCAAAGAGACGCTGCCTGACGTCGAAACCCATTCCGAAGGGTTCCGCGCCAACCGCGAGGCGCGACGCAATGTGCTGGTCGAGGACTATGTTGAGCTGATCTCGGATCTGCTGTCCGAAGGGCAGGAGGCCCGGCAGGTCGATATCGCCGGACGTCTGGGCGTGTCACAGCCGACGGTTGCGAAGATGCTCGCCCGCCTTGCGACGGAAGGCTACGTGACGCAGAAGCCTTATCGGGGTGTTTTCCTTACGCCTGCCGGGCAGGACATGGCGGACAGGGCGCGGCACCGGCACCGGATCGTGGAAGCGTTCCTGCTGGCGCTGGGCGTGAGCGAGGAAAATGCCCGCGTCGATGCCGAAGGCGTGGAGCATTACGTCGGGAGCGAAACCCTGACCCTGTTCGAAAAGGCGCTTCGCGGAAATCTGAAACAGTTCATGCAGGCGCTGCCCGACGCCTGAGAACGGGAATCAGGTGCAGATTTCGAGCTTCACGTCCTCCTGCGCCAAGGCCTTGGCGATGGACGGCTTGAGATGGGAGTCCGTCAGAACCCGGTCGAATTCCGACAGGGATGCCAGACGGTGCAGGCCGCCTTTGCGGAACTTCGTGCTGTCCACCAGCAGGACGCATTGATCTGCGATGTCCATCATGGCCCGCTTGACCTTCACCACGTCCTGATCGTTCTGGAACGCGGTTCCGTTGTGGATGATGGATGTGGAGAGGAACATCATGTTCGCCCGCAGCGACTGCGCCGCCTGCTCGCAGACCAGACCGAAGAAGGCATTGCGCGGCGGGTTATAGTCGCCGCCAAGGCAGATCAGCTTCAGATTGGGATAGGGCGACAGTGCCTGGATCACGCCGACGGCATTCGTGATGATCGTCAGTGGTGCCAGGGCCGGGAGCAGGGGCAGCATCGCGGCAACGGTTGTGGAATCGTCCAAAACCAGAACCTGCTCGGGCTGGATCAGCGAGATGGCCCGCTGGATGATGGCGTCCTTGAGATCCGTCGCGCGCGAGCGGCGGAAATTGACGGTTTTCTGTGTTGTAACCTTGTTGCGCAGAACGATGCTGCCATGCAGCTTGTCGATCAGACCCTGCTGGACCAGCGCATGCGCATCGCGGTGGATCGTCATGCGGCTGACATCGAAACGCTCGGCCAGACCTTCGATCGTAGCACTGCCGGTTTCGAGAAGAACGTCGAGGATCTGTTTCTGGCGGGCCGAATTATCCCGTCGTTTTGAACTCTGCGGCAAGGCGGTGGGGATCACGGAGCCCGGACCATCAGTCATGTCTCAAATCGATTCCTGAGCGTGAAAGCAAACAGATGAATGTAAAATCACATTCATCATATCAGGCCGGAACAGGTCTGTAACGCCTCATGAACACAATCCGGCCCCAAAAAGGTGATCATCCGGCCTCACTCGCAATGCCCAGGACCTGCGCCGTGTCCCGGCGAAGCGTTGCGCAGGCGGCTGCATCCTGCGTCAGATCCACGCCATAGGCGGGAAAAACCTGCCGCAGACGGGGCAGCCAGTCGCCCTCGACAAGCCGCTCGGGGAAGCAGCCCTGCACGACCTGAAGCGCTACGGATGCTGCGATGGACGCACCGGGAGAGGCGCCCAGCACCGCGACGAGAGAGCGGTCGGCGTTTTTGACGAGTTCGGTGCCGAAGCGGAGTTTGCCATGCAGGCCGCTATCGGGACGGATGATCTGCACCCGCTGGCCGGCCACGACCTTGCTCCAGTCTTCTGGCCGTGCGGTCGGATAAAAGTCCAGAAGGGCCTGAAAACGCGCCTCGTTGGTCTGGATGACCTGCTTTACGAGATAGTCCAGCAGGCCGAGATTGTCTTTTCCGGCCGTCAGGGCAGGGATGATGTTTTTCGGCGTAAGGGAGCGGAAATAATCCGTCCACGATCCGCTCTTGAGAAACTTTGTCGAGAAACCGGCATAAGGCCCGAACAGCAGGCAGGATTTCCCGTCGATCACGCGGGTATCGAGATGCGGGACCGACATGGGCGGGGAGCCGACGGGAGCCTTGCCGTAAACCTTGGCGTGATGCTGGCGTGTGATGGCCGGGTCGGTGCAGCGCAGCCAGAGTCCGCTGACCGGGAAGCCAGCGTAATGTGTCGCCTCGGGGATGCCGGATTTCTGAAGAAGCGGCAGGGCATTGCCGCCTGCGCCAATGAACACGAAGCGCGTCAGGACTGTTATGGCGTGGCCGCTTTCGGTGTCCGTTGCCGTAACGCGCCAGCGGCCATCCTCGGTTCGGGTCAGATCCGTAACACGATGGTTGTAGTGGATGGAGACACTGCGGTCTGTCTTGAGCGATGCGGTCAGGGCGTGGGTCAGGGCACCGAAATTGACGTCCGTGCCTTCCCTGATGCGCGTGGCCGCGACGGGCTGTGTTGTATCGCGGCCTGCCATGGCGAGCGGAGCCCATTGCGCGATGACCGCCGGATCATCGGTATATTCCATGTCGGCAAAGCAGTGATGGGCGACCATGGCCTCATAGCGAGCCTTGAGGAACGCCACATTCTCCGCACCCCAGACCAGACTGATATGCGGGCAGGGCTGAACGAACGCGGCCGGATCGGCAATCCGGCCTTCACGCACCCAGTGGGCCCAGAGCTGCCGGGAGAGGTCGAATTCCGTATTGACCGCCAGCGCCTTGGAGATATCGACGCTGCCATCCGCGCGCTGGGGTGTGTAGTTCAGTTCGCAGTTGCCTGCATGTCCGGTCCCGGCATTGTTCCAGGCATAGGAGCTTTCCTGCCCGCAGTCGGAGAGGGTTTCGAACATCACCATCGAGAGCGACGGATCCAGCTCGCGCAGCAGGGCGGCAAGCGTGGAACTCATGATCCCGGCGCCGATCAGGACGATATCGGGGCAGAGGCTGGAGAGTGACGGCATGATGCTGAAATCCGGCAGGGACTGGAAAGAAAGGCGGCTGAAAGATCCCCGAAAGCTCAGCCCGTGTAAACAGCACCGGGCGGAAGGAGCTTGCCGGGATTGAGGATATGGTGCGGATCCATCGTGTTCTTCAGGGCGCGCATCACGCTGAGGCTTCCAGGCCCATGCTCGGTTTCCAGAAACTCCAGCTTGCCCATGCCGACACCATGTTCCCCGCTGCACGACCCGTTCAGCGAAAGGGCGCGGGCTACGATCTTCCGGTCCAGATCGAGGGCCTGCTGATGCCCTTCGGGGGTGTCGTCCGTGATGATGAGCGTATGGAAATTGCCGTCCCCCACATGGCCCAGAAGGGGCGCGCGCAGGCCGGAGGCCTCGATATCGCGATGCACGCCCTCGATCAGTTCGCCCAGACGGGAAATCGGGACGATGCAGTCTGTGGAAATGACGCGCGCATCCGGAACGATGGCCTTGGCCGCCCAGTAGGCGTCATGCCGCGCTTTCCAGAGGCGGGTGCGGTCTTCGGGACTTTCGGCCCAGGCAAAGCCAAGCCCGTTATTGCCGGACGCAATGGCTTCGGTCGTCTCGACCTGCTCGCGTACCGCTGCGGGCGAGCCTGTGAACTCGAAAAACAGCGTGGTCAGCGGCTGATATTCGTTCAGGCCGGAATACTGGATGGAAGCTGCCATCTGCACGCTGTCCATCAGTTCCACGCGGGTGATGGGGATGCCGCACTGGATGATTTCCATGGCAGTCTGGATGGCGTCATGCAGGCTTTCGAATTGGCAGATCGCGGCCGAAACACTGTCTGGACGCCCATGCAGACGGAGCTGGACTTCGGTGATGATCCCGAGCGTACCTTCCGAGCCGACGAACAGCGATGTCAGGTCATAGCCGGTGGACGATTTGCGGACGCGGCCACCTGTGCGGATGATTTCGCCGGTCGCGAGAACAACCGTCAGGCCCAGCACATTTTCTTTCATCGTGCCGTAGCGTACGGCGGCCGTGCCCGAGGCGCGGGTGGCGCACATACCGCCGATCGTAGCTTCCCCACCCGGATCGACCGGAAAGAACAGGCCCGTATCGCGGATTTCAACATTCAGCGTCTGGCGCGTGATGCCGGCTTGGACCCGGCAATCCAGATCCTCGGCGTTCAGGTCCACGATCCCCGTCATGCGTGACAGATCGAGGCTGATGGCCTGTTCGGGCGGCACGACATGACCTTCGACGGACGTGCCAGCGCCGAACGCCACGACCGGAACGCGCCATTCATGGCAGTGCCGCAGGACGGTTGCGACATCCTGAGTACTTTCAGCAAACACCACCGCCTCGGGCAGGTTGGAGGCATTCATGGCCTCGCCGTGGCTGTGCTCTTCGCGAACGGAGGGTGCCGTGCTGATCCGCTCACCCATGACGGGCTGGAGGGCTTTGAGAACGGCCTGAAGGCGGTCCGGAGCGGAGGCGGAAGAGGCGGTCATGACTGGTTCCGGCATGAAGAAAGGATGCCCTTCATAAGCCGGATCGGAGCCCTGGGAAATATCTTCGGATCAATATGGGGGGATAAAATGGAATAATCTGTCGGCAAATGAATGCACGATGCAAGATCAGATATTATCCGTGACTATCTCAGGAAAATATTGCTCGCCCGGCTGACGAAGATATAGGTCCGGTAATCGTCCTTGTTGTTCACGATGATCCCCTGTTCCAGATCCGCGCCAACCTTCATGGCTGATCCGATCACTAGGATCTTGCGGTTCAGGACCATCTTGCGGAAATCGCCGCCCAAACGGATATCGGCGTTATAGGCCACGGCGGACGTGATCTGCACGGCGACATTGGCCCGGTCCAGATAGGAATCTTCCGAATTGAGGAAGACCATCTTGTTGAAGACATTCACGCTTTTCACGGTCATGACGAACGTGCCGGGCACAACGGTCCGGTTCGTGGTCTCACGCAGGGTATCCGCCGGTGTCAGCCGCTTCTCGAGAACCAGGTCACCGGAACAGGCAGTCTGCGCGACCAGCAACGTGAACAGAACAAGCGAAAAAAGGGCCTTGCGGACGGTCATCTGAATATTGCTGCCGGCTGTGAAGATGCCGGACCGAGCCTAGGAAAGAATATTCCGGATGTCGTGCGAAATATTCATGTCGTGTTGACGAAAATCAGGGCTCACGGCGTGAAGACGACTGTTCTGTTGCCGTTGATGATGGTCCGGCGCTCAATGTGATACCGGACAGCACGTGCCAGAACCCGGCGTTCGATATCGCGCCCTTTACGGATCAGGTCATCGGGCGTGTCAGCATGGGAAATGCGCTCCACGTCCTGTTCGATGATCGGGCCTTCATCAAGATCACGCGTGACGTAATGGGCCGTCGCGCCGATCAGCTTCACGCCGCGCGCAAAGGCCTGATGATAGGGCCGCGCGCCCTTGAAGCCGGGCAGAAAGGAGTGATGGATGTTGATGCAATGCCCCGACAGGCTGGCAGCCATCTCATTGGACAGGACCTGCATGTAGCGCGCGAGAATGACCAGTTCGGCCCCGGTCGCGGCAAACAGGTCCAGAATTTGTGCTTCCTGCGCGGGCTTCGTGTCTTTCGTGACAGGAAGGTAGTGGAACGGGATGCCGTAGAAATCCAGATCCGCGAAGACCTCGCGCGGGTGATTCGACACGATCCCAACGGGCTCGATCGGGAGTTCCCCGATGCGCCAGCGATACAGCAGATCCACCAGGCAATGATCGAAACGCGAGACCATCAGCAGGACCTTTGGCTTCACGCTCCGGTCATGCAGCGCCCAGTCCATGCTGAACGTCTCGCCCAGAACAGCCAACGCCTCGCGAAGCTGCTGCATGCTGGTCTGGCCATCCGTGATCTCGAAGACGATCCGCATGAAGAAGACCGTGCTGTCCCGGTCATCAAACTGCTGGGCTTCGGTGATGTTGGCGTTCAGTTCCGCAAGCCTGCCGCTGATTGCCGCCACAATGCCCGGGCGGTTGGGGCAGGAAAGCGTCAGGACATAGGTGGTCTGCGGAACTGATGGGGCCGTCATGGACTGTCTTTTCTCGTCTTTTTTAAAGCCTGCCGTCCTCAGACGGTGAAGTATTTTGCCCGTGGGTTCAGCATCACGAGTGCGGATGTCGACTGTTCGGGGTGAAGCTGATAGCCGTCCGAAAGCGACACGCCGATGCGTTCGGCATCCAGCATTTTCAGGATCGGTTCCTGATCCTCAAGCCGCGGGCAGGCGGGATAGCCGAAGGAATAGCGCGAGCCGCGATAGGACTGCGACAGCAGCTTCTCCATGTCGCGGTCGTCTTCGCCAGCAAAACCCAGCTCGGCACGGATGCGCTTGTGCGTGTATTCCGCCATGGCTTCCGCCATCTCGACCGACAGGCCGTGCAGGTACAGATAGTCCTGGTAGCGGTTTTCCTCGAACCACACCCGCGCCAGATCAGACGCCTTCTGCCCGACGGTCACGACCTGCAGTCCGACCACATCGCGGGTATCATCGCTGATGTCGCGGACGAAATCGGCGATGCACTCGCCGTCATCCTTGGGCTGGCGTGGCATGGTGAAACGTGCGGCTTCCGTCTTGCCGTCTTCTTCGAAGAGTACGAGATCGTTCCCGTCACCCGCGGCTTTCCAGTACCCATAGATCGCCTGCGGCCGGATGATGTCCTGCTCAGCACTCAGCGCCAGCATGCGCTTCAGCACGGGGCGGAGTTCGGTCTTGGCGTATTCCATGAATTCGTCGAGGGAGCGGCCCTGTTTCCTAAAGCCCCACTGGAACTGGTACAGCGAGCGCTCATTGAGGAACGGCAGAACCGCATTCGGCGTCGCTTCGAGCACACGTCCACCCCAGAATGGCGGCGTAATGACCGGCTCGGAGCCTGAAATCCGCTCACGCCGGGCCTTGGCGGCTTCGCGATCCACAACGCCAAAGCCGCGCGTTTCCGCGATTTCCGGGGCACGCGCCGTCTTGCGGCTCGCTTGGCTGGCGCGGCGTGTCTGGATCGCCCCAAGATAGGAATCAAGTTCCTTGTTGGCGATCTTGTCCATCAGGCCCAGACCGTCGAACGCGTCACGCGCATAGGCCACGCGCCCCGGCTCACCAGCGCCATAGGAGCGGGCGCATTCTTCCTCGACGTAATTGCGCGTCAGGGCCGCGCCGCCGAGAATGACTGGTACGTCAAAGCCCTGACGGTGCATTTCCTCGAGGTTTTCGCGCATGATGACCGTGGACTTCACCAGAAGCCCGGACATACCGAGCGCATCTGCCTTGTGCTCCTTCACGGCCGCGATCATGTCCGCGAGCGGCACTTTGATGCCCAGATTGATGACCTGGTAGCCGTTATTGGTCAGGATGATGTCCACGAGGTTCTTGCCGATGTCGTGCACGTCGCCCTTGACGGTGGCGAGCACCATCGTGCCGCGATGCTGGCCTTCCACGCGCTCCATGTGCGGCTCAAGCCAGGCCACGGCGGTTTTCATCGTCTCGGCGGACTGCAGCACGAACGGCAACTGCATCTTGCCCGAACCGAACAGTTCGCCGACGACCTTCATGCCATCCAGCAGGACATTGTTAATGATGTCGAGCGGGGGCATTTCCGCCATCGCGTCTTCCAGATCCTGTTCGATGCCTTTGCGGTCACCGTCCACGATCCGGTCCTTCAGACGCTCCGCCGGGGTTTCCGCGCGGCGCTTCTTGACGGCATCGGCGGCCTTTCGCCCGGCAAACAGTTCCAGCAGCTTCTGGAGCGGATCGTAGTCTTCAGTGCGGCGGTCGAAGATCAGGTCTTCCGCGACCTTGACCTCTTCCGGGGCAATCAGATGCAGCGGACGGATCTTGGAGACATGCACGATCGCACCCGTCATGCCGGCCTTGACCGCATGATCCAGAAACACCGAATTCAGCACCGCACGCGCGGCCGGATTCAGGCCGAAGGAGATGTTCGACAGGCCGAGGATGATCTGGATGTCCGGAAACTTGTCGCGGATCAGCTTGATGCCCTCAAGCGTCCATTGCCCAAGCTTGCGGTCGTCTTCAACACCTGTGGCGATAGTGAAGGTCAGCGGATCGATCATCAGATCGGACTGCGGCAGTCCGTACTGGTTGCACGCGAAATCGACCAGACGTTCGGCAATGCGCAGCTTGTCCTGCGGCTCCTTCGCCATGCCGACTTCGTCGATCGTCAGCGCAATCATGGCCGCGCCGAACTTGCGGGCCAGCTTCATGCGGTCATGGGCCTGCTGCTCACCATCCTCGAAGTTGATCGAGTTGATGATGGGCTTGCCGCCGTGCAGCTTGAGCGCGGCCTCAATGACCGGCGTTTCGGTGGAATCGATCACCAGCGGCGCATTCACGGACGATGTAAAGCGCGTAACTACCTCGTTCATTTCGCGAACTTCATCACGCCCCACGAAGGCCGTGCAGATGTCGAGCGCGTTGGAGCCTTCAGCGGCCTGTTCACGTCCGATGGCGACGCAGCCATCCCAGTCATTGGCTTCCTGAAGCTCGCGCCATTTCTTGGAGCCGTTGGCGTTGCAGCGCTCGCCGATGGAGAAATAGCTGTTTTCCTGACGCAGCGGCGTCTGGGTGTAGAGGCTGGAGACCGAGGGCATCCAGATCGTGCTGCGCTTGACCGGGGCAGGGCGCAGCTTCGTGCCGCCCAGACGGCGGAGCATCCCGTCCAGAGCCTGAATATGCGGCGTGGATGTGCCACAGCAGCCGCCGATCAGGTTCAGCCCGTCTTCCTTGACGAAGCGCTCCATCCAGACAGCCATTTCCTCGGGGCTGAGCGGATAGACGGTCTTGCCGTCCACAAGCTCGGGCAGACCGGCATTGGGCTGCATGGAAATGAGGCCCGGCCAGTTTTCCGACAGCCAGCGGACATGCTCACCCATTTCCTGCGGGCCCGTGGCGCAGTTCAGTCCGAGAGACGGCACATCCAGCGCCTGAACGGTCGTGGCGGCAGCGGCGATATCGGGGCCGACCAGCAGCGTGCCGGTGGTTTCGACCGTGACCTGTACGAAGATCGGCGCATCGGAGCCGAGTTCGATCCGCGCAATCTTGGCGGCATTCACGGCGGCCTTGATCTGGAGCGTGTCCTGACATGTCTCGATCAGGAACCCGTCTACACCGCCGTCAATCAGGCCGCG
The DNA here is from genome assembly GCF_006539685.1 of Gluconobacter oxydans. Classification (GTDB taxonomy): domain Bacteria; phylum Pseudomonadota; class Alphaproteobacteria; order Acetobacterales; family Acetobacteraceae; genus Gluconobacter; species Gluconobacter oxydans. Next base: position 50,618 of record NZ_BJNM01000016.1, read on the forward strand.
GCACTGTTCGACCAGACCGGCTTCCAGATCGTCATAGGCAATGTTGCCCAGCGTCGGCAGTTTCGTGCCCGGACCGATGGAGCCCATGACATAGCGGTGCCGCCCGTCGGCAAACGTCTCTGCGGCTTCACGGGCCAGCGTGGCTGCCGTGCGGTTGATTTCACGCGTGCGGTCCTGAAGCCCGAACTCCGCCAGCGTAACGATAGAGCCGCCAAACGTGTTCGTCTCGACCATGTCCGCACCGGCTTCGAAATAGCCGCGATGAATTTCACGGACGAGTTCCGGGCGCGAGAGGTTCAGGATTTCGGTGCAGTTTTCCTGCCCCCAGTAATCACGCTCGACTTCCAGATCCAGCATCTGCACGCGCGATCCCATGCCGCCGTCACACAGCAGGACCTGATCGGCGAGGGCGTCAAGCAGATGGGGACGTGAGGACATGGGCAGAACGCTCTGTAGCTGTGGATGATTGGGAATGGATATGGAAGCCGCGATCGGGCTTGCGCCTCTATACACGGTCAGGGACAGGAGGGTGTAGCAAAACGGTTCCCCTCCGGCAAAGAGGCAACACCATGAAAATGCTGCCCGCTCTGCGCAGGGCTGCTACAGAAGATCACATGACGTCTTCCGGTACCGCACTGATCCCGCTGACCCTTCTGTCCGATCCAACGGAATGGCCCAAAGAGCGCAGGCGCGACGCCCTGCTCATCGGTGATCCGGGGGCGGATGGCGGGTGGGGGGATGTGGCCGATATTCCGGCGGTCTCGCCTTTCATGAACCGGCATGCGGCGGGATGTCTGTGCTGTACACGTGACCCCGTGGCCATGGTTCTGGCGCAGGTGTTTCAGGATCGTGTGGTTGGCAGGCGCCCGTTTTTCCGCGAAGTCGCAGTTCTGACCGGGGCAGGGGATCTTGTGGCGGTCCGGCAACAGCTTGAAAATGACGTTCTGGTCCGCGCCCGTTACAGGCTTGCGCCCTGAAGGGTTTTTCAGATCGGGTCTATGCTCCTGCGGGACTTCGGGATAACTGGACGGCATGACGACTGACGCAGAACAGGACGGGCCGCTCCGGCAGCGCAAGAAGGACCGCACCCACGCCGCGCTGGTGCGGGAGGCCATGCGCCTGTTCTCGACCTATGGTTACGAGGAAACATCGGTCGACGAGATCGCCGAAGCTGCGCAGATTTCGCGGCGGACGCTGTTTCGGTACTTCCCGGGCAAGGCGGACATCATCCTGGCCTGGACCGGCAGCGTGACCACGATCCTGACCGAAGCCATTCGTGACGTGCCGCTGGATGTGCCGCTACAGGATGCCGTCCTGGCCGGACTGGTGCCGGTCGTGGCGTGTTATTCGTCCGACAGGATGGACGCTTATGCCGTTGTCAGGCTCGTGGAAGGAACACCAGCCCTGAGGGATATGGCCCTGCGCCGATATTCCGAATGGGAAGAGACGCTGGCCAATGCCCTGATCGCCCGGCTGCCCGCGACCGAAATGCCCTCTCTCGTGGCCCGTCTGCTGGCCCGGACGGCGATTGCGACGTTCCGGACTGCGCTGGACGAATGGATGAAAACCGAGGGTAAATCCGATCTGGAAGCCATCCTGCGCTGGACCTTCACGCTCCAGCCCCTGCTGTGGCAGGACGACTTCCCCCTGAGTTCAGGCTGAGTTCGGGCTGGACCTCCTCAGAGGTCCAGTTCGATGCTGAAGTGATAGGTGCGCGGCAGACCGGCGACAGCCGAGTTCGTGGCCGTGCTCACACCATTGATGCTCGACGGATAGACGGACGCCCAGTAGCTCTGGTTCGTCACGTTGTTCACGCCAAAACGGAACACCAGCGGCTGCCCGTAAGCATGGGTGGCGTAACGCGCGCCCAGATCCAGCGTGACATAGGACGGCGCGAAGGTCGTGTTGTACACGTTGGCGGCGCGACGGCCCATGTAATGGACGTTCGCATTGACGGCAGCGCCCTTGAGGAACGGCAGGCGGTAATCCAGCAGCGCGTTCGCCATCAGCGGCGGCACGCCCACGACCTGCTTGTTCGCCGTCAGCGATGATCCCGTACCGAGCATCTGCGCATCCAGCCAGGTCATGCCGCCGAGGAAGGTCAGATCGTCGGTGATGTTGCCGGAAGCCTGGAACTCGACACCGTAGTTCCGTTGCAGACCGTAATTGGCATAGACCTTGGTGACGGGGTCCGTGAAGCCGTACGGGCGGGCCATGCGGAAGCCGGCGATGTTCACCTGCATGCGCTTGGCGATCAGGATCTTGTAGCCGACTTCATATTCTTCCGAACGCAGCGGCGCCGTCACTTCATTGACGTTGACCGATCCGGCAGGTGCGATGGTACCGGCCTGCAGCGACTTGCCCCAGGTGAAATAGATGGTCTGGTTATCGGTCGGCTTGTACAGCAGGCTCGTCATCGGGCTGAACGCGGCCGAGCGGGTGTAGCTGGACGTCTTGGTGCCTGTCTTGGCGTAGTTGTTCGTGCTCAGCCAGCTCCAGGCGAGGGAGCCCATGATCGACCAGTGTTTCCCGAGGGAGATGGTATCGCCCGCGAGAAGCGACTGGTTCATCGTATCGGCGGATTTGTAGCGGCCGGAATAGTAGGGCTGCGCGCTGGCGAAGCTCTTGGGATGGCCGATCGTGGCCTCCCCCAGCGTCAGGGTGCCGGTGGAGGAGGTGGGGTTGTAGTTCCCCATCACATAGCCGTTCGTGCCAAGTTCGATCTGGTGGCGCAGCGGGCCGGTGCGGAACTTGCCGTTCAGGTAGGCCATGTTGCTGCCGGCCACGAAGTCATTGGCTGTGAGGGCCGCGGAGATCGTCTGCTTGTACAGACCGGCGGAATTGAGAAGCTGGTTGGATGTGCTGAAGACGTTACGGGCCGCGTTCTGCCACAGACCACCGAGCTTGAGGCTCCAGTTGTCGTTGAAGTTATGGATGATCTTGGCCATGACCGTATCGGTTTCCATGTTATAGTCCGCCTGTGGCTGGCCATAACCCTTCTGGCTCAGATCCGGCGCCTGGGGCAGCTGGATCGCGGTGCTGTAGGCGAAACCTCCCGGAAAGCCGCGCTCGGCATAGGTGTACTGGCTGGCATCGAGCTGGATAACGGTCTTGGGCGAGAGATGGATGTCGAAATCGCCGCTGACGAGATCACGCCGCAGATGCGAGCCCTCGACATAGCCTTCGCCGTTCTGGTTCAGCAGGTTCAGGCGATAGCCGAACCAGCCGTTCCGGCCCACGCGTCCGGAGACATCCGCGCTTTCCAGCGGGGCGCCGATGGAGTCCGTCCCCACGACCAGTCGCTCGGTCATGCGGTCCGTCGGGCGTTTGAGCGTGAAGTCGAACGTGCCAGCCGGATTCTGGGGCCCGTAAAGCGCGCCGGCCAGACCATTCAGAACCTGCATGCTGTCGAACTGCTCGGCGGCATAAGGTGTGGTGATGACCATGTTCAGCCCGTCCATGCGGGTGTTGGCAATCACGTCACCTTCAAAACCGCGGGACTGCGGGCGGCTGGTGTTCGGATCGCCGCGCATTTCAAGCTGCACAGACGGGACATAGGCCACGAGATCGTTGATATTGCGCGCCTGCTGGTTCACCAGGACGTCATGTGGCACGACCATGATGGACATGGGCGTGTCGAGGACGGAGCGCGTTCCAAGTGGGCCGAGCGCCACGTCCTTGGTCCGGTAATCGGCAGCCGTACCGGTGCCGTTGCGGCTGTGAACCGTGATGTTCTCGGCCTTCGGGGCGGCAGGGGCGGCCTTGGCCGGAGCAGCGGGATGTGCTGCTTTCTGCTTGGAAGCCGGTTGTGTTTCCGCTGCAAATGCTGGCATACTGCTCAGTACAGATCCGGAGAAGAGACAAAGCAGCAGGCGTGCGGATTTCATGGACGGTCGGTCCTGATCGATCTATATTGTAAAGCTGGACTTTCCTCTCTACTTTATGACACCCGGTGTCAAAATAATTCGTTCGCTTCAGCGAACCATCTGGTCCGCTTTGTCCGTGGCTGTTTCCTGAAAGACACAGATGTGGCCGATTTTACCGATCCCCATCAATCCGGTCCACGATCTTCAGAACATCCTGCCAGTTATCCGCGCGCGGGCTCCAGGTTTCCAGGGCGTTATGAGGGGCCGTGAAAAGCACGCCCTGACCCTGAAACCGCCTGAAGTGGCGCAGGTTGTCATCGATCATCACATCGGCGGCCAGAATGCTCTTGTCGCCGCAGAAAACGATGTTCAGCGGCGAGATGCAGGGAAAATGTTCCCGAAGCCAGGCGAATTTGGGCGCGCAGGACGCCGGATATTCCATGGCGGCCGTCGTGATGAAGACTTCGCAGGTCTCGCACAGGGCAGAAATGGCATCCTGTGCGCCGGGCATGACGGCGAGTGAAGCGAAGAAATCACCCTGGTGCAGCATGGCTTCCATGGCCGCATAGTCTTCAGGGGAGACAAGATCCCTGAAGCGGCGTCCGCGCAGTTCGGCGTCGGTCCACTCATAGCCGCAGGTTTTGCGGAACCACGTGCGTTGCGCAGAGAACGCATCGGCCAAGACTTCATCCATATCGACGGCCAGACGCAGGCGGAAGGGGGTCATGGGAAGCTCCGAAGCTGAAAGAGGAGCAAACTCTCGTCCTGATGGAGAGCCAAGGCAAGGGGGGGGTATCGTGACCGGTAAAAATATCTGAATACTTTAATGAAAGCGTTCCACTCCCTGATGAACAAGTATTTCAAATATGTCATTCCGAACAGAAAACTCTTTACTTAAAGTAAACTATTCTTGTTCTGTATTTCAGCAACTGTAAGCATGGGGTTCTGTTGTCGGATGGTCCGGTTCAGAACTTCTTTTTCCAGAAGAGGACGAACCGGCACCCGCAGAAGGAAAACCATCATGTTTCGTAAATATGAAGAGAATTTCCGTATCGTTTCCGCAGCTCAGGGCACCGGAAGCGGCAGCTCCGGCAATCCGGGCAATTTTTCGCAGGATCGCGAAAGGGCCTCGGAAGCGGGCCGCAAGGGCGGCGAGCACAGTCATGGCGGTCACTCCACCAAGGAGACCTCCAAGTCGTCCTCTTCAGGGGGAGAGCACTCTACCCGTGGTTTTGCCAAGGATCCGCAGAAAGCGTCCGAAGCCGGCCGCAAAGGTGGACAGGCTTCTCACAAGTCCTGAACCGACCTGCGCGCAGACAGGAGACAATTCTCTCTGCGCGACTGCTGCAAAACCTGCCGAGGGGCTACCCCCGGCAGGTTTTGTGCATTGGAGCCTTACTCCCTGCTGAGCGATCCCGTCCCGAAAGCCAGTCCGGCCGCCGCAATCAGCGCGGCATAATAGGCATCAGAATGGCTGAGGGTCGCGTCCAGATAGCCGTTCTGGGCAATGCTGGTCTGGGTCAGGGAGCCCACGCCGCTGCGATAGGCGGCGGATGACGCCTCAAAACTGGTGCGCGCTGCCGTCTCCAGTCTGCCGGATGCGGCATACGCGCTCAGGCTGGTGCGGAGGGCATTTTCCGCCGCAACGATCTGCTTGACCGAACTGTCCACGGTCTGCCGCAGGGTCGCATCCGCGCTGTCCGACTGGTCCTGCGCCTGTTTCAGAAGGGCAGCCCGCGTGCCGCCGTCAAAGATCGGCACGGTAATGCCGCCGAGGATCAGGCTGCTGAACGCATTGCTGGACAGGTTGAGCGTCGGCGGCGCCTCGCTCCCCACGCCGGGAATGGAAGACAGCGCCAGACGTCCGGTCGTGTAGGCCACGTTGCCCGTCATGAAGATCTTGGGCAGGAACTCGCTTCGCGCCGCCTGAACCCTGCTTTTTGCGGCCTTGGCGCTGGCATAGGCGGCCAGAACGTCCGGCCTGCGCGAGACAGCCTGCTGTACGAACGCATCCGTCAGGCGCATGTCGTCCAGAGCGAGGGGGCGGCCGGAAATATCCAGCGTTTCCAGCTTCGTGGCGGGGGAAATGCCGATGGCGTTGAGCAGTTCCAGCCGGGTATTTTCCTCGTCGCCCTCAGCCTGGACGAGCCGCAGTTCCGTCTGGGCCGTCGCCTGCCGGGCCTGCGTGACATCCACAATCGTGCCCTGGCCCTGATGCAGCCGGGCTTCCGCGGCCGCTTCCACAAAGCGCGCATTATCCCGCGCCTGACGCAGGAGCCGCACACGGGCCGCCGCGGCGGCATGCGTGTAATAGGCCGTCGTCACGCCATAGATGATCTTCTGATGCGTGGCGGTGAACAGCACGTTGCTGGCGATCTGGGCCTGTTTCGTGGTCTCGATTACGGCTTCGCGCTTGCCGAAATCGAACAGCAGCCATTCCATGCCAAGCGTCTGAACTTCACCCGCGCCCGAATTGTTGTTGCGCACGCCGCCCAGCGCATTTTCCAGGCCACTCAGGCCGGAATTGACGATGCCTTCGGCCGCGCCCACATTGCTGATCGTGGGGTTCGCGCCGTCATTGCGACTGTGATTATAGCCGCCCACCACAGTTGCGGTCAGGCGGGGCAGATAGGCGCTGCGGGCATTGCCGATCGCCAGAGCAGAGTCTCGGGCAAGATTCCAGGCCCGGCGGGTTTCCGGATTGGCCGACTGCGCAATATCGATCAGTTCCGCCAGCGAATAGGCATGCCCGTTCTGCACCGCAACTTCCGGAGCCGGGGGGCGCACGCGGATCTGCGTGTTCGACGGCAGGGTGTATCCGGCCGGCAGGTTCAGGGCGTGCGGATCGTGTCTGCCGGGCAGGATTTCGCCATTGGCCGCGATATTGGGCTGCCACGGTCGGTCAGGGGCTGGCGGCGCGCTGTCCAGAGCCTGCGTGGCGCAGGCCGAAAGCAGAAGCGGAGCCGAATACAGTGTGACCCGGATCAGGAGCGGAAAAGGACGGGCAGGGCGGGTCATCAGGCAATCTGTTCCAGTCGGGCCATGCGGTCAGAAAAATCCGGTCGGCCCGGCGTGACGAGCAGTTCTTCCGAAAGTTCTGCCGCGTCATCGAGTGCCTTTTGTGTTGCTTCTAGGCGGGGCAGATCGGTGCGCATATGGGCGGGTTCTGACATGGCATATTCCAGTGTGCGTTCGCTTTCCAGAAGGGCGGACTGGGTGCGGGCGATGGCATCCGACCGGGCCTGCGGCGTTGAGGCATTCGCCTGACCCTTCAGGGAGTCCGCCAGCTTGCGCAATCCGTCTCCAATCCTGTCGAACGCGCTGGCGGGCCAGAAACTCGTGAACATGGCGTAGGTGATGAAATTGCCGAGCATGATCCCCACGATCCGGTCCCGGGCGGTCGCCATGTCGGCCGTGGGGCCGTAGCCTTTCAGATCCGTCAGGTAAAAGGCCAGCCCGATCTGGAAACCGGCATAGGCAATGCGCTCATCGCCGGTTTTGACCCAGGCCGCGATCAGGGAAACCACGAAGACCAGCACCAGAAATCCGGTGATGTCATTCAGATGCGGCATGACGAAAACGATGGCGGCAATCCCGAGTGCTCCGCCCACGAGGGCACCTGAAATGCGCAGGGTCAGCTTGGAGACCATTTCCCCCATCGTCGGAAGGGCGACGATGAAGCAGGTGATGATGCAGGTATGAATGCCCGGCCAGTTCAGGACCTTGAACGTCAGATAGCTCAGCATGACCGCGGCCGTGCCTTTGACGGCAAAGCGGACATGATCGGGATTGCTGAAGGCATCATCGGCCAGAAAACCGGATTTCTTCTTCGGTGAGGGCGCTTTCGCATCATCCGCAGGGGGCGTGGCAAAATCCGGCAACAGATCCGCCAGAGCGCAGGCGGTGGAGGACGCTGCGCTGACAGCGGGCCGTCCGATGGCGGCCGGATAGTCCCCATCCGCGAAAATGGCGGTCATGTCTTCAAGGGTCTGGATCAGGCAGGCGGCGTCTGCCTGCGATAGTCCGCTTCGGTTGGCCTCGTCGGCCAGGGCGAGGACGGCCACGCTGCTGCTGGCGGCCTGTCTGAGGCACGCGAGATCGCGGGGGGACCAGATTTTTTCCAGCCCGGCCATTTTCGCTGATTTCATCATGTCGGTCGTGCCAGCGCGCAGCATGTCCGTGGCCTGTTCCCGGATGCGCGCATCCGGATCACGCAGGAGACGGCATGCCATGCGAAGACGCGCAGCAATGCTGTCGGTCAGGATCCGGCGCGGGGACGGGCAGATCAAAAGGCCAAGCACGACCATGACCGCGCCGGGAACCGCGAGAAACAGGTCCGTATAAAGCAGCGCGCGCGTCACGACTTCGCCGACCGGAACCTCATCGATCGCGATCAGCCCGTACACGGTAATCAGCCCGAGCATGTAAGCCACGGGTTTGAGCTTGCTGGCCGATCCCAGGAAGAAAAACATGAAGGACAGCAGGGCAATGACGATGACCAGCCCCATCGGGTGATCCAGCGTCAGGCGGATCAGGCCGTAAATGATCGTCAGAAGGATCAGGACCGCGACATTCACCCCGACACCGGCCAGGGCATTGGTGACGCGGTCCTTCTGCCACAGCGCCATCGTCACGAGGGCCGGGACGGCGAGTTCCGGAACCTGCCAGATTTCCCCGACCAGCACCGTCGTGGTGCATCCGGCTGCCATGCGAAGCGCGTAGCCCATGCGTCCCGGAGCGGGATTGCACACCAGACGCCAGATGCGCGAAGGACTTAGTCCGGGGCGCGTCAGGTCCGGACGTGGGTCCTCCAGTGAACGGGCGGTTTCAGGGACAGGCAGCGCCATGCCGGATCTCGACCGTCGCGGTGGCGCCAAGCCGCAGCAGAAGGGGATTCGCCTTTTCCAGCCGGATGCGGACCGGGAAGCGCTGGGCCACATGCACCCAGTCCATCTGCCGCGGCACGATCGGCAGGGAGCGCGCAATTCCAGCGGAATCCGCCGAGAGCACACCCCATCCAATGCTCTCGACATGTCCCCGAAGCGGCGTGCGCCGGTCGATCATGGAATGGACCGTCACGCAGTCCCCGATCTGCACGGCGCCGAGATTGATCTCGCGGATATTGGCTGTGGCGTACCACTCATCATCTGCAATCAGCGTGAACAGGACCTGCGATGGCGCGAGAACTTCGCCCGGTTTTACCCGCAGGCTGGTGACGTAACCGTCAACCGGAGCGATTACCGTGGTCTGCCGCAGTTCATAACGTGCATGATCAAGGGCCGCCTGACTGGCATCGCGCGCGGCAATCGAACTTTTCAGATCCCCGATCGCAGTGGTCGCCGCAGCGGACTGGTTGCGGGACTGGGCCAGCGAAACTTCGGCATCATGCAGGGCGACACGGGCCTGATCGTATTGTTGCCAGGGGATGTAGGATTTCCCCGCCAGAGGCTGAAGCCGCTGCACGGTACGCGCTGCAAGATCACGGTTGGTCTGGGCCCGGACGACCTGATCGTCGGCGGTGGCGGCATTGGACGTCTTGATGCTCAGCAGACGTGTCTGGTTTTCAACTTCCGCGCTGGCCAGATCCAGATTGGCCTGCGCCTGCCGGACGGTCAGTTCGTAGGGCTCGGGATCCAGCCGGTACAGCACGTCGCCTTTGTGAACATGCTGGTTGACCGAAACATCCAGTTCTTTGAGCCGCCCGCCCACGGTCGAGGCGACATGCACCATTTCCGCGTCGATGCTTCCGCTGTCGGAGGAGGGGTGGGTGCTGTCTTCGTGGGAGACGTGGACGCCGAACAGGACGGCCACCCCCACGCAGACAACCGCGATGACAATGCCGATCGGCTTTTTGCCGGAGACTGAAATGCGCTGCACGATCAGGGTCCGAATACCAGGGTCCACACGCCCAGTGCGGCGATGACACCCAGGGCGACATAGGTGAAAAGGCGGAAACTGAGCAGGGCATCGAGCCCCGTCAGCAGAAAGAGGACCCGCAGCCCGACGGCTGTGGCGACACCCACAAGCCCGCAGACCATCCAGTCCGGAAAATAGGCGCCCACAACGGGAAAGGACGGAGCACCACGAAGAGAACATCCCCCTGTCGCCAGAAGGGCGAGGCCGGAAAGGCAGGGGCGGAGGCGGGCAGGTCGCATGAGGGGAATGGAAACTTTCGCGCGGCCATAAAGGGACTCGGAGCCTATCACATCCTTTTCCGAAAGCCACAGTCTGGCGGGAGGAACGGGTAGTCGGAAAAGAAAACCGGAGCGTCGCGCGGAAGTTTCAGTAGACATGAACTGTGAAGACAATGGTGTGGAGCAATGACGGACAGATTTTTCCCTGCAATGTTTCTTCTGGGTCTGCTGGCAAGTGGGCCGGCCTTCGCCGCCCGGCAGGATCTTGTCCTGTCGCCGGTCAATACTCAGGCTCTTCTGCATGCGCGTTCGGCCCTGACGGATATTGACGGAAATTTCGGAGATGTGTCCGGAGCACTGACTTACGATCTGGACCGGCAGAGCTGTCACGTGGACATGACCATGAATGTCAGTTCCCTCAAGGTCGGCAGTGCCGTGCTGAAGCAGGTTATGCTCTCGGGTATCATGCTCGACAGCGACACCCATCCCGTCATGAGATATGTAGGGGACTGCCGGCCTCGGATCGTCAAGGGGCAGCTCCGGATGGAGCTTGCGGGAAAACTGACCATGCGCGGCCAGACGCATCCGCTCGTTCTGACGGCGGAGCTTCAGTTCCAGGGCAATACCCTGATGCGCATCGTCAGCCATGGCAGCTTTGACCAGCGGCAATGGGGCATGAGCACGCTTCTTCATTCGGTGGATCCCATGGTCCGTGTCGAGACCGTGATCCTCATGAAGTAATCTCTGTCATGCTTGAAGGGCCGCGGGCCATCCGATAAGCAGGCTCGGAAAAATCCCTGTTTCTCCAGCTTCTGGCCCTTTGGACATGACCTTGCGGACGCCCCTGATCCTTTCCTTCGGCAGCATCAACATCGATCTGACGGCCCGCAGCCAGCGGCTTCCACGCCCGGGTGAGACCGTTCATGCCGAGAGCTATGCGATCGGTCTGGGCGGCAAGGGCAGCAACCAGGCGGCCGCGGCCGCGCGACTGGCGCAGGCATTCGACGTGGATGTCGCACTGGCAGGGCGTGTGGGGTGCGATGCGTTCGGGGCTCAGGCCCGGGCCAGCCTTGCCGGGTTTGGGGTGGATCTGTCACCTCTACGGGATGATGCGGACAACCCGACCGGGATTGCCCTGATCGGGATCGATGCGGCGGCCGAAAACTGCATCACGGTCGCGGGTGGGGCGAACATGGCGGTGGACGAAACGGATATCATGGCTGCGGCCCCCTGGCTGGATCGGGCAAAAGTCCTGCTGCTGCAGCTTGAAATCCCCCAGTCTGCCGTTCTGGCTGCGGCGCGCCGGACCCGGAGCGCGGGTGGCCTCGTCGTGCTGGACCCGGCTCCCGCGCCGGAGCATGGGTTGCCTGAAGCGCTGTGGTCCGAGATCGACATTCTCACACCCAATGAAAGCGAAACCTTCAGCCTGACTGGCATCCGTCCTGCAACAGTGAAAGAGGCGTGCAGGGCAGCGGAAATCCTGCTGGCGAAAGGTGTCCGGGCGGTTCTGGTGAAGATGGGGGCGAAGGGCGTGTTCTGGCATGATGGGACCGGATCAGGCCATCTGCCGCCATTCCGGGTTGTTCCGATCGATACCGTGGCGGCCGGAGACTGCTTCAACGCCGGTCTGGCCGTGGCGCTGGCCTGTGGGGAAAGCCTGCCCGATGCGGCACGGATTGGGTCCGCCTGCGGGGCGCTCGCCACGACCCGTCATGGCGCTGCCGATGCTGCTCCGGGATGGAATGAGGTCGAAGCTCTGATCCGGGTTTGAAAAAACCCTGCTTGCGCCATCAGTTTTTTGGGTTCAGGGTCCCCGGCACAAAATTGCAGAATGGGCCTGTGGGAAAATGACCAGAAAACGCATTATCTGGATGGTCCTGTCCGGCGCTCTCATGACGGCGTTTTTCCTTGTCGCCTGCATGACGACGACGATGGATGCCGCGGGGCATATTCATGCCAGTTATTTCTGGATGACCGGCTTCGTCATTTTCGCCATCGTGCATGTTTACTGTACCTGCATGTCCAAATGATCCGCGGATCACTTCCGTTTTGCGCCGGCATGAAACAAAGGCAGGGTCCCGTGGGAGCCCTGCCTTTCCGGTCTGGAACGGAGCGTGATCAGTACGGTCCGGGGCCATATCCCGGAGCCACGGTACCTGGCGGGGGCGGCGGGGGAGCCACGGGAACGCCCGGCTGCACCACGCCACTGTTGGCCGTCACGACGCCGGCGATGAGGCCGGTCGCCAGGGCCGTCAGCAGGAACTGGTTGCCGTAGCGCATCCAGTATTAACCGCGCGGCGGAGCATAGAGGCCGCGATAGTTGCGCCAGTTGTTCACGGCCCAGCGGCTGCCACGGGGACCGTCATAGCGGTCGCCACGACCCCAGATGCGGTTCTGTCCGCCGCCATGACCGCCACCGCGGAAATCCCCGTGACCGCCGCCGGGGCCACCCGGACCACCAGGGCCGCCGCCACGCGGATCAGCAGAGGCGAGAGGAGCTGCGGCGAGGAAGCAGGCAGCCATCAGTCCTGCAAAAAGTCTTGCCTTCATAACGCACCTTCAAACCCAGTCATGACCTCCCGGCTGAAACGGCCGGGGGCATGCTCTGAACTGTCATAAAGCCCTTCAAGCGTGGCTGGAATATGGCTTTATGGACCGCGCGATGTAACGGCCCGGAAGAGCCCCGGTTTCTTTTGGTGTGATGGATAGGGCGGGGAGGGTCTTCAGCGGCTCTCCGTGTGATACAATGTGCGCTTATGTTCGTTTTCTCACAT
>NZ_BJNM01000017.1 GCF_006539685.1 Gluconobacter oxydans
AAACACCTAGTCGCCGGCGCCGCAGGCGGAAGCGCCATTGCATCAAGCGCCAAAATGGCTCTGCTGTCCCTATATGGCGCACATACCATCGGTGAATATGGCGGCTTCCCAAGCTGGAGCCGCAGTCAGGAAGAGGAAGCCGATACCCTTGCTGTCGATCTGATGGCAAAGGCCGGATATTCGGTTTCGATGGCGGAAACCTTGCTGGATGCTCTCAATACAGCCGACCAGCGCGATGCGGCGCGGGCCGAACTGAAAGCAAAAGCAGCACAGGAAAAGGCCCGGCAGGAAGCTGAGAAAAACCAGAAAGACAATCTGACGGCCGCAGTGCTGAGCCCCATCCTGACACCCGGCTTCTCACTTCTGGGCTCCGGACTGAACTATGTCGGAAAAGGCATGGTCTACGTCAATCTCGATCATCCTCACGCCGCTGAACGCAAGGCGGAACTGTCACATTACATCAATCGCAATTATGCAGATCTGATCCCGATCCTTCACAAGGCGCCCTTCCAGAAGTGGATCCGAAGCCGGGAAGTGCAGAAATTCCTGCATGAAAGCCAGGCCATCAATGACGTTGCCGATACGGCAGCGACAAAGAACTGGCAGAAAACCCGACAGCTTCTGGCGGGGATCGGCAGTCCGGTGCGCTCAAGCCAGATCTGGCTCTATTTCAACATCCTGACGGAAGCCGGGCTTGGCCAGAACAGACAGGCCATTGCGGATCTTCAGGCCGCCAGCCAGCGTGACGACGTCATTCTGCAAACCGTCTCCATATGGGCCGATTATCTCGACAGCCAGGGCAAGACCGATGACGCCCTTGCCTATCTGGCCCAGGAACAGAAACTGTTCGATGATCCGGCGACACTGCCCCAACAGATCACGATCGCGAAGAAGGCCAAGAAAACGATCACCGTCAATGAGCTGGTAGTGGAATGTCAGATGACTGGTATAGACCGTCTTCAGCAGCAATGCTCAGCCGCGAGCAAGTCCTGAACCAAAATACCGGGGAGAAGACTGATGCTTCTCCCCGGCAGGATATCAGCCCCGGAAATCAGGCAGTTCGTTGACTGTCACGACGCGCCACAGGCAGTCGATGCGCTCCAGAATGGTGATGGACAGGTTCTGGATCGAAAAGCGCAGCGCCGTATCGGGATGAACGCTCAGCGCATGCGCCAGAGCCGCCCGGATGGCGCCGCCATGGCTGACGACAACCATGTCCTGACCTTCATGTGCATTCGCCAGATCCTCAAGCCCATGCCCCACGCGCGCGCAGACATCCAGCATGCTCTCCCCGCCCGGCGGAAGCTCACAGGCGGAAATGGACCAGAACGGATTGGGCGGCAGACGCAGCAGGGACATGAACTCCGAATGCGGCGTGCCATGCCATTTCCCGATCGACTGCTCGATGAAGCGCCCGTCAATCGTCACATCCTGCGAAAACGCCCCGGCTTTACGGATTTCAGCCGCAGTATCCTGCGCCCGCTGCAACGGTGAACTATACCACAGCGCATCCGTCGGCAGACGCCGCGCCAGCGTGGCATAGCCGCCCTGCTGGCTCGCCATCGCTTCACGGCACAGCGGCACGTCGAGCGCGCCATACATCGTCTTTCGCGCACTGGCTTCCACGACCGCATGCCGGATCAGCCAGAACCGGGTGACGCCCTTCGGCAGCTCCGGCGTATCGAGAAAATGCCCGTGCGGGACCGCTTTGTCTGTCTGGGTCATGACAACGGGGCGTAACGGGGGACAGGGTTCGCGTCCAGCAGAACATCCCAGTGCTTCAGGATCAGCTCCAGTTTTCCGAGCACCCGGCGCGCATCCATGCACTCGCGCTGAAGCCGGCGCTCCTCGTCCAGCCCTTCATGCGACGGCTCACCCGACACAAGGCGCGCCCCAGCACACAGACGCAGCGCTCCGGCCGGCCCATCCACCCTCGGATGAGGCACCGGCACCGGCTGCCCCAGCACACAGAGCAGGCTGCCCTCGCCTTCCGTCACCCAGGGTGACAGATCCGCATTCAGCCAGCGATGCAGCCGCCGCGCATCTTCCAGCGCCAGCGGACGGCCGGGCGCATGCGGATCTTCAACAAGAAAGGACAGGATGGTCGGCACCGCATCCCAGCGCCCGTCATCAAAAGGCGTGCCCATCGGCAGCATGGTCAGCGCCGGACGGGCCTTAACCATGGCCACGGCTTCCGTCATGAACCGGGTCAGACGTCCACGAATGACAGGATCGGGCAGCGCAAACAGCGCATCCATTTCCGCCAGTGCTGCATACCAGCGGAGCGCCAGTCCGATATTGTGACCGTTATTGAGGGCTGACGCATCCGCGCCTTCCGGCCATTCATCCCGATTGCCATAGGCCCGCAACCCTTTGGGAAGCGACAGGCACGACAGACGGTTGCGAATTGCAGGAGGAAGGAGAATGGCCCCGCAGAAAGGCGGGCCGGTAAAAAATTTGGAGCCGGTAATCATAACAATGATCCCCCGCTCTACCCATTCCGCCACACGCGACGGGCTCAGCCGCGCCTGACAGACATCAACGACGACGCTGAGCTGATCGCCCAGCTCCGTACACAATTCCCAGACAAGATCCATGTCCGGCGCCGCAAGCCCGGTCTTCGACTGGTCTAGCCGGTGCAGCAGAACATGCCGCCCATCGGCCACTTCCCGCCGCACAAGTTCCGCACATTGCGTGTTGATTTCAGCCACGGGTCGCGCCGTCCCGTCAGCCGCACGGATATCGACACCGATCAACCGCGTCTCGGGCGAGAACCCTTCGATCACCTCACCCTTGCCCACAAGCGTGGCACAGGCACTGTCCGTCGCGAAATGCCGCCCGCAGGCCGCAAGCGGAACCCCGCTGCCCGTCTCATCGGGTGCCAACAGAATGGACGTGACCGGCCGATCCGTTCCCGCCGCAACAAGCGCCAGAACCGCCAGCTCACAATCCGTCCCGGAGGCCGAGAGCAGAACGGCATCTTCCGGCAGACCGAAATGCGCCCCGATCGCCTCGCGCGCCCGGCGCACGACACCTTCCTGCACCAGATCCGGGTCCTGCTTGGCCAGAAGCGCGCTCATCATGCCGCGTCGGGCTGCTTCCGCTCCCCCGAAACCACGCTCGGACAGCGAAGACGCAGTCGATGACCCAAAAGTGATCGCCCAGGGGCGCGGACGATGGGAGCTCGAATACCGGTTCAGCCCGGTATGCGGGTCAACAGCCAGCCGGGAATCCCCGCCGCTGCTCATCAGGCTCTCGGCCGGCGCAAGAACAGGCCACAGACGGGTCAGAACCCCTTCCAGCCGCTCTGCCTCATGCTGTGTGAAAGATGGCAGCTCCGGCAGGAACGCACTCAGTGTCTCCCAGCTCTGCATAAGAGCCGATGCATCCGGCACAGCATCGCTGAAAACCGCAAGCCAGGCCGGAAGCGGCGCAACATCCCCCGTATCGAGCGCATGGAATAACGCCGCCACACGCGCTGCGGCAAAGCTAGCCAGATACGGATTGGCACCCGGCTCCAGCAGGCGCATCAGCTCGATGGCATGCCGCAGGAAAGTCGGCGCCAGACGCGGCGCCTCAAGACACGGACTGCCCAGTTTGAGCGTCGCCGCCTGAAGGCAGAAAGGCTGCCCCGGTTCAAGCGCTCCCTCGATCCTGAAAGGCAGGGGCAGTAACACATCCAGGATCGGAACCAGCCCGTCCGCAATCACCCGAAGATCGGGCCGCTCCAGAACATCCGTCAGGGAGCGTGTCAAAGTATCAGCCAGCATGCCTGCCTCTCCTGCCTCCGCACGACTGTGGGATTAGCCCATCAGTCCGGACAGCGCGAGAGGTGAAAGCATTTCCCAATGTCACCGGTCCGGCGTGTAAAGAAACGTACCGGCGTTATTTGCGCTGTTTCAACAACGCTGTAAGATAAAAGTTATTCTGTCGGGGTTCAGACCCTGAGCAAATATCATGAGGTTCAAATGCGGATTCTGCTGACAGGCGGCTGTGGTTTCATCGGATCGGCCGTTGTACGCCATCTGATCCGGAACACTGAACATTCGGTTCTGAACGTTGACTGCATGACTTATGCAGCGTCGGAAGACACGGTCAGCGAAGTCGCAGACGATCCCCGGTATTCCCATGCCCGCGCGAACATCGTGAATGGCGTGGAAATGCAGCGCCTGTTCGAGGAATACCGCCCGGACGCCGTCATGCATCTCGCAGCGGAAAGCCACGTGGACCGCTCGATCGATGGCCCCGGTGTCTTCATCCAGACGAACGTCGTCGGCACGTATTCCCTGCTCGAAGCCGCCCGGAAATACTGGAACACGCTGGGAGATGCCGAAAAGAAGGCCTTCCGCTTCCATCACATTTCCACGGACGAGGTCTTCGGTCATCTGGAGCCGAACGATCCACCGTTCACCGAGACCACCCCCTACGATCCGCGCAGCCCGTATTCGGCCTCCAAGGCCTCGTCCGACCATCTGGTCCGCGCCTGGTTCCACACCTACGGCCTGCCGACCTTTGTAACGAACACCACCAACAATTACGGCATCTGGCACTTCCCCGAGAAGCTGATCCCGCTGGTCACGATCAACGCCATCGAAGGCCGCGAACTTCCGGTTTACGGCAAGGGCGAGAATGTCCGCGACTGGCTGTTCGTCGAAGACCATGCCGAAGCCCTGGTCAAAGCCGTCGAAATCGGCAAGCCGGGCGAGACCTACGCCATCGGCGCCCGCCAGCCGCGCACCAATCTTGAAGTCGTCAAGAAGATCTGCGCCGTCCTCGACGAGCTTCAGCCCGACCCGGCCGGCCCGCGCGAGCGCCTGATCCGCTTCGTGACCGACCGCCCCGGCCATGATTTCCGCTACGAGATCGACCCCTCCCACGCCGAGAAGGAACTCGACTGGAAAGCGGAGCACGATTTCGAACGCGGCATCCGCAAGACCGTTCAGTGGTATCTCGACAACCGCGCCTGGTGGGAAGGAATCCGCTCCAAGCGCTACACCGGCCAGAGACTGGGAGCAAACACGTGAGCACCATCGAGACAAAGCCCATGAAGGGCATCATCCTTGCCGGCGGTTCGGGCACACGCCTGTATCCGATGACGATGGCTGCCTCCAAGCAGCTCCTGCCCGTCTATGACAAGCCGATGATCTATTATCCTCTTTCCACGCTGATGCTGGCGGGAATCCGGGACATCATGATCATCACGACCCCGCATGACATGCCGCAGTTCCAGCGCCTGCTGGGCGATGGCTCCCAGTTCGGCGTCACCTTCGAATACCGCGTCCAGCCGTCGCCGGACGGTCTGGCGCAGGCGTTCCTGATCGCCGAAGACTGGATCCAGGGTGCTCCCTGTGCCCTGGCGCTGGGCGACAACCTGATCTTCTCCGAACATCTGGGCGTTCTTCTGCGTGCAGCGTCGAACCGTCCGCAGGGTGCGACGGTCTTCGCCTATCAGGTCCGCGATCCCGAGCGTTACGGCGTGGTCTCCTTCGACGAGAGCGGCCGGGCCCTGAAGGTCGAGGAAAAGCCGACCCATCCGGAATCCCACTGGGCCATCACGGGTCTGTATTTCTACGACAACCGCGTCGTGGACTTCGCCAAGAAGGTGAAGCCGAGCGCCCGCGGCGAGCTGGAAATCACCGACCTCAACCGCATGTATCTCGAAGAAGGCACCCTTCAGGTAGACCGTCTGGGCCGTGGCTGCGCCTGGCTCGATGCCGGCATGCCCGACAGCCTGATGCAGGCCGGAACCTTCGTGCAGACCATCCAGTCCCGTCAGGGCATGCTGGTTGGTTCTCCCGCCGAAGTCGCGTTCCGCAACAAGTTCATCACCGCCGACCAGCTCCGCGAACACGCAAAGAAAATGGGCAAGACCGAACTCGGTCGCCTGCTGCGGGAACTGGCCGACAGCTGATTTCTTCATACGGTTCCGGTTTTCTGCATCTTTTTGCAGCCGGAGCCGTTTTTTCGTGACCAATTTTCACGACCCCATCTTCAAAACAGGGATTTTCAGAGCATGAAAGTCGAACGTCTTTCCATTCCAGAGGTCATTCTCGTCACGCCTCCCCGTTTTGGTGACAATCGCGGCTTCTTCTCCGAAACCTACAATGTGGAGCGCATGGGCGAAGCCGGTATCGACCTGCCTTTCGTTCAGGACAACCAGAGCCTGTCCCGCCAGAAAGGCGTCGTTCGCGGCCTGCACTGCCAGCTTGCGCCTTACGAGCAGGGCAAGCTCGTCCGCGTCACGCGCGGTGCCATCTGGGACGTGGCCGTCGACGCCCGCACGGGCTCGCCGACCTATGGCAAATGGGTCGCCGCCGAACTCTCCGCCGAAAACTGGTCCCAGCTCTGGATTCCGCCCGGCTTCCTGCACGGCTTTGTCACGCTCGAAGAGAACACCGAAGTGCAGTACAAATGCACTTCGCTCTACAGCAAGGTCTCCGAACGCGCCGTCATCTGGAACTGCCCGGAACTGAAGATCGACTGGCCCGTTTCCGAAGCTGACGCCATCCTGTCCGACAAGGACAAGGTCGCACCGCATTTTGCAGAAGCCAAGGGCTGGTTCTCTTACGAAAAGTGAGCATGACGATGTCCAGCACAGGTCCCATTCTCGTCACGGGCGGCAACGGCCAGCTTGCGACGTCTCTTCAGAATCTCGGCAACGAGCGCATCATCCGCGTCGGCCGTCCGGAATTCGATTTCGACCGCCCGGAAACCATTGCCGCCACGATCGAGAAGTACAAGCCGTCAGTTGTCGTGAACGCAGCCGCCTGGACGGCCGTCGATCTGGCCGAAACGGAAAAGGACGGTGCCGAACGCGCCAACAATTCCGGCCCGGCAGCGCTCGCCGCAGCCTGCGCCAAGGCGGATATCCCGTTCATCCATGTCTCGACAGACTACGTTTTTTCCGGTGATAAGGGCACGCCCTATACCGAAGAGGATGCCACCTCTCCCGAGACGGTCTATGGCAGCACCAAGGCCGAAGGCGAACAGGCCGTCCTGACCGCCAACATCAAGAGCATCATCCTGCGCACGTCCTGGGTCTATTCGGCCCACGGCAAAAGCTTCGTGCGCACGATGATCAATGCGGGCGCCAAAAACCCCGTGCTCAAGGTCGTCGGTGACCAGAAGGGCAACCCGACCAGTTCGGACGATCTGGCCGAAGCCATTCTCGCCATCATCGCCCTGATCGAGCGCGATGGCTGGAAGCCGGAATATCGCGGCATTTTCCATGCCAGCGGAACGGGTGAGACCACATGGCACGGCCTGGCCGTCGCCGCGCTGGAAGAGGCCGCAAAGCATGGCCAGACCATGCCGCAGGTCAACGCCATCCGCACCGAAGACTGGCCTACGCCGGCCAAGCGTCCGCAGGACTCCCGGATGGACAATTCGAAGCTCCATCGCGTCTTCGGCGTAAAAATGCCGGACTGGCGCCACAGCGTGACGCATATCGTCCACAAGCTGTTTTCTCCTGAAGCCTGACCGCCCGTTGCCCTCTCCCCGCGGGAGGGCAACCGACCCTCACATTCTCTGCCGTTGCGTCCGAATGATTCCCTTTTCCTTTCTTTCGGCCTCATGCCCAGGTGCCGAAACATGACACAGAAAAGGGCCGAATCTTCCCGTCAGGTCGCCATTCTCCTGTCGCTCTACAATGGCGAAACCTATCTGGACGCCCAGCTTGCCAGCATCCTGGCCCAGACCCATCCTGACTGGACGCTCTACTGGCGCGATGACGCCTCGACTGATCTCTCACGCGACCGGATGCGCGCCTTTGCCGATGGCCCAGGCCAGGGCCGCTGCGTCGAAATCACGACCCGCCACGGCCGCCTGGGCGTCGCAGGTTCCTACGCGCATCTGCTCGACGCCATCCCCGATACGCCCTATGTCGCCTTCGCCGATCAGGACGACATCTGGGAACCGCAGAAGCTGGAATGGGCCCTCGATGCCGTCAGCCGTCGCCCGGCCGAAAAACCGACCCTGTATTGCGCCAGGCAGTATCTGACAGACGCGGATCTCGTCATTTTCCAGGAATCCGCCCCCCTGCGCCGCAGACCCGATTTTCCGGCTTCCCTGACGCAGAACATCGCAACCGGCCACACCATCCTGCTGAACGCCGCAACCCACAGCCTGATGCGGAACACGCCGCCCCCGCCTTCAGTCCTGCATGACTGGTGGGCCTATCTCCTGACAGCCGCAGCCGGCGGAGAGGTCATTTTCGACAACCGCTGCGTCAGCTACTACCGGCAGCACGCCCACAACACCGTTGGTGCAACCGGCTCCTTCATCAGACGCGCCTGGGCCGCCTGCCGTCGTGGACCAAAAGTCTTCATGACGATCTTCCACTCCAACGTGACGCATCTGCTGAACAATCCGGAAAACCTGTCCGCTCCGGCCCGGCGCCTGTTGACGGACATCGCAGCCGCCCGCACATTCCGCGCCCGACTGCGCACACTTTTCAGATATCCGTCCCTCCGGCGACAGCGGTTCTCCGAAACCACCGTCTTCCGGATCTGGTATCTGCTTTCACGCTAGATCCAGATAACGCCGCATGGCCTCCATGAACGGGCCGTCCTGTTCCAGACTGAACGGCCGCGCTGCGTCGTAGTCATAGACCGTCCCCGCCGGACGCGTGGCTTTCTCCGGATCTTCAGAGGCATAGCGCGGGACAATGTGAGTGTGCAGGGACGGCGCCAGATTGCACCATGTCTCGTAATTGATCCGCACCGCATCGGTGACAGCCAGCAGCGCATCCCCGACCGCCGCCATATCCGCGAGATACTGCGCCCGCGCCTCGCCCTTGAGATCATTGATCGTCGGCACGACCGGATCGGCCAGAAGCTGGCAATAGCCCGGCAGAGGCTGGGTCTGCCCAATCACCAGCCAGCCCGATTTCATACGCCCGATAACAGAAGGGTTGCTGCCACATCGTGCGGCAGCAACCCTTTGTGCGATAACATCCGTCATGGTCAGTTCCCCTTCTGCGTGAAGAGGAAAGCGTATCATGCAGCGGCTTCGGCGTCCCCGTCATCGCTCTGCACGATCCGGGTATTCCCCGGCGTCGGGCGGAAGCGCTTCTCAAGCAGCGCCTCTTCAATGTCCTCAAGCGACGCACCAGCCGTTTCCGGCACGAAGAAGAACACGAAGACCACGGACGCCAGATTGACGAACGCATAGAACCACATCGTCCAGCTCAGCCCGATGGCTTCGGCCATGCTCAGCGCCGTGCTGGTCACCAGCAGATCGGCCCCCCACAGCGTCGCAGCATGCAGAGACGTCGCCTGTCCACGCATCGACAGCGGGAACATCTCGGCCCCCAGCAGCCAGCCGCAGACCTGGATTCCGCCAGAATTGAACATCATGAACAGCAGCAGGAACACAACGATCATGTAGGCGCCCACGCTGCCAGGAGCCGGATGGCTCAGGAACATCACACCAAGCCCGACCAGCGACAGAGCCGCCCCCGGTCCCATGATGAGCATCAGACGACGACGGCCGATCCGGTCCACGAACATGCAGCCCAGGAACGTCATGATGCAGTAGATCACCGCCACTCCCAGCGACGCCAGAAGCGCCGAGGACGTGCCGAAACCCGCATCATTCAGGAAGGTCGGCGTATAGTAGATCATCATTTCCAGACCGCCGCACTGCGTGAAGAACGCAACGCCAAGAGCGGCCACGAGTGCGGGACGCACCCAAGGCTGGAACAGACCACGCCAGCCACGGTTCTTCGGATCAATCCCTTCCGCGTTCTCACGGATGGTCTGAACCTCGCGGCGGATGGCCCGCTTGGTCGTACGGATCCGGCCGAGCTGGATGATGGCACTCTTCATGCCTTCGTTCTCAGCAGTCCAGCGCGGGCTCTTGGGCATGAAGAACATCGAGATGAACACGATGGCCGCCGGAATGGCCGCAACACCGACCATCGGACGCCAGCCCCAGTTCACGCGCTCCGTAAAGCCGATGATGTTGGCGATCAGAATGCCCAGACCGATGGCCACGTTGAACATCGTGACCAGCGTGCCACGACGTTCCTGCGGCGCTAGCTCGGAAATATACATCGGCACGACCTGCGTCGAACCGCCAACCGCCAGCCCCAGCACGAAGCGCGCGCCAATCAGGCTCCACACATCCGGCGCCAGAGAACAGGCCGTGGCACCCACCACGAACAGACCACTCACCATGCAGGTGGTGTTCCGGCGCCCGAATTTCTCCGAAAGCCCTCCGGCCGCAAATGCGCCGAAGATGGCACCGAGCAGAATGGCGGATGCAACCCACTCCTTCATGGTGGCACCCAGGCGGAAATCATCCCCGATCAGCGGCAGCGTGCCGGAGATGATGCCCGTGTCATAGCCATAGAGACCACCGCAGATCGCGGCGACCACAGCGGCCAGAATCAGCATCAGCTTGGCGTTGGAAGAAACTTCGATGGACGCGGGATCGATGTGGTCCCGTCCGGTTCGGACTGTTTTCGTATCGTTTTCCATAGTGGGATAACATATCACAAAACGGATGGTTTTTCAGGCCCGGGAGAAAACCGCCACAAATCCGGCCTGAAACACAGTCAGGAAAACACGATCAGGATTGACTATCACACCCGAAGACCGTCAGGATACGCCCCATGCAGACACCTGACACAACCAATGATGTTCCGGTTATTGGCACGAAAGCGCTGATCATCATGCATGTGATGCTGGTCGCATTCATCATGCTGATCCATTTCAAGCTGTCCGGCCTTACAGACTTCTGAACCGCCGCCACAGATCGGCCAGCGCGTAGGACAGGGCGGCTCCAAGCCCGATCCAGAACGGCACAGGCGCGTCCGTCACCCAGGACAGCATCAGCCCGCCCCATGACAGTGCGAGCGCCAGCCCGACCGAGAGCGCAATCCCGGCCAGCGGCCCAAGCCCGAGTTTCAGCGCCGTCGCGGCTGGCCCGATCATCAGACTGAACGCCAGAAGCGCCCCGGCCACTTCCGCACAGGCCGCACAGGCCAGCGCCGCCACGGCCATGAACACCACCGAGACCAGACGCGCCGGCACACCCCGCGCCCGCGCCACTTCCGGCGCCAGACTGGCAAACAGCAGCCGCCGCCCCAGAAACGCCAGCAGTCCCAGACACAGTACGGCCACACCGCACAGCGCCTCCAGCGTCCGCAGATCAATCCCCAGAACATCGCCAAACAACAGCGTGGTCGCCAGACTGGAACCCCGGTTGCTCATGTGCAGGAACCAGGCCCCAAGCCCGAGACTAGCCGCGAGAACAAGCCCGATCGTACTGTCCCGCTGGGCCGGAATGCCGCGCTCCCCTTCCCGCTCGGCCCCGATGACAAACCCGGCCATCAGGCTGAACACCACCATCCCCGACAGCGGCGGAAACCCGAGCCAGACCGCCCCGGCCGCACCGCTGAAACCGATATGCGAGAGCGCATGGGCCGCAAACGCCTGACGCCGCAGCATCAGGAACCAGCCAACCGTCCCCGCCAGAACCGACACAACCGCCGCGCCCACAAAGGCATGGCGCATGAAATCAAACTCGAACATGCAGCCCCCCGTCCGCAAGCTGCACCACGCGCGTCACGGCCCCGGCCAGCGCCTCCGTCTCATGCGATGTCAGGACAATCCCGATCCCCAGACGCTCTGTCAGATCCTCCAGCAGACGCACCGTCTGCTCCTGCCCCGCCTGATCGAGCGCCGCCAGAGGCTCATCCAGCAGCAGCAGATCCGGATTCCCCGCCAGAGCCTGCGCCAGCCCCACCCGCTGCCGCTCCCCGCCGGACAACAGCCCGAGCGGACGATGCGCAAACGCCGACGCCCCCGTCAGCGCCAGAAGCCGGTCCGCTTCCTCACGCCGTGGCCGCAGACGCAGCGGCAGCCCCCAGCGCAGCCCGTCCACCGCCGCCCGGACATGACTGACCGCCGGAAGCAGCAGCGCCGCATCCGTCACACTCTGCGGCATGTAACCGATATGCTGCCGCGCCTGCGCCGGTGGCAGACCATGGCTCAGGATCTCACCGCCCTGAAGCGGAATCAGCCCCAGCATCGCCCGCAGCAGCGTGGACTTCCCGGCCCCGTTCCGCCCGGACAGAAGCGTCATCCCCGAGAGCGGCACCGTCAGGGACGCATCCCGCAACACGCAGGTCGATCCCGCCGTGAGCGTCACATCCCGCAGGACCAGACCCCGCTCCGGCTGACAGCAGACCTTTTTAGCGTCCACCATCACCCAGCGCCTGCTCCACAGTCTGAAGAATCCCGTGAACCCAGCCCTGCCAGGACTGCCCTTGCGGCAGCGTCTCGCCAATCGCCACAACCGGCAGCCCCACCGTCTGCGCCCGATCCACCAGCCGGTCGATCTGCGGGGAATGAATGGCCGGATTGGTGATCAGCATCCGCACCTTCCGCCCGTCGATCAGCGTATCAACCTGCGCCACATCCCGCGGAGACGGTTCGGCATGGTTCATGATCGCCAGCGCAAAACTCTCATCCACGACATCCAGCCCCGCATCCCGGAGCAGCGTCTCCCCCACCGGTTCGACGGCCGCCACAGGCACGGACTCATGACGCGCCTTCATCGCGGCCAGACGGGCTTTCACACCGTCGAGTTCCTTCAGGAACGCCCCCAGCCGCGCTTCCACAGCCGATGTCGAAATCCCCGGCTGATGCGCCAGCATGTCCGCAAAGACATGCGCGACTTTCCCCACCGCTTCAGGATCAAGAAAAAGATGCGGATTATCGCCGGGCTGCCATCCGGCAATCCCCGCCACCACGATCTTTCCGGGCACGGACGCCGCAAACGGCAGCGCCCAGTCGTCATAGGTCGCCCCGTTCACCACAGCGATCGTCGCCCGCGCCATGGCGCGGGCCATGGAAGGCGACGGCGTCAGATCATGCGGATCAATGCCCGGTGTCGCGAGCAGGGCATGGGTCTGCACATCCGCCCCGCCGATCTGCGCCGCCACATCGCACCACGCCGCCTCCGCACACACCACGGATACCGGAGTTCGGGAAGGCTCGGCCTGAGCAGCGGCCAAACCGCTCCCAAGACTGCCCAGAGCCAGGCCAGCCAGCAGAAAAGCCGGGAAACAGCGCATCATTTTCCTCGGGAAAGCGTCATGGGTGTAGCGTTATAAAGTAACACATCCCGCCTGACCACCTCACCAGAACCCCTCACCCCTGACGCAGATAGAGCGCCGCAGCAGCAGCCACCACCTTGCGCTGGTAATCCAGATTGAGCGGCAGCGTCCGGGAATGATAATCCCCGATCGCCTTCATCAGATTGCCATGCTCGTCATCCAGCGCCCTGCGCAGGATCATGGCCGCCGCCGCGATGTTGAAACACGGATCAAGCGCCAGTCGCGCCGCAACCTGCGGCACAGGCTGATGGATCATGGACGCAATGGGCAAAATCCAGCGCGAATTGATCTGCATGAGCCCGATATCAACCGACCCGTCCGTATTCGTGCTGACATGCCCCATCGTCCCGCCCTCGACCCGCTGGATCGCAGGCAGGATGCGCGGCGGCAGCCGGTAATGCAGGGCCGAAGCCAGCATGCAGGCCAGCAGACTAGCAGCCATGGTTACGGACGAAACGCTGTTGAATCATGGTCCTGACCCTAGCATCGGACGCCCGCGCCTGCCATCCTGAACCCTTCAAGATGACCGCACAGGACAGGAGGACAAGCGTGCAGGACACATCCGCGACCCTGACACTGGACGCTCTCGGCATTTCCTACGAACGCCATGTCTATGATTACGATCCCTCGGCCGGAAAACTCGGTGTGGCCGCTGCCGCAGCACTCGGCCTGTCGCCGGATCACGTCCTCAAGACCCTGATGGTGCAGATCGACGGCCGCCCCGCCTGCGTCGTGCTGCCCGCAGACCGCGAACTGGATTTCGCCCGCGTGGCGCAGGCCTTCGGCGGCCGCAAAGCCAAGATGCTCTCCCGCCCCGATGCCGAACAGCGCACAGGCTACCGCATCGGCGGCGTCAGTCCCTTCGGACAGCGCAGCACCGTCCCCACCGCCTTCGAACAATGCGGCATGGACGGCCCGCCCGTCGTCATCAATGGAGGCAGCCAGGGACTCCTGATCGAGCTTTCACCCCAAGACGCCCTGACCGCCACGAACGGCATCACGGCCGATCTCGTCAAACCGCTTTGAACCATCCCAAACCGGACGGTCGCGAACGCGACCACCCGGAACACGGATGCCTCAGAGCAGATTCTTCGCGCGGCTGAGGACCATGTTGCAGACTTTCTGCTTCATCTGCCCCTTCAGGCTCGACAGCGAGAACGCATTGCTGTCCCCCGTCAGAAGCTGCCCCTGCTGACCAGCCGTGTAATCGCTGGACGACGTCACGTCCTGCTTGCCGGTCAGGCTGCTCAGGGCCGAGGTCGCGCCGCTGCCGCTCAGATAGTTGTTCTGCACACAGTAGCTCAGAACACCGGCGACATTGCCCGTGCTGGCGGAAGAGATGTTCGGCAGCATGCTGCTCATCATGCCGGTGCACCGGTCATGCCACTCATGCCCGACATGCCGCTCATGGCATTGCCCGCACTGCCAACGCCCGGAATGGACTGGGCATGAGCCGACGAGACAACAAGACCAGCTGCCGCAAGAACCGCGAAAATACCGTTTGAGTAACGCACCGTATTTCTCCTTCAGAGAACGTTCAGGGCAGCACCTGCCAGAAGTCGGAAACCGTCGCTGCCAGAATTCATACCGACCCGGGGTTACGCTAACATAGCTGGACAGCAGGTCCACCCTTGCCGTCTCAGCAGAACTCCCGCGCCGCGCCATAGATATGGTAAAGCGAACTGGCCGGCACATCCGCAACGCTCGCCCTTCCGGACGCATCAAACCGGTCGATCCACACAGCACGCGTGCTGTCGGGAATGAACGTCGCAAAGAAATGCTCCGTCAGGCCCCGCAGGATCTCCGGGCTCTCGTTCCGGCAGATCAGCAGGCGGCACAGCTCGGTCTGCGGCCAGATCCGCGTGGCGTTTTCCAGGGAGCGTCCATCATCCGCAATGACATCCCGCACCGCGGCCCCCTGCACATCCGACCGCACGCCGTGACGCATCCCGAACGCGAACAGCCCGTCCGCAGCCTGCCGGATCGCCCCGGAGTCCTGCGCCCCAGAATTCAGTCGCAGATAATCCCCCAGCAGCCAGGACCATTCGAACAGATGCCCCGGCTCCACCCGGTTTTCCCCCGAAGCCGCCACAGGCCGCCAGTCCGCCCCGAATTCCTCGGGCAACACCCCGGCCCCCGGCTGGATCAGCCGCTCCAGCGCCAGACGCACCAGAGCCGTCGCCTCATCCAGATAAAAGCTGTCTCCCGACACCTCGAACAGCACCAGAAACGCCTCAAGCAGATGCATGTGCGGGTTCTGATGCCGCACAGCTCCCGTAACCCCCGGTGCCGTCAGCGACACTTCATCCAGAAATCCGCCATGCTCCGCCGCGAAGATCTGGTGAAGCTCCACAACCGTCTGCCGCGCCACCGCGAGGAAATCCGGATTGCCGCTCACCCGGTAAGCCCAGCCATAGGCAAAGAGAATGAAGGCATGCGCATAAAGATCGCGCTGCGTCCCGACCGGCGACCCGTCCGGCGCCACGGAAAAGATCCACCCCGCCTGGCCATCCCGATGCCGGTAAAGCCGCTCGACTTCTTCGAGACATGCCAGCGCCTGCGCCGAAGCATCATGCAGCCCGTCCAGCGCAGCCCGACAGAATGTCGAGATCTGCCGCGCCTGCACCATCAGCCGCGAGGCCGGCAGAACCAGCGGTTCTCCGGAAAATGTCAGTCGCTCATGATAAAGACGCCGCCCGCGATCAAACCCGACGCCGCTCCAGGCTGGCAGCACCGTCCGCGTGAGCCAGCCGCTCCACAGCGCCCGCTGGTCAACATCCATGAAGGTGGGCAAGGGGGCGTGTCGCGTTCCGGTCTGCATCCGACTGCCGTATGAGAGCTGAACGCCCGCGTCAACAGATCGCGAGCTGCTACGGCGGAGCTGAAACAGAAATTTCAGATTTTCAGGGAAACTGGTGGAGCCAATCGGGATCGAACCGACGACCTCCTGAATGCCATTCAGGCGCTCTCCCAACTGAGCTATGGCCCCACGTGTTTCAAGCGGCCCCTTTGGGACGGGGCCGGATGAGGGCGGTATATCGTCATGATTTCGCCCTGACAAGCCTGAAAAACAGATTTTTTAGGCCGCAAGGACCTTCAGTTCCCGCAGTTCCTCCAGGAGTGGCAACAGCGGCAGTCCCATCACGGCATCCTGCACCCCCTCGACAGCCGAAAAAAGCTGTATCCCGGGGCCTTCAAGCCGATACGCCCCTACACAGGACAGGATCGCCGGTCCTTCACGCTCCAGATAGGCCTTCAGAAAGTCGTCAGAGAAATCCCGCATCGTCAGCCGCGGCGAGGCCAGATGCTCCCAGACCTTCTCGCCCCCCTTATAGAGAACGACTGCCGTGCGCAGGACATGCGTCCGCCCCCGCAACCGGCGCAGATGCTCCGCCGCCTCGGCCACAGACCCTGGCTTGGCAAACGCTACCCCGTCCAGATCGAGGATCTGGTCCGCCGCAACCGTTAGCTCATCAAAGCCCACATCCCGCGTCGCAAGATTGGCTTTTGCATCCGCCAGCGCGATGGCCGTTTGGGAAAGCGTGTGGCCCTGCTCTTCGCAGGATCGCCGCAACGCCTCCTCGTCCAGATCGACCGGTCTGGCCTGCACGGCCAGCCCCGCATTTTCGAGCAGCATGCGCCGGGCCGAAGAGCCGCTGGCAAGAATGAGGGAAGTACTGAAAGACATCATGAAGTACGACTCCGTACTATCGACTGTTGGAACAGGGACGAGTACTGCGGATCACCCGGTGAAGAGATTGCGTCAGTACTGGGGTACATGGGGATAGTACCTGCCCTTGCGAAAGGAGTACCGAGTACCGTGGATTGTACGGTACACCAGCCGGAACTGGGGGTTGTACACAGGCTCTCTGTGGGCAATTCGGGATTGAATCAACGACTCCCTTGCAAAGTGCGGCTTCCGGAGTTGTACACAGTGTGAGTAAGACGGGGTACATTTTCAGAAAGCCGGGTACCCCGGTATCCACAGGGATCATCTTAACCTCCAGCATTTCTTTCTTTTTTCTTTTATGATTAGTGGGCGACATGATTTCGGAAAACGCACCTTCCTCACCCTCGTCGAAACCGCTTCTGCGGGCCCTCCGTGGTGAAGCCGTCTGGCCGCCTCCGGTCTGGCTCATGCGTCAGGCAGGCCGATATCTCCCCGAATTCCGCGCCATGCGGGACAGGGCCGACTTCCTGACCCGATGCATGACCCCGGACATGGCCACCGAGCTGACGATCCAGCCGATCCGCCGCTACGGCATGGACGGGGCCATCCTGTTTTCCGACATCCTGATCCTGCCCTGGGCGATGGGTCAGTCCCTTGAATTCATTGACGGACGCGGCCCCGTGCTCGGCGCCATCCGCTCCGAAGCCGACCTCGCCAGACTGGACCCGAAGCGCGTACAGGATGCCGTCGCACCCGTGCGAGAGACCTTGTCCCGCCTCACAAAAGAGCTTCCGGACGTCACCACGCTTCTGGGCTTCGCAGGCAGCCCGTTCACGGTGTCCTGCTACATGGTCGAGGGCGGCGGATCGCGGGATTTCGCCGAAACCCGCCGCATGATGCAGACCAACCCGGCCCTGTTCGATCGCCTGATCGACACCCTGACCTCGAGTACCGCCGAGATGCTCTGCGGCCAGATCGAAGCCGGTGCGGAAGCCGTAATGCTGTTCGATTCCTGGGCCGGAATCCTGCCGCCCTCCGCGTTCCGCCGCTACGTGATCGAGCCGACGCGCCAGATCGTCGAGTACATCCGTGCCCGTCACCCCAAGACGCCGATCATCGGTTTCCCGCGTCTTGGCGGCATCATGGTCCGCGAATATGCCCAGAAAACCGGCGTCAACACGCTCGCCCTCGACACCGTCGCCGACCCGGCCCAGATCTCCGAACTGGTCTCCGAAGTCCGCCCCGGCCTGACGCTTCAAGGCAACATGGATCCGATGATCCTGTTCTCCGGCGGCGAGACAATGATCCGCGAAGCCCAGGCCATCCGGGACGCGATGCGCGGAAAACCGCATGTTTTCAACCTCGGACACGGCGTCATGCAGCACACGCCACCTGAAAACGTGGCGGCCCTCGTCGAGGCGGTACGCGCGGTATGACAACCGCCCTGGACCCGGCAGGCCAGCTGAAACTGGTCATTTTCGACTGCGATGGCGTTCTCGTGGACAGCGAAGGCCCGTCCTGCCGGGCCACGGCGGAATTCGCCCGCTCCAAGGGGCTGTCCATTTCGGATGACGAGGCGCATAAGCGTTTTGCGGGCAAGGCCCTGCCGCAGATCGTGACAGAACTCGAGCAGGAACTCGGGCATTCCCTACCGGAAGAAACGGCATTCAAACTGCGCGAAAATCTCGTACAGATGATGCGAAAAAGCGCAGAACCCGTAAGCGGAGCGCTCGAAATGCTGGCAGGCGTTCGGGCTTTGGGAATGCCGGTTCGCGTCGGCTCCAATTCTTCCGTCCGGGAGATGGAAGCCAAGTTCGAGCGCACCGGAATGTCGCAGTATTTCCCCGAAAACCGCATCCATTCCGCCAATGACATGGGCTGCCCCAAACCCGCTCCGGACGTCTATCTGTACGCCGCAAAGGCCGAGAGTGTACTGCCAGAAAACTGTGTCGTCATCGAAGACAGTAATACCGGTGCGGAAGCAGCCTGGAAGGCCGGCATGGCCTGTGTGCTTCTTCGCCCCGATGATGTGCCTCTGCCGCCGTTCTGGCCCGTCGAAGGCTCCGTCCGCATCACGCATCTGGACGAGCTGGTACCCCTGCTGCGCCGGACGCTGGAAAGCCAGAAACACGCATGACCGACTTTCTCGCGACCTATCAGAGCTGGATCCTGTCCCTGCACATCATGGCGTTCATCGCCTGGATGGCCGGGACGTTCTATCTGCCGCGCCTGTATGTCTATCACTGTCAGGTGGTACCGGGCTCGGCTGAAAGCGAGCGCTTCAAGGTCATGGAGCGCAAGCTCCTGCGCCAGATCATGACCCCGGCCATGATCGTGACCTTCCTTGCCGGTGGCGCGCTGGCCTCCATTCCCGGTCTGATCGACTGGAATGCCGGCTGGTGGTGGACGAAGCTGATCTGCGTTCTGGGGCTTGCCGGTTTCCACGGCGCCTGCGGAGCCTGGCGTCGCGCCTTCGCCGAAGACCGTAACCAGCACCCGGAAAAGTTCTACCGGATCGCCAACGAGGTCCCCACAATCCTGATGATGATCATCGTCATCATGATCATCGTCCGCCCCTGAAAAAGATCCTGAATAAAAGTTTTTGGTGAAGCTTTTTCCAAAAAGCTTCAAAGCCAGGAAGCGTCAAGGAACGTCACCTTTTTGAAAAAAGGCGACACCCAAAAACTTTTATTCGTCTCAGACTAGTCCGTATTTTACGCCCGTCATCTGTTCGGAGACGGTCCACAGACGCTCCGCCAGTTCGGGTACATGCGCCAGAGCCGGCAGCCCGGCGATCCCCGGAACGCCACGGCGCTCTCCCGGGCCCTGCGGCCCGTAATAGCCGCCGTCACGCGCTTCCGGACTGGCCAGCGCATAGAGCAGCGGCCAGGCGCCTTCCTCGACCGTCTGACCCATGGCGTGAAACACCGGACCGGCCACACGCCGCGCCAGCCCCCGCATGAACCGCGCCGCCTTGTTGGCGGACTGATCCAGACTGCCATTATTGGCGACGATATCGCTCGCCGCCCAGCCCGGATGCGCGGCCCGCGAATGGATGGGCCAGGGCGCCTTGAGCGCCCGGCGATTCAGCTCCAGCGCAAACAGCAGATTGCACAGTTTGCTCTGCCGGTAACGCACCATCGGATTGTAGGAATGCCGCGCGTTCAGATCGCCAAACGGGATTTCCCCTTTCAGCGCCGCCAGAGACGCCACTGTCATGACCGTCGCATTCCCGGCTGCCAGTAGCGGCAGAAGCCGTCCGGTCAGCGCAAAATGCCCGAGATGATTGGTCCCGAACTGAAGCTCGAACCCGTCCTTCGTCGTCAGCCGTGTCGCCGGCCCCATAACTCCGGCATTGTTCGCCAGAAGATGGATCGGCTCGCCCCGGCTGCGCATGGCAGACGCAAAGGCCTCGATCCCGGCCAGCGACGCCAGATCCAGAAGCTCGAAGCGCGCTTTTACGAACGGCACCCGCTCATGCAGCCGCGCCAGAGCCGCCTGACCCTTGTTATGATTGCGCCCGCTCAGAAAGATCGCGGCGCCCTGCTTCGCCAGCCCGCAGGCGACCTCGAAGCCCAGACCCCCCGTCGATCCGGTAATGAGCGCCGTCTTCCCGTCCAGACGCTCAAGGGAATCCGTGGACCATGCGGGTGCGGCGGTCTGTGTCATCGGGTCTGTCCTTCCAGTGTGGGTCAGCTCGGTTTCGTCTCTGCGCGGGCCTCGTCGCGTTTTTCATCCGCTTCGGCTTCCTTGAGGGCCTCATCCGTCAGGCGCTTCTCGTTCTTCTTGAGGAAGATGAGCCCCCCGATCAGACAACTCACCCCCAGAATGGCCATGACCACACCCACAGGCCCCGAGATCTTTTCGATCTGCTTGCCCAGTTCATAGGTTACGAAGGCATAGCCTCCCGCCCAGCAGATGCCGCCCATCGCATTGAAGAACAGAAACGAATGCCAGGGCATCCGGTTCGCTCCGGCCAGCAACGCCACGAACACACGCAGCACTGCGATGAAGCGGCCGAGGAACACGACGATCCCGCCATGCTTGCGGAACAGATACCGCCCCAGCATCAGCCGCTCTTCCGTCATGCCGACCTTGTGGCCGTGCTTTTTCAGAATGCCGTAACCGAAGTGATGGCCGATCAGATACCCGATATTGTCACCCATGATGGCGCCAAGCACGGCGGCCAGGGCGATCCAGCGGATTTCCAGATGATGGGTACTGCCCGCATAGAGCGAAGCCGCGATGATGACGCTTTCCGCCGGAAGGGGAAGGCCCATGCTCTCGAACATGACGATGACGCCAACGACGCCGTAGCCGTAATGCACCAGCATGTGGTCGAGAAAATGACTGAGGTGAAACAGTGTCCTGGTCCCGTTCAAGCTGTGGCGGAAAGGAAGGCCGCCGGTTACGATACTACGGCATCGGAGACAGGATGAAAAATGACGACATCGCCTTCCCCCACAGTTTCCCCCCGCGCTCCCAAATCCGCATCCGGAAACTGGCCGTCCTGGGTCACGCCCGAACTCGTGGCCGGCCGCACCCTGTCCTTTTCCGAACTGCGCACGGTTGGAAACTGGATCATCTGGCTCGAAAGCCGCCCGGATGAACAGGGCCGCTCCGTCATTACCGCCCGTGACCCCGAAGGCCACATCCGCGATCTGAGCCCGGCCGGATATTCGGTCGGCACCCGCGTGCACGAATATGGTGGCGGGGCCTGGGATGTCCGTCTGAAGAATGGTGCCCCGCAGGTCGTCTTCAGCGACCGCAAACTTGGCGGACTCTGGTTCAGCGACGGCACCACTGCCACGCAATGGACACAGGCAGGCGAAAACCCCGAACACCGCTACGCCGACCTGACCTTCGACCCTGTTTCCGATGCCGTGTTCTGCGTGCGCGAAAGCCACGGCGAAGGCACGCCCGTCGCAACCCTCGTCCATGTGCAGTCCGACGGCGGCGAAACCGTGCTGGCCAAAGGCGCGGATTTCTACGCCGCCCCCCGCCCCTCACCCGACGGACGTTTCCTGGCCTGGTTCAGTTGGAACGACCCGGCCATGCCCTGGACCGTCACAACCCTCTCCGTCGCTCCCTTCGACCGCACAACCGGCACACTTGGCCCCGTCACCGATCTGACCGGCCCCGAACAGTGCAGCATCATCGAACCCTGCTGGTCCCCCGACGGCACGCTCTACGCCACGTCCGATGCCTCAGGACGCTGGACGCCCATCCGCTTTTCCCACGATGAAACCGGCTGGCACCCGCACAGATTCAATGGCGCCAACGCCGAAATCGGCCTGCCGCACTGGGTCTTCGGTCAACGCACCATGGCCCCGCTGCCCGGAAACAGACTGCTGGCCCTCGGCATCCGCCACGGCCTCAATCACGTCCTGCTGCAAGACAATGGAAACTGGACGGACGTCTCCCTCGGCACCCCGGTTAACGTCCCGCAACCGCTCGAAGACGGACGGTTCGCCTGGATCGACGCCCCGACCGATGCGCCCGCTGCCATCGCCGTCGGCCGTCCCGGCGAACCGTATGACCGCTTCCGAACCAGCGTCACCCTCCCGCCCGGTGTCACAAAGGCCGATATCGCAACTCCCACCCCCTTGACCTTCCCGACCGCCAACGGCGCCGAAGCCCACGCCCTGTTCTACGCTCCCGCCAGCAGCACCAGCGCTCTTCAGCCCGGCGAAAAACCCCCGCTCGTCGTCATGGCCCATGGCGGTCCGACCGGCCGCGCCAACCCGTCCTTCGCTTTCAAGGTGCAGTGGTGGACGTCGCGCGGTTTTGCCGTCCTCGACGTTAATTACCGCGGCTCAACCGGCTTCGGCCGCGCCTACTGCGAAGCATTGGACCGCCAGTGGGGCGTCGCGGATATCGAAGACTGCCTCGCAGGCGTGCAGGCCGTGCTCGACCGCAGCCTTGCCGATCCGGCCCGCTGCGTCATCCGCGGCAGCAGCGCCGGCGGCCTGACCGTCCTCGGCGCTCTCGCCCAGTCGGACCTCTTCGCCGCCGGGACGTCCCTCTACGGCGTCACCGATCTGCGCGCCCTGGCCGAAGAAACGCACAAGTTCGAAGCCCGCTATCTGGACGGCCTGATCGGTCCTTATCCGGAAGACGAGGCCGTGTATCTGAAACGTTCCCCCATCACGCAAGCTGAAGGGATTACCGTTCCCGTCCTGTTCCTGCATGGCGGCGCTGACAGGGTCGTCCCCCTTTCACAGGCGGAATCCATGCGCACAAAACTCGAACATTCCGCCCTGCACGTCTATCCGGAGGAAGCCCACGGCTTCCGCGCCCGCGAAACCATAGAAGACGCCCTGCAAAGGGAACTCGCTTTCTATCAGCAGGTATTCGGTCAGTAATTTTCAGAGTGGGTATGCATGCAGGGACTCCCATCCCTGCATGAAGCGCTCCGGAAAATCAGTCGTCCGAAAGCCCGAACTGGCTGGGATAAGGCATCGCATTCCGGCCGAGCTTCTTCTTTTTCCACTCTGCCAGCGCGCGATCATATTCGACATGACGCAGCGCGAACTGCAGTGCTTCGACATGCCGCTCGTTCTCAGGATCCATCAGGTTCCGCCGCCACCCCGCCGTGATCAGCCAGTATTCCCCGGCCAGCCGCCACTCTCCGGCCGCGTGATACTCCAGCGCCAGCCGCTCAAGCCCATGATATTTGTTCTTCGGATTGGCGAGCGCTTCCGGCGTGAGGATGAAATCATCCCCTTTCCACAGAAAATTCGATTTCATGTAGGGAAACTGCCGGGTCATGACACCCGGATCCCCGAAATGCTCCTTAATCAGCATCGGAACCAGCCTGTCGTAAGACCTACGCCATTCGCACTGCACAGACCGTTCCCCTGAAAACAGCATTGAAGAGTGCCGCTTCTATAACGGGCACCTTCACCAGAGTCGATTTCGCCGGCCGGACCGGAACACACCAGACGTAGCATCAGGTGTGAATTAATAACCTTTTCAGTGTTATATATAAATAATTATATGTTATAACAAAATATATCCACAGTTATAAAAGAAAATACTCGTCATTCCGGAAACGGGTTTGAATTTCCATAATACTTCTTCTAAGAAGCCTGACCGAGATTACTGGTGCCCTGTCTCAGGACTGCACGTTTCCTTCTCTCTCCCGTCAGAGTCCCCGCGCCTTATGGACACCAAAACCCTCTTCTCCGGAATGGCCCTGGCCTTCGGTGCCTATTCCGCGTTCGCCATCAGCGACGCCTTTTCCAAACTGCTGGACGGAAGTCTCGACCCCTTCGAGGTCGCGTTTTTTGGCGGTGTGTTCGGGTTCCTCATCCTTCCCTTCATTCGCAAACCGACTGAATCCTATCTCGACATCGTGCGTCCGAAGCTTCGGGGCATGTGGCTGCTGCGGGCCGTCTGCGTCTTCGTCGCCACAGCCGCCAGCGTCAAAGCCTTCATGCTGCTCTCGATGCCCGAGGCGCTGTCGATCACCTTCCTGATGCCGCTCTTTGTCACGATCCTGTCCGTCGTGCTGCTCAAGGAGAAAGTGACGTTCTGGGCCTGGCTCGCCGTCGCGCTCGGTTTTGCAGGCGTCCTGATCGTCCTGCGCCCCGGCGTGCGTCCCCTTAATCTGGGCCATCTGTGCGCCCTCATGGCCGCCTGCGCGAATGCGGGCAGCGTGATCGCCTACCGCATCGCCAGCAAGGAAACCGTCCGCCTGTCGCTCTTCGGATCGAGCCTGATGGGCGCTCTGGTCGGCAACGGTCTGCTGATGATCGCCCACGCCACATGGCCGTCCAACACAAAGATCTGGTTCTACCTGTTCGGATACGGCTTCCTGACGGCTCTCGGACAGCTCTGCATGATGCTCGCCACCGCCAGGGCCCCGGCAAACCGCGTCGCCCTGCCGCAATACAGCCAGATGGCCTGGGGCGTTGCGCTGAGCTACTTCCTCTTCAAACAGCCGCTCGACCGCTGGACTTTCGTCGGCATCGCGGTTCTGACAGCATCCGGCATGCTGAACTGGATCCGTCAGCGCATCCGCTACGAGAAAATGGCGATGAAAGAGCGTCTCGAACGCCTCAAGGCGCGCAAAATCGCCAAGGGCAACCTCAAAGCCGCAAAGAAAACGGCGCTCTCCGCCCGATAAATCCAGCTCCCGCCGCTGCACATACGGTCAGAACACTGGCCTCAGTCGCAGCGGCAACCCCAGCACCGCTTACGGCTTCACAATCCCCGGCTCCAGCTTCCGGATCACCCGGAACGCCGTCACGACGGCCAGACTGCCAAACAGCACTACGCCCAGCGACTGCCCGACCAGAATCCCGACCGGCCCGTAAGCCGACCCGAACCACACGAACGGAATGGTCCCCAGCGTCGCCCGGCCCCAGTTGAACCCCGTGGAATAGAACGGGTGCCCCAGATTGTTGAACGCCGTATTGGCCACAAACAGCAGTCCGACAAACATGTAACTCAGCACCAGCCAGCAGCAGAACAGCCGCACGATATCCACGCCGACACCCTGAAGCTCGAAAAGCTGGATGATGTAACTGTGCGTCGCCGCCAGAATCAGCCAGGTCACCCCCACACACAGCGCCGTCAGCTTGAGCGCCGCCAGAAGCGCTTCCTGCACGCGATGGATCTGCCGCGCCCCCAGATTCTGCGCCATGATTGGTCCCACCGACCCCGTCAGCGCAAAGACCAGCGAAAACGCCACCGGCACGATCCGGTCAATCGTCGCCTGCCCCGAAACCGCATTGAGCCCGAACCGCGCCATCGCATGCGTCACGAACAGCGCCCCCGTCGGCGTCGCCAGATTGGTCGCAATCGCCGGAACCGCAATCCCGCCAATCAGCCGCGTGGACGGCCCGAACGCCGACCGCTCCGGCCATTCCAGCATGGCGTGACCCCGCAAATTCAGGAATCCGCTCGCGGCAATAGCCAACCGCGCCAGAACCGTGCTGATCGCCGCACCCTCAAGCCCCAGATGCAGCCCGAAAATCATGACCGGATCCAGACAGGCCGAAACCACAGCTCCGGTCAGCGTCACCCGCATCGAGCGCTTGGCATCCCCGACCGCCCGCAGAAGTGACGACAGC
Organism: Gluconobacter oxydans; assembly: GCF_006539685.1. Lineage (GTDB taxonomy): Bacteria > Pseudomonadota > Alphaproteobacteria > Acetobacterales > Acetobacteraceae > Gluconobacter > Gluconobacter oxydans. The sequence continues at coordinate 25,877 of NZ_BJNM01000017.1, forward strand.
GCCATCCCCAGACAGACCAGCGGCAACGCCGGCGAGACAATATGCAGGAACGTCGCTGCATGTTGCTGCGCCTCGCCATGCGCGCCCAGCAGCCCAAGCAGAGGCATCGCGAACGTCGCCGTCACCAGCCCCAGCACAGCGGCAATCGCCACCATGACCACCAGAAATGCCGAGGCCATCCGTCGTGCCTCGGCATGTTGCCGCGCCCCGATCAGCCGTCCCGTACAGGCCCCAAGCCCGATCGTCATGCCAATGGAAACAGAGACCTGCACATAACTGACCGCCGTCGCAAACGCGATCGCCGCCGTCAGCGTCTTGTCATGCAGATGGGAAATATAGCCGTAATTGAGCAGATCGACGGCAAAGACCGCCATCAGCCCGATCGCCCCCGTTCCGGCCATGGTCACGACATGACGCATGATGCTGCCATGAACGAATCTGGCAGGTCTGACCGGAGAATCGTCAGGAATACTGGGCTTTTTCGGGTCGTCGTCTGGCTGGGGCATGCTCACACATATTGCCCGTTCCAAACCCGGAGAACCAGAGGCTGAAAGCGTTTTTCCCGCCCGGGTTCCAAGGAATTCCATAGCCGAATCCGGCCTTCATGCAGGCTGGATGGCTCTTTTTTGCCTCGTAAGGACTTCCTTAACATCCATCGTGGAATCCTTGGCCGTGATGCTCGGGCATACGACCCGCAGCCTGTTCCATGTCCGGGAGTATGCCATGTCCTCGATCATCAACGCGGTCCACACGGCCGTCAGTGGCCTGAACGCCCAGTCCCACGCCTTTACCGACCTGTCCAACAACATCGCCAACAGCCAGACCACCGGCTACAAGGCGAGCACCACCAGTTTCGAGGACTACGTCACCAATAACGAACTGGCCAATGACGGTGAATCCCTGAGCGACAGCGTCGCTGCGACCACCCGACAGCACATCGACAACCAGGGCATGGTCACAACGTCGACCAACAGCACGGCCCTCGCCATTTCCGGCAACGGCTTCTTCAACGTCGTGCAGGCCACCGGCCAGAGCAATGACAGCACCCCCGTTCTGGGAACGCAGCAGTATTACACCCGCAACGGTGACTTCTCGCAGGACAAGAACGGCTATCTGGTCAACACGTCCGGCTATTACCTTGAGGGCTACAACGTCGACGCCACCTCAGGCACTCTGGGCACCTCTCTCTCTGCCATTCAGGTTCCTTCCACCATCGCGTTCCGACCGACCGAGAGCACGAAACTGACCGCAACTGGCACGCTCGACAGCAGCAGCAGCAAGACTGTCGATATGTCGACGACAGCCTATGACAGCACAGGTGCGGCCTCGACGGTCGATCTGAGCTGGACGAAGCTCAGCGACACGACCTGGGCTGTTAAGGATGTCAACGACACCACTGGCACCAGCAACAGCGCAACCGTGACGTTTGATTCCAGCGGCGCCGTTTCCTCCGTGACGTCCCAGGACAGCACTGGAGCCAGCAGCACTTCCAGCTCAAGCTTCAATTATACAGGCTCTCCTCAGGACATGACCGTGAGCCTCAGCGGCGTCACCCTCGGCTCGGCAAACACAGTTTCCATGACCTCTGACAGCGTCACCACCGGCACTTTTTCCGGCATTTCCATGGAGACGGACGGCTCTGTCATGGCAACATTCGACAACGGTTATTCCCAGCTTGTCGCCAAGATCCCGCTGACAACCTTCGCCGATCCGAACAGCCTGTCTGCCCAGAACGGACAGGCCTATACCGCCACGTCGCAGTCCGGCAGCCCGCAGATCAACGCCGTCAACACCAATGGTGCCGGCACCCTGACCACGGGCTCCATCGAGGAATCCACCACGGACCTGACCGGCGATCTCAGCAAGCTGATCGTGGCGCAGCAGGCCTACGGCGCAAACACGAAAGTCGTCTCCACGGCCGACCAGCTTCTTCAGACCACCCTGGCGATGATCCAGTAAGCCGGACTGAAGGGATACCTGCCTCATGGGACTGAACAGCGCACTCTCGATTGCAACGTCCGGCCTGAATGCCGTCCAGAACGCCATGGCCGTTGCGTCCAACAACGTCTCCAATGCCGGGACAAGCGGCTATATCAAGGAAAACGCCAACGTTCAGTCCACCGTGGCTGGCAACATGGGCACCGGCGTGCGCACTGCCGCCACAACCCTGGCCACGAACGAGCAGGTCCAGAAGGCGCTCTACGCCCAGAATGCGGACGTCGCGGCCTACACGGCCACGAGCAACTCCCTGTCCAACATTACCGCACTTCAGGGCTCCACCAGCGCCACCTCCGGCAGCAGCGGAACGCTCTCTGACGAACTGGGCAATCTTCAGTCCGCCCTGACGTCCCTGACGTCCACGCCCGACAGCGCCTCGGCCCAGAGCACGGTCATTTCCGCCGCCTCCACCTTCGCGCAGTCCGTCAACACCCTCGCCTCGGCCTATCAGACCCAGCGCCAGACGGCCCAGGATACTGTCGTGTCCTCGGTTTCGGACATCAACACCGATCTTACCACGATCGGTGCCCTGTCCACCAAGATCATGAATCTCAAAAGCATCGGTCAGGATACGGCCGCGCTGGAAAACCAGCGCTACACGGCCCTGTCGTCGCTTTCCTCGGAACTCTCCGTCTCCTGGTCCGAGTCCGCAAATGGCGACATGACCATCTCCACCGCAAATGGCGTGACCCTGCCGACGCGGGATACCAGCAGCACCCAGGGCGCAACCGTCTCCTCCACCTGGCCCCTCAGCACGTCCTCAGCCCAGATTTCGGTCAGCTCGACCTATTCCGCCACGTCTGCCGACAGCAGCATTCCTGCCATCACCCTGAACGGCCGGGATGTCACTGCGGATCTGACCGGTGGAACGCTGGGCGCGAACATCACCCTGCGCGATACAACGCTCCCCACCATGCAGGCGCAGCTGGACTCCCTGACATCAACCGTTGCCACCCGCCTGAGCGATCAGGGCATGCCCCTTTTCACATCCGGCACAGATGGCGACGTTCCGGGCACATCGCGGACGGACCTCACGCCGACCGGAAGCGTCGGCTTCTCGCAGGTCATGAGCGTTTCCAGCACCTATTCCGATGATCCGTCCAAACTGCTCGACAGCAGCACATCCGGAACACAGACCATCCAGAAGGTTCTGAGCTACGGCTTCGGAACCACATCCGATTCCGCCGGCACCTCCCAGACGGCAGCGCCGAGCACGAACCTCGGACTGACCGGAACCCTGTCCACGGGCTATACGGGAAATCAGGGGATCATCTCCCTTGCGACATCCCTGACGGCAAAACAGGCCGCCACCGCCAGCGATGCCAGCAGCGGCCTCGCCCTCTCCCAGACAACACAGACCAGCCTGACGTCCAACCTTTCCGGAACATCCACGGTCTCCGTGGACACGGAAATGGCCAATATCGTCACCCTGCAGAACGCCAATGCGGCCAATGCCAAAGTCGTATCAACCGTCCAGACAATGTTCAGCGCCCTGCTGAGCGCAATCGGAACCTGATCATGACCGGAACCATCTCCAGTTTCGGCTTCGGAGGAATCTCCAGCCAGCTTCTTCTGGGTGTCCAGAACCTTTCGCAAAGCCAGAGCTCGCTCCAGCTCGAAGCCTCGACCGGCGTGCTCTCCAGCAGCTATGCCGGCCTCGGCGCATCCAGGACACAGGCCCTCGCCCTTCAGCCGGCCATCACGCAGGTGTCCGCCTGGACGAGCAACGTCACGAATGCGCAGAACACCCTGACCACGACACAGACTGCCCTGTCGCAGATCTCCACCATCGCCCAGGATCTGACGAGTTCGCTGTCCACGCTCGGCAGCACGCTGACCTATTCAACCGTCACGACGGCCGCAACTGCCGCCCAGTCGGCCCTGACGTCACTCGGCAATCTGCTGAATACGAAACAGGGCGACAGCTATGTCTTCGCCGGGCAGCAGAACACGACCGCCCCCGTAAGCACCGATCTGGGCACATCGGATCTCGCTACCCAGATCGAACAGGCCGTCAGCCAGCTCGGCTCCACCAGTGCGGACGACGTGCTCAGCACGACCGAGGATCTGGCCAGCAATACCGCCGCCGGGCAGCCCTTCTCCGCAGCGGTGTCCACGTCCCCCGATCAGGCCTACCAGCAGAAAATGCAGGTCGTCGTCGGTCAGTCCGAAACGGTCTCCGTGGGCATGGTCGCCACCCAGAGCGCAACCTCGACCTCCACCACCTCGCCCATCCGCGACCTGATGCGCAACCTCATGGTGGTCGCCTCCCTCGGCGCGTCTTCCACGAGCGCAAGTGACTATTCCAGCCTGATTTCAGGCCTCCAGAGCTCCATGGAAACCGTAACGAGCGGCCTGGGAGACATGAGCGGCCTTCTCGGCGTCCAGCAGAACAGCCTGACAACCCAGGCCTCCATGCTGAGCCAGATGTCTTCCGCCCTGACCACCCAGCTCGGGCAGGTCAAGGATGCCTATCTGGCGCAGGTTTCCACGCAGGTGACGGACACCAACAACCAGCTTCAGGCGTCCTATTCCCTCATCGCCGACATGAAGGGCATGACGCTCGCATCTTACCTCTGATGCCGGTTGAAAATCCGTTTGTGACATCGCATATCGAAGTCACTTTCCTGTACGGAGACTGATGAGATGAGTGAAACGAACACCCAGAAGGCAGCCGAAAAGCACGAGTTCAGTGCCGAAGTCGGACGTCTTCTGGATCTGGTGGTCCATGCCCTTTACTCGGATCGTGAGATCTTTCTGCGTGAGCTCGTCGCCAATGCGGCCGATGCCACGGACAAGCGCCGCTTCGAGGCCCTGACGGACAGCGCGCTGGCTCTTCCGGAAAATGCGTCCATCCGCATCAATCCGGACAAGAGCCAGAAAGAGCTGACCATTTCCGATGATGGCGTGGGCATGACCCATGACGAACTGGCCCAGAACCTTGGCACGATTGCCCGTTCCGGCACCCGCGCCTTCGGTGAGAAGCTGAATGCCGCAAAACCGGAAGACCGTCCGAGCCTGATCGGCCAGTTCGGTGTGGGTTTTTATGCGGCTTTCATGGTGGCTGACCGTGTGGACGTCACGTCCCGCAAGGCCGGTTCCGACGAAGCCTGGACCTGGTCGTCCGACGGCAAGGGCGCCTTCACGCTCACCCCCGCCTCCCGCTCCACGCCGGGTACCGACATTGTCCTGCACATGAAGGACGATGCTGACGAGTTCCTGGACAGCTGGCGTCTGCGTTCGATCATCCGCAAATGGGCAGACCACATCTCCTGGCCCATCACCCTGCGTGAAACCAAGGAAGACGGCACCACCGAAGACCAGGCTGCCAACGAAGGCACAGCCCTGTGGAGCAAGCCGAAATCCGAGATCACGCCGGAACAGTATGCCGAGTTCTACCGGCACATCTCGCATGCTTTCGATGAGCCCTATGCGACGCTGCACTGGCGCGCGGAAGGTGTGACCGAATTCACGGCCCTGCTGTTCCTGCCCAGCGCCCGCCCGTTCGATTTCATGGAGCAGTCCCGCGAAAGCCGGATCCATCTGCATGTCCGCCGGATGTTCATCACCGACGAAGCCGAACTGGTTCCGAACTGGATGCGCTTCGTGCAGGGTGTGGTCGACACCGAAGACCTGCCGCTCAACGTCTCGCGTGAAATGCTTCAGGCCACACCGGTCCTGGCCCGCATCCGCAAGGCCGTGACCAAACGCGTCCTGAGCGAGATCAGCAAGCGCGCGAAAGAAGCCGATAGCGGTTTCAACTCGTTCTGGGAAAACTTCGGCGCCGTCATCAAGGAAGGCCTGTGGGAAGACGCCGAACACCGGACGGAAATCGCCGGTTTCGCCCGCTTCCACTCCACCTACAGTGACGACCTGATCACGCTGGATGATTACATCTCCCGCATGAAAGATGGTCAGGACGCCATCTATTACCTGACCGGCGACAGTCTCGACGCGCTCAAGTCCTCGGCCCAGCTTGAAGGCTTCCGCGCCCGCGGCCTCGAAGTCCTGCTTCTCTCCGATCCGGTGGATGGCTTCTGGCCGGAGCGTCTGTCTTCCTATCAGGAAAAGCCCCTGCGCTCCGTCACCCACTCCCATGGCGATCTGGAAAAGTTCGAGTCTGTGGAAGCAGACACGACCGAAGCCGCAGACGTCGAAAAGCTGGTCCCGGCCCTCAAGGACGCGCTTGGCGATCAGGTTAAGGACGTCCGCAGCACCGTCCGCCTGACGGGCAGTGCCGTTGTCATCACGTCCGATGGTGGTCCGGACCTGACGATGCAGCGCCTGATGCGCCGTTCGGGCCAGGCCATGCCCGCCATGCCGCCGATCCTCGAGATCAACCCGAAGCATCCGCTCATCAAGGCCCTGGCCGAGCGTGTCGCAAAGGGCGAGAGCGTCAAGGACTATGCGACCGTCCTGCTGGATTTGGCCCGCGTGCAGGAAGGCGAGCCCCTTCCCGATCCGACCGGTTTCGGCCGCTCGCTCGCAACGCTGCTGGCCGGTCCTGCCGCAGAATGAGCAAAGACCCGGAGCAAGCCATGTCTCCGGTCCGGTTCGCAAAAGGCGAGGGTGTCATCCCTCGCCTTTTCTTTTTGCGTACTCCGGTGAAATATGAACCGCCGCGCATGACTGAAGGAGAAGCAGGCCTGTGATCGACGATTTCCGCTTTGGCCGCATTACGGTAATCGGTGACCTGCTGCTGGATCAGTATATTTCAGGCGGCGTCAGCCGGATTTCCCCTGAAGCCCCCGTTCCCGTCGTCCTGCATGACGGTCTGCGCTGTGTGCCGGGCGGTGCGGCGAATGTGGCGGTCAACGCCGCTGCCCTAGGCGCCCAGGTCCATCTTGTCGGTCTCGTAGGCGAGGATGATTCGGCCGCGCGCCTGAAGGAAACCCTGAAACTCTGGCCCACCATCGAGACGGACGGCATCGTCTCGTCCCCCGACTGGACCACCATCACCAAGACCCGCGTCGTCAGTGGCCGCCAGCAGATCGTGCGCATCGACGTCGAAAAGCTCACCCCCCTTTCCGAAACACTCCAGCAGCGCCTCGTGGAAGAAGCCTGCCGTGCGATCGCCGTCTCGGACGTGCTCGTCTGCTCGGATTACGCCAAGGGCGTCCTGACGGATGAGGTCCTGCGCGCCATCATCGCCGCCGGCCGCGAAAAGGGCATCCCTGTCATCGTCGATCCCAAGCGCCACACCTTCGAAGCCTATGCCGGCGCCACGCTCGTCACACCCAACCGCATCGAGGCGCAACAGGCCAGCGGCCTGCCGGCGCGCACGGATGGCGAGGTCCTGAAAGTCGCGGAAACCCTGTCCGGCCAGTTCGGCGGCAACGTCCTCGTCACGCGTTCGGAAGACGGCATGACGCTCTGGCAGCATGACGCCAAACCGCTGCATGTTGCCAGCCGCAAATCCGAAGTCTTTGACGTCTCGGGCGCCGGAGACACCGTCGTCGCCACGGTCGCCGCCGTGCTTTCCGCCGGTCAGACGCTGGAAACAGCCGTCGTCATCGCAACCGCTGCCGCGGCCCTGTCCGTCAGCAAGTTCGGAACCGCCACGGTCTCGCGGGAAGAACTCTCCCGCGAACTGCTGCAGGAAATGCCAGAAACAGGCGCCCTTGTGCCCGTCGAACAGGCAGCCCGCATCGTGGAAAGCTGGCACCGGCACGGCGCGAAGGTTGTGTTCACCAACGGGTGTTTCGATCTGGTCCATCCCGGCCATGTCAGCCTGCTTCAGGCGGCGGCCCGTGAAGGAGACCGGCTGGTCGTGGCCCTCAACACGGACCGCTCCGTCAGCCGGCTGAAGGGCCCGACGCGCCCGGTCCAGAAGGAAGAGGCCCGCGCCCGGGTCATCGGCGCCCTGCGCTCGGTCGATCTCGTGGTACTGTTCGACGAAGACACCCCCCTGGAGGTCATCCGCACTCTGAAGCCGGATATTCTCGTCAAGGGCGCGGACTATACCGAAGACCAGGTGGTCGGTGCCGATGTGGTTAAAAGCTATGGCGGCAAGGTCGTGCTGGTGGACCTTGTCGAAGGCCAGTCCACCACCCGCCTCGTCCGGGGCATGCAGTCAGCCCCGTCCTGATTGGCCCCGTCCTGGTTAGCGTCGCCCTGACGATCCCGTCTGTTCCAGCCGCCCCAGCCGCAAGGCGGAACGCTGCCGGATTTCCCGCGGGGACGCCCCGAATTTCTGCCGGAAACGCCGGGAGAAATGCGCGGCATTGCGAAAGCCATGGTTCAGAGCGATCTGCGCGATCGGCAGTGCATCATGGGCCGGGTTCGTCAGATCCGCATGGATCCGCTCAAGCCGCCGGTTGAGGATCCACCCCGCGACCGCCCCCTCCTCGCCATCGAAAAGCTGATAGAGCGCCCGGGTCGAAATGCCCGACGCTTCCGCAATGCTCTGTGGCGTCAGATCATGCTCGTGCAGGCGTGTCTCGATATAGTGGCGGATATGCTTCTGCCGATGCCGGCGCCGTCCCGCGACACTGACTTCCAGCTCCAGACAATCCAGGATCGTCGTGATCAGCAGATCCGTGACATGCTGCATAAGGCGCTGGCGTGTCTGCGGAATCGTACCTTCCAGCACACCGGCCTCGAGCATGGACCCCGCGGAAAGCAGGAACGCCCCCGGCCCCTTCTCCATATTGAAAGACAGGGGCGGTAGCCCCGCAAGCATCGGAAGATACCGCAGCAGTGCACTGCGCGTGACGCTCAGCAGAAAGACATCCGCCGTAGGCTCGACACGTGGCGGCGTGGCCAGCGTCGAGAACTGGTGCTGATCCAGATAAAGCCTGCCCGTAGACTGCCGTGACAGCACCAGAACCGCCCGCTCCTGCTCCAGAATCTCCGCAACGCCCGCTGACAGGGCTGTGCTGAGACGAACGACGATCGGCTCCATTCCACGGGGAGGTGCCGCAAGGGTCGCGAGCGGGATGATGCGCTGTGCATTCAGGCTACCGCGGGGGCTTTCAGTCACGACTGTGCTCCGTGAAGGAAAGTGGGAATGCCGTTAAACACCATTTTTAATAGTAAAACCAGTCAAAACACCCATGTCAGGATGGCTATATGGAAAATCAGCTCAAAGGAAAATAGCCAGACTGTATTTCATACTATTTCGTCACTCGGTGTCATTCACGAAACTGCGAAGCATTGGAATGTTATAAAGTAAACATTTTTTTAGAAACGGAATTATAGTTCCGTAAGACAGCCAATTTCTTTCGATTGATTTAAGATATACCCATGGTGGGTAAAAAACAGAACCTGCGTTTTTTCCGAAATCTCCGCCAGAATCTTCAGACCCGCCTCCGTGCGCTCCTCATCAAACGTCACGAACAGATCATCCGCAAGGAAAGGCAGACGGATTCCACGCTCCAGCGCCTGCTCGACCGACGCCAGACGCAACGCCAGATAAAGCTGGTCGCGCGTGCCCTCGCTCATGGCATGAACGGGAACAAGCGCCGTGTTCCCCGGCCGGCATCCCGCCAGAACCAGCCCGTCCGACCCGTCCTCTTCTGTCGCAAGCCCCACATAACGCCCAAGCGTAAGCCGCGAAAACAGTGCTCCGGCGCGGGACAGCAATGGCCCGTGAGCCTGCTGCCGCCCCTGCTCCACCAGCCGCGACAGCATGAGCTGCTGAAGCCTGAGCGAGACATAGCGGCTGGCCCGCTCGGCAATATCCGCTTCCGTCTCCTGGATTTCCTCGGCCGTCTCATGAACGCCCCGGGCATTTTCCAGATCGTCCAGAACCTTGCGCGCGGTAAACAGACGTTCGTCCACCTCCGACCTGCGGGTGTTCAGTGCCACCGTTTCCGCCTCGATGGCCTCGAATTCCTCTTCCAACTGCGCCGGGTCCGTTTCGCGGGCCTCTTCCAGAAGCACATCAATCGGACGGCCATTTCCGGCCTGCAGGATCTGATCGCGCAACTCGTCACGCCTGTCGCACAATGCAGCCCGCTCGCACGCCCGCGACAGTGCATGACGCAGATCATCGTCCGGCCCCAGACCCAGCGTTGACCGCACAGGCGCCAGCTCCGCCACCAGCGATGCAATCTTCAGATCCTTCTGCGTAACCTCGGCCTCAAGCGCGGCATGAGCCTGAACCACATTCTGCCGTTTCTGCTCGCGGGCCAGCGCCTGCGTCAGGAAAGCTTCCAGTTCGGCCGCCGATCCTTGTCCGTGGCGCTGAAGGAACGTCCCCAGTTCCGTGCGGAACGCCGCAATATCGCGCGTTTCGGCGGCCTGTTCCTTCTGTTCGCTTTCCATCCGTGTCTGGATTACGCGCGCATCATGCACATCCCGCAGATCCGCCCGGTCCGGCCGTCCCGGATAACGACAGGCCTGACAGGCCAGCGCCCAGTCTTCGGCCCACTGCGCCAGTTTGCGCTCCAGTCCGGCCTGTGCTGCCTTGCCTTTTGCCACAGCCTCCTGCAACCGGCGCTGATCCGCATTCCGGGCCTCATTCTGCTTAGCCAGAGCCTCGTCGCGCTCCAGGACCGATGCGGCCTGCCGGATCTGAACCGCCAGCCGTTCGGACGGACACGCCGGCACGAAAGCCTGCAACCGCCGGCTCATATCCGCCCGGGTCTGCATGGCGGCCTGCAACTGCGCCCGCATGCCCTGCAACTGCTCCTCGGCCGCAAGCGCCGTCTGACGGCGCGTAATCCAGACCTGAAGCGGAGCAGGAGGCAGCACCGGTGCGCCCAACGTCCCCAGCAGAGCCGCCCATGCGGCATCGCGCCGATCCAGTTCCGCTTCCGCATGTGCTGCCCTGCGCCGGGCCTCTCCCGCCTTCAGAGTCAGATCCTCAACCTGACGCGATAGCGCCGCAAGCAGCGCCGACTGCTCGGCATGGTCATGACGCCGATCCGCCAGACCATCCGCATTCTGGACCAGAACGCCAAACGCCTCCCGCATCGCCGGAGATGGACAGGCCCCGGACTGGAAATGACGCTCCATTTCCTGCCACAGCCGGTCGCGTTCCTGCCGCGCCGCGGAAAGCTGCTCGCGTGAAACGGCCTGGCCGCCTTCCTCAAGCCGCCGCCGCTGCTGTTCCAGATGCGCGCGGTCCGTCTCCGCCGCCTGCTCGTCCTCGCGCGCCACCCGGCGCTGCTCTTCCAGCCCCGCCCGGAGCCGCGCTTCTTCTTCGAGCGCCGCCATGTCCGGTAATGCAAGCGCCGTCAGCTCGGCCTTCCGGTCCGCACCTGTCGCACGCCAGGGCAACAGCGCCCCATAAGCAGAAGCCGTGACGTCTTCCTGCCGCGCAATCGCCTCCGAAAGACCGTCGATCCGCTCATCCAGCGGACCAAGGCTCCGCGCCTCATCCAGTTCCAGCCGGAAGAGACGCAGACGCTCCCCGTTTCCATTTTCATCCGCTTCCGAAACGGATTGCGGATGAAGCGCATTCAGCGCCTGCTCCGTCTCCCGAAGCCTGTCCCGCAGATCCTGTTCCTGCGTGTGCAGCAGCGCCCGCTCCTGAAGCCGCCGGTCCAGATCATCCAGCTCCGACAGGTCTGGCAGCACGTCCGGCTCACAGCCATGCCGTGCCCAGAACTGCTCAAGCCAGATCCCGTCCCGCGTCAGCCGCGCCTGACGGTCCCCCGCTGCCGCCTCAAGACGCTCAACCAGAACACCCCGACCCAGAAGTGCGCGGATGGCATCCTGCTCCGCCAGAACGGGATGCGGTTCGCCACAGTCCCGGACCTGCCCGGACACCGCCTCAAGTTTCTGGCGCGCAGCCGAAAGTGCTTCCTCTTCCCGGTGCAGGTTTTCCAGGATTTTTTCAATCCGTGCGCAGTCCTGAACCGTCAGATCCCAGTGCGGAAATGCGGCGATCTCCGCTTCCGTTTCCATCAGTTTCTGAATCGGAACGGATGTCATTCTCAGACGCGAGTTGGTCCTGCGACGCACCCCAAGAGCCTGCGCTTCCTTCTCACAAGCCAACCGTTCCGATTCGGAAACGGACAGCGCCCGGTTCGCGGTGGAAAGCTGCCTCGCCGTCGTCGTGTCCTGACGCAGCGTCTGCTGCAACTCCTTCAGCTTCAGCTTCGCCTGCTGCAGGGCCGAGCGCGCGCGTCCGGATTTCCATTCCGAATTGACATCGTCCTGAAGTGTCGCAGCCAGCTTCCCCACGCCCTCAAGACCCAGACCCGCCGCTAGGATCTGAAGCCCCGCATCGTCCTTCAGCCGACGCATTTCTTCGCCACCGTCCCGCAACCGCGCATGATCCAGCGCCCAGGCTGCCTCGAACCCCTTCGCATCCAGTCCGCCCAGCCAGGTCCGCAGCGGCAGATCATCCAGAGGTGTTTTGTCATCGGCTGCAAAAAGCGTCTGGTTCCGTCCCCGACGCCGCATCCCCTCAAAAACTGTCCCGTCCTGCTCCAGACACGCCCCGACCCGCAGCAGCGGGGCCGCCGTCATCCAGTCTCCGGCAATATGATGCGGAAACCCGAACAGGAAATCCCGGATCGCACAGAGCGTCGTCGATTTTCCAGCCTCGTTCGGCCCGTAAATGACATGCAGGTCCCGCTTCCCCTTCGGAAAGCTCAGCGTGACATCCTGAAACCCGCCATAGCGCAGAAGATCGAGACGTTCGAAACGCATTATTCCGTTTCCCCCACCAGCCGCGCCCGCAACGCCGCCCGCGCCTCTTCAAGCGGAAACCGCCCGTCCGGCATCAGACTGTCCCGCTCGACACAGGAGGGCAGGGCGGAGAAAAACCCTTCAAACGCCTCGGGCAGGGACGCGAGAAAATCCTCGTCCTGCATCAGCCCCTCAAGCGCCAGATCCAGCTCCCGCGTCTCCGCCACTCCCGCCCGATGCGCCGGTGCGGACGTCTCGTTGCGGATTTTCTCCAGCGCGATCTGGGCTGTCCCCTGTGCCATCGACACCGCAATGCCCCGCAGATCCTCTTTCCACGCCTGCGACGCGCACAGCCGGTCATGCAGGACGCTCCGCCCCGTCAGCACGATCCGCGCAATGACGGTCCGGCCCCCCGCATCGGAGAGCGCGTTTTCCATCGCCTGACGCGCCGCGCCCAGAACCGCATCCATGGTCTGCATCCCGCTGACATCCAGCTCCAGTCGGGCCCAGCGCACAACATCACATTCCACGAATTCAACAGACCGGACGATCCCATCCTCAACCGTGACCAGCTCACAGCCACACGCCCCGGTCTCCCGCGCATGACGCCCCTGAAGCACGCCCGGAAACACGATCCACGGATGCTCGCAGACGATCTCGCGCGCATGGACATGCCCCAGCGCCCAGTAATCATACCCCTTGGCCGAGAGCGTCTCGACGGAGCAGGGGGCATAGGTCTCGTGCTCCCCATATCCCGAGAGCGACGTATGCAGCACCCCGATATTGAAACACCCCGCCACCGGCGCGGGATAGGCGCGTGTCATGTCCTGCGTGACATGCCGGTCCCGGAAACTCTGCCCATGCAGCGCCACACCCAGTTCGGGCCAGTGCAGCGTCTGCGGCGCATCATAGGAGAAATGGTCGATCCCGTCCGGCAGCGGCAGTTCGCGCGCAATGACCGACTGGGCATCATGATTGCCCGAAAGCGTCACGACCCGGATGCCCACCTGAACCAGCCGGCTCAGCGCCCGGACCATGTAAAGCCCGGTTCCCACATCCTGCCAGGTTCCGTCATACAGATCGCCAGCCAGCACGACGAAATCGACTTTTTCGGTGAGTGCCGTCTCGACCATCCGGTCCAGCGCGCGCCGCGTGGAGCCGCGGATTTCCGCTTCGGGAAGCCCCTCGTAACGGCTCAACCCCCTCAGGGGGCTGTCGAGATGGATGTCAGCAGCATGAAGGAAGCGGAATGAGGACATGCCCGAAGTTTACGCCCTCACGGATGTCTTGCAAGCCGCGTTGAGCCGCTTTAGGCCGCCGCCAGATACTGCGCCACGATTTCCGGCATCAGCCCTTCAAGCGCCCCGGCCGCCGCTATTTCCTCATCCTTCAGACAGTCCAGCGCGGCCGCGTCCTGCGCAAAGCCAAGCTGCCGTGCCAGCACGATCAGCACCTGAAGCGAGGCGATCTGATGGGCGCGATACCCGCTCGCCGCCAGCACGTTCTTCAGAACGTCATGCTCCTCACCCCCATGCAGCAGCCCCGAGACGGTGCTGAGAATGGACGAGACGGTCTCATGGGGAACCGGGGCAGGGTGTCCGTGCCGGGACAGAAGGATCGTGATCTCCCGCGCATGGCTCCGGCCCATCGCCAGATCCTGCTCCATCCGGCTGCACAGCCCTGGATACTGCTCACATACCGGAAGCTCCGAAAGCGCGGTCTCGATCGCCTTGGATTCAATGGACAGGTGATCCCGCAGGGCGTCCAGATAGATATCCAGCGCTGATCTGGCTGTCGTTTTCGTTCTGCCCACCGTGGATCCTTTTCATCTTTGGCGCAGTCATAAATGGCCATATTGCAAGGTAGAGCGCAAGGGCACGACAGCCTTGCACAAAAGCCCTTCCAGGCATGAAAAACCCCATGCCGGAGACCGGCATGGGGCATTCAGGTTCAGCAGGGTCTGAAGGGATCAGAAGCCGGCGCTGATGGAACCCGTCGCAGCGAACGGTGCCGCGATCATGTAGGTCGGGGTGGAACCCTTGACCGTGTTGCCGAAGATGCCGCGCATCGTCGTGGCATTGGTCTGCAGACCAATCGGGAAGCCCAGATAGTGCTTGTTGGTGATGTTGGTCAGGTTCAGCTTGACGTTCGGGGCCTGGAGGAAGCCCAGGTTCTTGAAGCGGTAGCCCACGGTGATGTTCATCTTGACGTAGCCCGGGATGCTCTCGTCGTTCATGAACGTGGAATACTGCTTGGCGACGTATTTCAGGTTGTAGGCACCGAAGACATTGCCGTCGTCATAATCGAGGTTGAAGCCAACCTGATACTTCGGCGTTTCCGGAGCAAACTTGCCCTTGGTGGGCAGATAGTCGATGGACGAACCGCTGCCGGCACGCAGGTTGCTCGTCGTGCGGGCATCAACATACTCGAAAGAGACATACGGACGGATGTGATAGAAGATCGGACGCGTTCCGACTTCGGCATCCACACCGTTCGTGCTCTGGCCGCCAGCGTTGATGCTGCCGGTTGCGTAGCTGCTGCAGCTCTCGTCCAGACATTCGCTCTGGGAGAAGAAGCGGTTCGTGAAGTTGTAGTGGAAGTACGTGACCGAGGCCATGACCGTCGGACCCGTGTAACGCCAGCCGGCTTCTTCCGAAATCGAGATTTCAGGCTGCAGGTTGGTCGAGCCGTGCGTGGAATAGCCACCGTTCTTGTAGTAGGTGCCAGCGTCGTACAGGGAGTAGTTCGTCGGGATACGGAAGTTCGTGGAACCCGAGACGAAGACCTGCATTTCCGGATTGATCTGGTAACGGATCGCAGCGGTCGGCAGCGGCTGGTAATACGTCTTGTTGATGTACGGACCCGTGGACGTATCGGGCAGCATGTTGTGCGCATCGCGGGTGACGATGGCATATTTCAGGCCGCCGTCGATCGTCAGTTTGTTGTGCAGCAGCGACAGGCTGTCGCCGATGAACATCGTATGCGTCCGCGTCTGCGTCAGGCTCTGACGGTACTGGTAGGTCGTGCCGTCATTGAACACGAAGTTCGGGCCGGCGCCCCACAGGTTCCACGGCGTACCATCGGAAGCGATACCCGTTGCTGGTGCGGTCTGGGACTGCTTGGCATATTCGAACCAGTAACCGACCATCAGACGGTTCACACCCGTGGTCAGCGTCAGCTTCGTGACGGCACCCGGACGATACGTCGTCGTGATGGACGGCTCGTAGATCAGGCTGCCCTTTGTCTGCGTCTTGCCATCGAGCGTACCGCTCATGGACGTGGCGCCCCAGCTCGTCGGAAGGCTGTAGGCCGCACCGCCACTGCCGTCACCGTACCAGAAATACGGCGTTTCCGTCAGGACGAGGTGGTCCGTCAGCTTGAAGGTGGAAGGCGCACTGGCATAGATGTTGGTGAACGGGTTCTGATGCAGCTTGTAGTAGCTGGCGTCACCTGCCGTCGTCTTGCCGGTCGGGTCCTTGTAGACACCGTTATAAGAGGTGTTGGAAATCGTGGAGCCGGACGTGTTCTTGAACGTCGTGCCGTTCGGACGGGTACAGGTGCTGCCGCTGTAACAGGGCGCGATGTACTGGTCCTTCACACCGAAACCGTACGTCTCCCAGGACGCCTGGTTCACGCTCGGCGTCAGGTAGTTGTAAAGGCGGTTGCCGACGATCGCGAGCGAGACGCGGTTGCCGTCACCCCAGTCGTTCACGAACTTCGCTTCGGCATGAAGCTTGCGGTTCGTGGCCATGGAGTGGATGGCATCTTCGGTCGCATAGGAGCCGGAGAAATAGGCGCGCAGGTTGGTCTGGCCGATCTTGCCGGTATCCAGACGCAGGAAGCCGCGCGTGTAGTCGTATGACCCGTAGGAGACGTCGAACGCGCCGCCCTTCTTCATCTTCGGATCGATCATGTACATGTCGACCACGCCGCCGGTGGCGCTCAGATGCGGGCTGTCGAGGTCGGCGGAACCCTGTGCCAGGCTGACCTTGCGCAGGTTCTCGGAGTCCACGATTTCCTGGGAATAGACCGAGAAGGAACCGATATCGTTGATCGGGAAGCCTTCAAGCGTGAAGCCCATCTGCGACTGGTCGAGGCCGCGGGCGCTCATGTGGCTGCCCGTCAGACCTGCCGGATCGGAAGACGAAACGTTTGCGCCCGGAAGCAGTGCGATCAGCTGCATCGGGTCCTGACCCGGTGCCTGCTTTTCGATGTAGTCACGGGAGATGGCCGAAACGGACTTTGCGGAGTCCTGTTTCTGCATCAGACCACCACCGACATCGCGGCGCGTTACGCCATCGAAATAGGTGTGATGTCCGCTGACGGAGACATGTTCTTCATGTTCGTCTGTTGGAGCCGTATTGCCCATCATGGACGGAGCGGCAGCAGCGACTTTCGTGGGGCTCTTCTTGTTGGAAGAGGCCGTGCTGTCTGCGGGTGCGGCAAATGCCGACACCGTACCGAACGCAAACAGGGCCGAAGTCGAAAGCAGGCGAGCAAGGCGCATCGTATTTTCGGTCTTTCTCGGTCAGGTGAACTTTCAACCGAGAAAAAGCATGAGTACCGGCTCTATTTCAATCAGATGTAGAGTGATACAGTATGACATGAAAGGGATATGGCAATTTAGTCACATTTCGCTGATGTAACGGCACGAAATGGCAGGTAACTCCCTGCGTATTGTGACATTTGGAAGACATGACCCGTTTTTCTGGGGCGATCGTTTCAAAAAGTCATTCTGCCGGACGCAGTGCCTCGTCTGCGCTGTAGAGCTGTCGAGTCCTTTTTGCCTGCGCGGCCGTGGGGACGACATCGTGGCTGTTGCCGTTCAGATGGGGAATGGTTTTGCCCTTCAGGACAGGCACCAGATCGGGCAGGGACGAGATCCGGTCCATCGAAAACAGCTGATCGACGGCAAGCCGGCCATTGCGGTCGCAGACATACAGGGTCTGCGGACGGAAGACATGGTCCATCTCGTAAACCGACGAACAGGATTCCACGTGGTCGATGGCATGGTCCAGCGTGTGGAACGAGCGGTAGAGCGCGTTGACGGAAGGATGGATTTTCACCCGCGACGTGCCGCCACGACGGGCAAAGGCCCATGCGGAAACGAAACGCTTCACGGGATCGCGCCAGATCGCGAAGCTGGGAAGGGTCCGGCACAGATCGGGCGCGACATGCTGATAATAGCGCCAGGTCTCATGCATCATGATCCCGCCATACAGCAGGTCACAGATCGACGTGCCGCCGTTCTTGGGAACATGGATGAACAGCGCCCCGGCTTCGCGGATGCGTTCGATCCGCTGAAGGCGTTTGCGGCCCAGCGGCAGTCGCAGTTTCAGATCGGCGGCCCGGGCATGGACGTCGTTATACTGCCGGACCCGGAAGGTGCTGCACAACAGGCGCTGGGGAAGACCGGGCCCCTCTGCTTTCATGCCATCGCATCCTGTCGGAAGGTCGCGGTCCTGGTGAACCGTCTGGGCAGCAGAATGGGTCGTCATGATCGTGTCCTGATCCTGTATCCGATGGCAGGAACACTGACGTCCGGGGATATTCGAGGCAAAGGCCGTATTGTAACAGAATGAAAGCCATGTTGCAGAGTTGTGCGGTATCAAATCAGCCAGAAATGGATGTTTGTGTTTGACTTGTGTCGCCCGGGGCGCTTCATGACACCTGACGGTGCCCGGCCTGCCGGGTGAAAAGGGAACGCAGTGCAAAACTGCGGCTGCCCCCGCAACTGTAAGTGCTGACTGTCGCTCCGTAACGGGCGAACAGTACGGCTTCAGGAGAGAACCCACTGGCCCGGTGCCGGGAAGGGGCCTGAGACCGGAGCGCGAGCCAGGAGACCTGCCGTCAGCATGAGTTGTCCGAAGGACGGTCCGGGCGGGGTGCATCGGAACGCCGGGTCAGGCCCTGTCACTGCGGGTCTGCCTCCTTCTTGAGGGCGACGCAGAACGACGAGACATTACTATCGCCATGCCCCGTATTTCCTGCCTTCTTTTCGCGACGAGCATGCTTGTCGCCGTTCCCGCGCTGGCGTCCGTCCCGGCCCAGGAACCGGCACCGCCGCAGAAGCCCAAGGCACCCCCGGCTGTTCCCCGGACGACAGCCACCAGTGCCCCGCAGAGCACGCCGGACGCCGTGACCGCTACCGTCCCCGAGACCGTCACCGTAACGGCCAATCGCATCCCGCAGGACATCAGCAAGGTCGGCTCGCAGGTTACGGTTGTGACCCAGCGTGACATTGAACTTCTGCAGCGGCGCGACCTTGCGGACCTTCTGGCGCGTGAGCCGGGCCTGAACATGGTGCGCACGGGCGGCCCCGGCGGGACGGGGTCGATCTTCATGCGCGGGGTCAATTCCAATGAAGTGAAGGTGCGGCTGGACGGGATGGACATCAATGATCCGTCCACGCCGGCCGGGGCATTTGATACGGCGCAGTTCCTCACCGATGGTCTGGCCCGGGTGGAAATCCTGCGCGGACCGCAGAGTGGTCTTTATGGTGCAGATGCGATGGGCGGCGTCATCGACATGACGACCAAGCAGGGGCAGGGACCGCTGCACGGTTTTGTCCGTCTTGAAGGTGGCAGCTATTCCACCAAGAACGAGACGGCCGGGTTTTCAGGTTCGCTCCATCGTTTCCACTATATGGTTGAAGTCTCGCATAACCATGTCGGCGACTATCAGGCCGTGCCGAAAGCCATCCGCGCGCAGGTCCAAGGCCATGATGTCGCGTCCAACCGCAACGACAACCGTACGGCCAATGTACGCCTCGGCTATGACGTGACGGACAATTTCGATCTCGGCTTTACGGCCCATCTGACGCAGGCGGATTACGAATACGTCGCCGACGATTACAGCTCCTACCCTACGCTGCCGTCAGCCCAGCAGAACGAGAGCGACCTCAAACAGGCCATCCTGCGCGGTACCGCTCATCTGAAGTCCTTCAAGGGCGTGTTCGAGCAGACGCTGGGCGTTGGTTACATCACTTATGACCGCCATGACATTACGGCTGGCGATCCGGATATCTCGTCCAATCGCGGTGACCGTCTGAAAGTGGACTGGCAGGGCCTGACCCATCTCGGCCATAATGGCTCCTTCCTCGTCGGATACGACTATATCCGCGAGCGGATCATGACCCCGGTTTCCGCCCAGACCACGACGAACGCCGCCTGGGGACAGCTCGAAGGCCACTGGCACGACATCCTCTTCGGCTCAGCCAATATCCGCTACGACAACAATTCCCGTTACGGCAATTACGTGACCTGGCGCGTCGCTCCTGCCGTGAAGATCCCCGGCACCGGCCTGACACTGAAGGCCAGCGGCGGCTCGGGCTTCCACGGTCCGTCCCTGAACCAGCTCTTCGTCAGCTACCCGACCTATTACTTCCTGGCCAATCCGAACCTGCGGGCCGAGCGTCTCCTGGGTTTCGATGCCGGCTTTGAAGAGCGCCTTCTGGACGGCAAGCTGACCTTCGGCGCCGATTATTACGGCAACCATGTCCGCAACCTCATCAACACGGCGCTGTCGGGCTACAACTACACTTATGTGAATGTCGCCCGCGCCCAGACGCATGGTGTGGAAGCCTTCGTCGATTACCGCATCATCAAGAGCGTGGATCTGCGCGGAACCTATACCTGGACGGATGCCACGAACCGCAGCACCGGCGCTGCCCTCGTGCGCCGGCCCCGCCACAAGGCCACAGCCAGCGTCATCTGGACGCCGACCAAGCGCCTGAGCATCACGCCAAGCCTGCTCTATGTCAGCGGCTGGCACGATCTCGACCGTTACACGTCCATGAGCACGATCGGTCATGACTACGTCACGGTGAACATCGCTGCGGAATACAAGCTGGCCGACTTCGTCACCCTGTTCGCGCGCGGCGACAATCTGGGGAACCGGTATTATGAAAACCCGGTCGGCTATCTCCAGCCGGGCCGGTCCTTCTATGGCGGTGTGACGTTTGGCCTTTAAGGCGTTCCTTCACGCCCTTTCAGCCCCGATGGCAGTCCTGCTGCTGTCGGGCCTGATGACGGGTGCGATCGCCGGATCGGCCTGTGCCGGTCCGGTGCGGACCCGTATCGTTTCCCTGAACCTGTGCACGGACGAACTGCTGCTCGAACTGGCAGACCCGTCCCACATCCTCGGTCTCAGCCCATTGGCCACGGACTGCGCGGAATCCGTCCGCTGCGAGATCGCGGCGACCTATCCCGTCCAGCGCCCTGACGGCGAAAACCTCGTCGTCACCCACCCCGACGCCGTTCTGGACGGAACATGGCACCGCCCGACGGTCCCGCTCGTGACCAATGCCCTGCACGTCCCGTTCGTGCAGCTTCCCTCCATTGGGTCCCTTGCGGATATTCCCACGCAGATCCGCACCGTCGCCCATGCCATTGGCGAGGACGCACGCGGAGACAATATGATCCGCGCTTTTGCGGACCGTCTGGAAAGTCTCCATCCCGTCCATCCGGACCAGATCCTGACAGCCACGGTCATCGGCGCGAACCTTGCGGGAGAAGAAGGGGGCCTGATTTCCGATCTGCTGAAGCGTGCCGGATTCCGCCTGTCTGCTTCCGAACGCCCGGACGGCACCATCGCGCTCGAAACACTGATCGCCCATCCGCCCGACCTTCTGGTGACGGGCATGATTTCCGAAGGTGCGTCCCTGGCGGAAGATGCCGTGCATCATCCCGCCCTGCGGGACCGCTTCACGGGCGCGCATCTTCTGGCGCTTCCCGGCCGCCTGACCATGTGCGGCACGCCCGATACTCTCGATGCGCTGACCGCCCTGATCGCTGCGCATGACCGTCTGACCGGCACGGAGCCCTCGCCATGAGCCGCTATACATTAACCGTCGCCATATTGAGCGCCGTGGTTCTGGCTCTCGCCATCCTGTCACTGGCCGCAGGCCCGGCGGGGATCAGCGTCGTGCAAGGCCTGTCCGACATGCTGCATGGCCGCGAGACGATCGCCGCAACCATCATCGGCCAGATTCGCCTGCCGCGCATGATCCTGGCCCTGCTGATCGGTGAAACGCTCGGCCTGTCCGGCGCAGCACTTCAGGGACTGGTCCGCAACCCGCTCGCCGATCCGGGCGTACTGGGTATTTCGGGCTGCGGTGCGCTCGGCGCCGTACTGGTCTTTTATACCGGCGTTTCGGCAGTCTGGGCGCCCGCGCTCCCGCTGGCGGCCCTGTCCGGCGCTGGGCTCGCAACGCTCCTGCTTCTGGCCCTGACCCGTGGCGGCACGCTCGTTCTGGTGCTCGCCGGTGCAGCGCTGGGCTCCATGAGTGCCGCACTTCTGGCCCTGACGCTCAACCTCGTGCCAAGCCCCTATGCATCCTACGAAATCATGCACTGGCTCATGGGCTCCCTGTCCCGCGCCAGCCTGCATGACGTGCTGATCGCCACACCCGGCCTCCTGATCGGCTCGGCACTACTGTTCAGCACCGGACGCTCCCTCGACGCGCTGACCCTTGGCGAAGACGTCGCACAGACGATGGGCTTCCCCCTGCGTGCGGTGCAGTGGCGCGTCGTGCTCGGAACGGCGCTCGCGGTCGGCAGTGGCGTCGCCGTGGCAGGCGGGATCGGGTTCGTCGGCCTCGTCATGCCGCACCTGCTGCGTCCGCTCGCAGGCGCCCGACCGTCACGCCTTCTCCTGCCCTCCGCACTCGGTGGCGCG
Source organism: Gluconobacter oxydans (assembly GCF_006539685.1). Taxonomy (GTDB): domain Bacteria; phylum Pseudomonadota; class Alphaproteobacteria; order Acetobacterales; family Acetobacteraceae; genus Gluconobacter; species Gluconobacter oxydans. The sequence continues at coordinate 48,137 of NZ_BJNM01000017.1, forward strand.
GCGCTTCTGCTGGCCGCGGATCTGTTCGTGCGCCTGCCCGTCAGCGGTGCCGAACTGCAACTTGGTGTCGTCACCTCCCTGATCGGAACGCCGGTCTTTTTCTGGCAGGTCTGGCGCCTGCGCGGCCGGCCGGTATGAGGAGCGCGCCATGATCCTCCAGACAGACACGATCAGCCTGACCCTTCAGGGCAACAGACTTCTCAATGATATCGCGCTCGACGTCCGCCCCGGCGAAGTCCTCGGCCTGATCGGCCCCAACGGTGCGGGCAAGAGCACCCTCCTGCGCATCATGGCCGGACTGCTCCGCCCCGAGACCGGCCGCGTTCTGCTGGACGGACAGGACCTGTTCACCATGCCGCCCGAAGAGCGCGGCCGGCATCTGGCCTATCTCCCGCAGGAAGCGCCCGCTGCCATCGGCATGAGCGTGCGGGATGTCGCAATGCTCGGGCGCCTGCCCCATCGGCGCACGGCCTCGGCGGAACAGAATGAAACAGCCGTGCAGCAGGCTCTCGATGCGGTCGGGACGAGCGCATTCGCTGACCGCTCCTCCGCCCGTCTCTCAGGCGGCGAACGCGCCCGCGTCCTGCTTGCCCGCGCGCTGGCGGTTCAGGCTCCCATCCTGCTGGCGGACGAACCCGTCGCGGCCCTCGATCCCGCGCAGGCCCTGACGGTCATGGACCTGTTTGGCCAATGCGCTGCACAGGGTCAGGCCGTCGCCGTCGTTCTGCACGATCTGGCGCTCGCGGCCCGCTTCTGCACGCGCATTGCTGTCCTGTCGCAGGGCCGCCTCGTCAGTATCGGCACGCCTGCCGAAGTCCTGACAGACGCCCTGTTCGCCGAGGTTTACGGCGTGGCGGTGCGACGCTGCGGCGAGGTCGCCGTGCCCTGGTCGCTGGTCTCGAGTGCGCGACGCCCATAACGTCGCGCCAGCAGCGTGCAGGTGAAGAGCTGGATCTGGTGATAGATCATCAGTGGCAGGACGATGATGCCAACCGAAGCCGCCGGGAAAATCACGCTCGCCATCGGCACGCCTGACGCCAGCGACTTCTTCGAGCCGCAGAACTGAAGCGCGATCTTGTTCTCCGTCGTCTGCCCCAGCCCGTCGCCCATCAGATGCGACAGCACCAGAACCAGCGTCAGCATGAAACTGTCGAGCAGTGCCACTTCCAGCAGATGCGCCCCCGAAACCCGGTGCCAGATCCCTTCCACAACGGCCGAGCTGAACGCCGTATAGACGACCACGATGATGGACCCGCGATCGGTGAACGAGATCAGGATCTTGTGTTTCCAGACGATCGGCCCGACCCATTTCTGAAGGATCTGCCCGAGTGCAAACGGAAGCAGCAGTTCCTTGCCTACATCCAGAACGGATTCCAGCGGTGAATGTCCGGCCCCCACATGCCCGAGCACCACGCCCGTCAGCAGCGGCGTGAGCGCAATGCCCGCGATGTTGGAAACCGTCGCCGCACAGATCGCCGCCGGAACATTGCCCTTCGCGATGGAGGTCAGCGCGATGGAAGACTGCACGGTGGACGGCAGGCAGCACAGGAACAGAATGCCCGACCACAGCTCTTCACCGAACAGCGCATCCGGAAAGACCGCCCGGAACAGCAGATGCAGCCCGATCCCCAGCAGCGGAAACAGCGCGAACGTGCAGAGCAGCACGCTTCCCTGAAGCTTCCAGTCCTTCACACTGTCCACAATGGCGTGACGTTCGAGCTTCGCGCCCTGGAAGAAGAACATGAACGTGATGAGGATCGTCACGACATGCTGGAGAATGTGCTCCATCTGCCCCCGGCAGGGCAGGAAAGAGGCCAGCGCGATCGCGGCGATGAGGGACAGGAGAAAGGGGTCGAGACGCTTCATGCCGCACTATGTCTGTATCCGGGCCGGACATGCAACGTCCTGCCCCGGGCTCACGCCCGCTCTTTTGAAAACGGGCGTCTCATGTATCCTGTCCGCCATGACAGACCATAATGACCTGCCAGTCCCGGGCCGCCGCCGCGCCCTGACATCCCTTCTTGCCGCCGGAACCGTTGCCGGCACCGTCGGCAGCAGCCTGCGTCTGACGGGGAATGCCAGCGCTGCCGATGAACCGCCGAAAGACGCGCTCACGCCTCACGGCCATCAGCCGAGCAATGCGCATATCGAACCCGCCGATCAGCCCGGCGCAAATAACAAGCCTGTCATCCGCACCCAGAGCGACTATTTCTATCGCCCTTCCATTCATTTCTCGCCGCCTACCGGCTTCATGAATGACCCCAACGGCCTGATCTTCGACGGCCAGACCTACCATCTCTATTACCAGTACGACCCGACCGCCCCCTACGCCGGACGCGTCCACTGGGGCCACGCCACCAGCACGGATCTCTACACCTGGCAGGACCAGCCCATCGCCATCGACCAGACGGCAGCGGGCGAGGCCTATACCGGCTGCGTCGTGCTGGACCGCAACAACGTCTCGGGTCTTTTCCCGCCCCGCAAACCGGAGGCCGCCGCTGCTCCTCCGGCGACCCCGACGGCCACGCAGGCCGCCGTGCAGGCGCTCGCCCCGGAACTGCGGAAAACCACATCTGACACGCCTTACGCGCCCGACAAAATGCCCGCGCTCGGCCCGAATGAGTCCGCCCCGTTCGGCTCGGTCTATGCTCCTTCAAGCAGCGCCGAAACCCATGCTGCCCCGCCTGCGCTCCCGCCCATGCCCGGCGGACTGGTCGCGATCTACACGCGCGCCACACCGCAGAGCCAGACGCAGTACATCGCCTGGAGCCCCGATGGCGGCCAGCATTACATCGACTACGACCACAACCCGATCCTGAATATCGGCGTCAATTCCTTTCGCGATCCCAAGGTCTTCTGGCACGAGGCCAGCGGCAAATGGATCATGGTCGTGGTCAGCGCACGCGCTCACAAGGTGCTGTTCTACGGCTCCATCGACCTGCTGCACTGGATGCATCTCAGCAGCTTCGGTCCCGCCGGCCTGTTCGGCGTGGACTACGAGTGTCCCAACCTGATCGAACTCGACATCGAGGGCGATGAAAAAGGCAGGCGATGGGTGCTGTTCGTCTCCGTCAATCCGGGCGGCCCGCTGGGCGGCAGCGTCACGCAGTATTTTGTGGGCGATTTCGACGGCGAACGCTTTACGCCCGACAACACGGTGATCGGCCTGACGGACTTCGCCAAGGACAGCTACGCCATGCAGGTCTATGACAGCATGCCGGACAACAAGGCGGTCTATTTCGCCTGGTTCGGCAACTGGCAGTACTGCGAGGAAGTTCCCAACCGGAGCTGGCGCGGCCTCATGACGCTGCCGCGCCGCATGTTCCTGCGCCGGGATGAAATGAACTGGCTGCGTCTGGTCCAGCGCCCCTACGGGCTCGAAGCCTTCCGTGGCGAGAAAATCCCGTTCAAGGTGGAGCGTATCGCGGCCCAGAGCGGTGTCCAGGTTGCGCTGCCCACCGGCACCGCCATCGAACTGCTCCTGACCGTCACCGTCGATGAGCGCAGCAACCCGCAGCCGGACGGCGAACAGGGCCGTGCGGGCCGCTTCGTCATTGTGTTCTCGAACGGGCAGGGAGAGTCCCTCTCCATCGGCTTCGACGCCTTCTCAAGCCAGCTCTGGCTCGACCGTGGTGACCTGCACGGCTTCTCCCAGCCCTTCTTCACGGAGCGTTTCTCCACGCCCCTGATCGCCAACAGCCGCCGCTTTTCCCTGCGTCTGGTGCTGGATGCCTGCGCGCTGGAACTCTTCGCCAATGACGGCCTCTCCGTCGCCACGGCCCTGGTCTTCCCCGCCAATCCGCTGACGACGCTGGGCCTTCAGGCGACCAATACCGGCGCGACCATTGAAGAGCTGGCGCTGTATCCGCTGCGCAAGACCATGGACCGTCCGACGGCGTTGTGATGCAGGGCGCTGCCCTGCACCCGGAAGGGGGCTCGCTCCCTTCACCCCTTTTAGCAATGGGGTGGCAGATAGGTGAGGTAGGTGGCTTCCGAGAACAGCCCCATTTCCGCCCGCCGTTTGTCCAGCGTCTTCGGATCGTCGCCGCCCGCATCAAGCGAACGGGGTGCATAGTGATGGTTCTGGCACGAAAGCTGGGAGCCATAATGCTGCTTGCCTGTCGTTGCCAGCATGACCCGGTCTGTCAGCAATGCATAATCCGGCCTGTTGAATTTGCCAGCGTGAACATAGGGCGCAAGCTGACGCAGCGCCCTGGCCTGAAAGGCCGGATCCTCATCGGCATGCTGCACTATCAGCCAGACCATTTTTGCAGTTCTCGGTCCCGCCTTTATCACGGCTGACCATCCCTTCGTGTCCAGCAGATGCCGCACCCAGTGACTGTTGTCCCAATCCACATCTTCAAATCTGTGTACAGTACGGTTTTTCAGCATTCTGAGTGTATCGGCATCAACGCCTGACAGAGTGTCTAATGTTTCCATCCCAAGGGGTCCCCGCCAGGCCTGATCGGGAATGATGCGTGCTGTGGCCTCTTCTTCGAGCGTGTTCTCTTCTGCCCCCTGAATGGCATTGACTGAAGCTGTGATCCCGGCCGCGTAAGTCTGGAAATAGGGAAGGCTGCGGGACAACGCTGTCTGGAACGTCTCCCAAGTTGCAAAACCTTCCGGCGCAGAGATGACGTTAAGGATCTGCGAACACAGCCGGTCCTGATAGCCGCGATCTTTCGGAACGGACGCGATAATCCCGAGCTTTTTCAGCTCCGCATCCTGTACAAGTGCCGCATTCTGCATGCAGGCCTTGCCGTAAGCCTTAATGGCCTTCCAGTCCGCGACCTGCTGCGTGGTCGCACCCGGAAAAGCACCCCGGACCAACCCGTAATCGCCGGGCTCGAAACTGCCGTCATGAATAAGCGGCGCCAGAACTGGCGGCGGCGCAGGAGCCGCGGATGCTGCTGCAAACGCGCCCAGACCGGCCAGTAGGAAAAGCATACGAAAACGGGCCATCATGACGACATCCGGTAAGGAAATGTTTCGTCACGATGGCCCGCATCAGAGGCTCAGATCAAGACCGTAACGGTCTCAGCCGCCCGTGATCCTGTTCTTCAGATTGTGAAGGCTGGTCGAAACCTGCTTCTGCCACTCGCTCATACGGTCGTGCCATTCGGTCGAATGCTGCTGCACGAGGACGCGCTCGGCTTCTGCGGCTGCAGCGGCCTGGGCCTTCTGCTGGGCCAGGACCTCGCGCTCCACGGCCTCGATCGGCCGACGCAGCACCAGCGATGCACCCAGCGACGCCGCCAGATCGTCCACGACCTGCGGCACATATTCCTGAACCGTCGCGATCACGGCCGTCGTCCCCACGGGAATGACGGAGGCGATCTGTGCCAGAAGGCTGCTGCGGATGGCCGCATCCTCAACCGACAGGCTCGATCCCACGAGCGCACCCATGGACGCCCCAAGAAGCACACCCAGTGGCCCCAGAAGAAGCCCGACGAGCGAGCCCAGAAGTGTTCCGTTCAGAACCTGCTCGCCTGAAGATCCGTTGGCCCAGTTGTCATGAATGGTGATGTTGCCGTCCGTGGTACGCTCAACGACAGCCTCGTTGATGACGACCAGCTTCTGGTCTGCAGCCCGTTCCCGCAGTTCGGAAAACGCCTGGAAGGCCTTGCTCTGCTCGGTGAAGGAGAGAACAAGAATGTTGGTATCCATGATCTGTCACGCTCCGCTCCCCCGCGAAAAAATGCAGGAAGAGCCGGGCACGCGGGGGAAGTGTCCGGCCTGTCACCGCAGCCTTCCCGGAAGGCTGCGGCAGGAGGACACCAGATTATCGGCTCAGCGTAAAGGTCAGACCCTGCGCACCCGCAGCCAGACGCGCACCTTCGGTCGCCGTCTCGATCTTGATGCGAACGCCGTTGCTGTTGGACAGGACAGCGCCACCCAGACCCTTGTCCAGCGTCGCTTCCCCGGCGAGGGAGCCGTAGCTGCCGTCGAAATCATGCAGGTGCTTCAGGTTGTAGACGGTGCCTTCGGCCTTCAGGGCGGAGAAGCCGACGGCGGCGATGTTCCCGCCGCTGACCTTGAAGTGATAGGTATGATGGCCGTAGGTCAGGGTGCCGTCACCCCAGGTGTAACCCACGCCGACATCCGCCGAATGGGCGGTGAGCGTGACATGTCCGACAGGGGCCCCGAGCGTATCTTCAGCGCGTACGGCAGGAGCTGCGACAAGACCGGCACCGAAAAGGACGGCTGCAAGGGCGACGCCACGGCGGCTGATATTGAAAGACATCATGAAACCTTCTGTCTGTTTTCATAGTCAGGCCCTGCGGGTGCAAACCCGTGTGACACTGACACTTGAGAAGACAACGCTCCGACGCGGGTTCGGATGCATGCGAAGGGAGAATTCATGTTCCTGTCCTCAGTCTCTGGTCAGGGGATGCTGAAATTGAAGTGCATCCTGTAGTGTGAACTGACGGGATGACCGTTTCTCATCGCGGGGAAATAGGATGCCTGAACCACATAGTCGCGTGCGGCCTGATTCAGCTCCGCATAATGCCCTTCCTGGACCAGACAGTCATGGGAATGGCCCTGTGCATCGATCGTACAGGCCATCGTGACGTGATCTTCGATATGCCGGTCGACCATGTCCTGGGGATAACGGGGCGTGCCGGACACGGCGCGGTTGAGCCGGGCGGCGTGGGTGTTGTCCTGATGGTCCGATATGCCGAAGAGCCTGCCCGGGCCGATATTCAGATGGGCGATCTGCGGCACCAGAACAGCAACCTGAAACAGGCAGATGCAGAGCAGGGGCAGCAAAAACCAGACTGGCGGCTGGCGACGTCGCCCGTTGGCATCAGTCTCGGGACAGGGCTGGAGTTCAGGCTGGGGGCTCTGCTCCGGTTCCATCCGGGGTGGAATGTCAGGGTCGTGATGCCGGGAAAGGGGATCGTCCATTTTTCGGTTCCCGATATCTCCGGGCGCGAGAGATGAGGCCTGTTTCAGACGGCGATGGCCTGCCCGGCGTCATCATGGAAGATCCGGCTGTCAGAACGCCAGAGGGAATCGCGCCATGACAGAGGCAGCCATTCGCGTGAAGCGCTGATCAGAAGATGATTTTTCAGGGGAAAAATGGTGCCCAAGGGCGGAATCGAACCACCGACACTGCGATTTTCAGTCGCATGCTCTACCAACTGAGCTACTTGGGCACCGAGCTTCAGGGCGGACCCCGTTGCGGAGATGGGGTTTAACTGATGATTGAGGCGGGATCAACCCTCCCTGTCGCGATATTCGTCGTGCTCTTCGTCATTATCCTGACGAAAGGACGGAACGCGGTAGGTCCCGCTGAACCAGCGGCCCAGATCGACATCCGCACAGTGACGGGAGCAGAAAGGCCGGAACTGCGGATCGGTGGGCCGATGGCAGATCGGGCAGGTGGCGTTGCTCATGACAGGCTCCAGCTTGCGGGTGGGGCATTGGGATCAAGGACAAGGTCCAGCGGCCGGGCGCGACGGGATATGAAATCCGCCAGGGCGTCGGGGTCGTTTTCCAGCGCCCTGACGAGTCCGATCGAGGCGGTCAGCGTTTGGCCGGGACGGTTTTCGCGCAGGATCGTCCTGAGGATGGACAGTGCCTGCCCATGTGGGGAGGACAGGAGTTCATGCAAGGGGGGACGGCGGCGCGGGCGCGTCAGTTCCAGCAGGCCGGAGGGGGTGGCGCCGAGGACGTCCGGTTTCAGGGGATCGCCAGCCAGAGCCTCACGCAGGAAGGGGACGAGAGCCGGGCGTTTGCGCGTCTTCACGCCCGCCGGATCTACAAGAATCGTGCCTGAGAGGTTCCGCAGGCGGATCTGTCGGGCCAGTTCCGGGAAGGCTGCGATATTGCCCTTGAAGTCCGGGGCGCCAGTGCTGTCGAGATCGATGGCGACAAGGGCGGGGGTTGGGAAGATGCTGGCGGTCAGGAGGCCCAGATCGGCCTCGGGGCTGCCGAGACTGTCGAAATCTGCCTCAAGCGCACCGTCGAACGCCTGCTGGCAGCGCTGAAGGCGCGGACGCAGCCGGGCGGGGAGTTTTGCCGCAATGCCCGGATCGTCCACGAAAATCGGAGCCTCCGGATAGCGGTCTGCCAGTTCATCGAGCGGGGTTGGTCCGCGTTCGAGCAGTTTGGGGCCGGAGGGGGCCCCAGTGGGTATGTCCGCACGGCGCAGGCGCAGGCCTTTGCCGTTCTGGGCGGCGCGGCTGACGCGCGCTGCGGTCAGGGCCCCTTCGATCAGGGCTTCGCGGGTGGAGAGGAAGCCGCTCTGACCGTCTTCGAGCAGGACGAATGCACCGCCCAGAGCGGGAGCGGCTTTCTGGACGCGGACGACGTGCCAGTCTTCCAGACCATCCGGGCAGCCGGGACGCCAGATCGCGGCATCCAGCAGGGTGTCATGGTCCGTGACAGCAATCCGCACTTCGCCCGGAGAACAGGCTGCGCGGATTTCGGTCATGCGATCCAGCCACCCGAGGGCTTGCCGACCGGCTGTCCGCGCAGGAGCTGGGCCGTTTCAAACAGTGGCAGCCCCACGACGGCGGAATAGCTGCCGCCGATCTGGCGGATATGGGCGGCCGCGGCGCCCTGGATGGCATAGCCGCCCGCCTTGCCCTGCCAGTCTCCCTGCGCGATCAGGGCGTCGATCTGCGCGTCCGTCAGGCGATGGAAAATGACGGAAGTTTCCACCAGCCGCTCGCAGGGCGTGCCTTGTGGCCAGCCCGCGCTCGGGCGCAGGACCACGGCCGTCAGCACCTTGTGGCGCCGGCCGGAGAGCAGCTTCAGGCAGGCGCGGGCCGTCTTTTCGTCTTCGGCTTTCGGCAGGACGCGGCGGCCCACGGAGACCACCGTATCCGCGCCGAGGACGAGCGCTGCATCCGTGCGCTGCGCGGCCACATGCTCCGCCTTCTGGCGGGCGAGGCGCTGCGCGAGCGGGCGCGGCAGTTCACCGGGGCGCGGTTCTTCGTCGATATCGGCGCTGACGACGGCGTCGGGCACGATGCCGATCTGTTCCAGCAGGCTCAGGCGGCGCGGGGAGGCGGAGGCCAGAACGAGCTTCGGACGGTCCGGAAGGCCGGATGACCCTTCTGCGGAAGACGGGGAGGCGGTCATGCGGCGGACTGTCTTACTTGAAGCGGAACGTGATCCGGCCCTTGGACAGGTCGTACGGCGTCATTTCGACGTTCACGCGGTCACCGGCCAGAACGCGGATGCGGTTCTTGCGCATCTTGCCGCTGGTGTGGGCCAGAATGGTGTGCTCGTTGTCGAGCGTGACGCGGAACATGGCGTTGGGAAGCAGTTCCATGACGGTGCCGGTAAACTCGATCAGGTCTTCTTTTGACATGTGAATCCTTGCTTCAGGGACAGGGTAATGATCTGCGCGCGGCAGTGGCTCCGGTGCGGAGCCAGAAAATCCAGCCCGCTATGTGCGGACTGTCAGCCCAAAGGTCAAGCATGACCGGTCCCTGTCCGGGGATTCTTGCGGTTTTTTGGCACTCTTGCGTCGTGCCGCCCTCTCAGGCAGCACGACGGGATCTGTTCAGGACGCTTTGGCAGCCGCCGCGGCCCGGGCGGCCATCTTTTCCTCTTCGGTCCAGACGCGGCGCTCGCGCACCTTCTGCGGCTTGACCTGCTTGACCGGACCGCCGCCGAGCACGGGCGGGCGCATGGTGGAGTTCCGGGCCTCTTCCGAGTGCCATTCATGGCTGTCATGAACGTCCAGAGTCCGGCCGATTTCACGCTCGACGGCATGCAGCCAGGCGCGCTGCTCAGCATCGCAGAGCGTGATGGCAAAACCGCTGCGGCCCGCACGGCCCGTGCGGCCGATCCGGTGCACATAGCTTTCCGGCAGGCTCGGCAGGTCGTGGTTGATCACATGCGTGACGGTATCGACGTCAATGCCGCGGGCGGCGATATCGGTCGCCACCAGAACCTGAACGTCGCCTTCGCGGAAGGCGTTCAGGGCGCGCTCGCGCTGACCCTGCGAGCGGTTGCCGTGCAGGGCCTCGGCCGTAATGCCGGATTCCGTCAGGAAGGTGCAGACGTCGTTGGCGATGTTCTTCTGCAGCGTGAAGACGACGGCCTGACCGATGCCCGGCGTCCGGAGCTGCGCCAGAAGGGCCGCTTTTTTGTCGGATGCGTTGAGGAACATGACCGACTGCGCGATCCGGTCCACCGTGCTCGAGGGCGGTGCGATCTCGACCTTGGCCGGGTTACGCAGGAGGCTCTCGACGAGGGCTGCGATGGATTTCGGCATCGTTGCGGAAAACAGCACCGTGTGCCGGTCTTCGGGGAGCGTTGCGACAATGCGTTCGATCGGCTTGGCAAAGCCCATGTCCAGCATCTGGTCCGCTTCGTCCAGAACCAGCGTCTCAAGCTGCGACAGGTCGCATAGACCCTGCTCGATCAGGTCCAGCAGGCGTCCCGGTGCGGCGACGATGATGTCCACGCCCTCTTCAAGCGCCTTGACCTGATGCACCTGACTGACGCCGCCGAAAATCGTGGTGACGCGCACCGGCTGGTGACGGCTGAAGCTCTCGAACCCGTCCGCAATCTGGGAAACCAGTTCACGCGTGGGTGCCAGAACCAGAACGCGCGCGCCGTTTTTGGGTGCGGGACGGGGCGTTGCGGCGAGCCGGTGCAGCAGGGGCAGCGCGAAAGAGGCTGTCTTGCCGGTGCCGGTCTGGGCCAGACCGAGCAGATCACGGCCTTCAAGAAGCAGCGGAATGGACTGGGCCTGAATGGGCGTGGGTTTGACGTAACCCGCTTCGTCCAGCGCGCGGAGAAGCGTGGGCGCCAGGGCGAGATCGGCAAAAGCCTGGGCAGAAGTTGGGGACATGATGAAGCGGCGCCTCCGGCGCTGAGTAAAGCTGCGCCTGATGGGGCTTCGCGGATTCAGAAAACGGGCTTGTACGAATGATGCCTGCCGCCGTCAACGCAACGAAGAGCATGCCTAACCGGTCTGTCAGGACAGTTTGGAAATATCGCGCATGGCCACGACCAGAGACATGTGTGACGTCAGAAGCCGCTGCGGCAGCGTGGGCAGATAGATCCGGATGGCCTCAAGGCGTTTGGACTCCGGAAGTGCCGCAAAAGGTGGCCGCGATCCGGGCCCCTCACTGCCCGCATCGTAGCTTTTGGCAATTGCGGCAAGGAGGGAGGCAGGGACCGAAGCAAGAAGCGCTCTCTGCGCGGGATTCAGAAGCCGGTCCCGCAGGGGGTCGGAGAGGGTGCGCTCTTCCGCTATTTTCGGGGGCTCGTAAGGCTTGAGTTGGCTCAGCGGGAATTCAACCTCCACGCCATTGGCCTGCTCCACATAGCCGGTGGCGCCGTCGATATCGACCAGCCTGCCGTCATGCGTGCCCTTCAGGTCCGAAACATGATCACCGATCGACAACTTGGCCATGACTGATTTCTCCTTCTCGGTACGGATCCTAGAGCAGTTCCGGAGCCGAAGCTTACGAAATCTCGGTCATGAGGGTTCCGATCATGTCGATGACATGCTGCCCCTCGATCGCCCGAGTGCATTCGAACTGTCGTGGCGTGCCCCTGTGCCGGGGACACCAGAGATAGTCTTTCGGGTCCATCTGATGGCGGGGATCGTTCGCGCAGCCGTGGCAGACATTTCTGTTGATCGGGCGCCAGGGTGTCGTGAATTCGTTGAAAGGCTGCGTAAAGCCCGAGATCATGACCACGGGACAGTTGACCGCCCATGCCAGCCAGGACAGGCCGCTGGAGAGACCAACGAAGAACCGGGCATGCTTCAGCCACATCGCCCGCTCTGCCAGCGGTCGGTTGCCTGTCTGGTCCTCGACGCCGTTGGGAATGCTGTTCCAGACGATCCCGTGGCCCGCAACAGGTTTCTGGTCGATGCAGACAACCCTCAGGCCCTGCTGTTTCAGAAAGGCGACCACCTCTCTCCAGCCATGAGGATTGTTCCAGTATTTGGCCTGCCCCGAGACCTGTGTCGCGATACAGACATAAGGCTCATCCAGCGGCGGCGTTGACGCAATGTCTGAAAGGCGGGGACGGATTTCACGCGGCGCCTGTCCCAGAATATGGGCGGCCGTCCCTGTCAGTCCCGCGAGGCGATAATCGACAGGCTGATAGATCCCGTTCTCGTCATTGTAAAAAACGCAGACCTTGTACGACGCGTAATAAAGTGTTCCGTCTTCCGCATCCGGTGTGACCATCCGGATGAAGGGATAGGCATCACGCAGAAGGGCGGCCAGCGGCGCTTTCATGACGCAGGTCAGCCGGCACTGGTGCTCCAGGCGGAAGCACTCGACTTGACCGATCCAGGCAAGATGATCGCCCAGCGCGCCGAGGCTCATGTCGATACGCACATCCCTGTCCCGCAGGTCCAGATCGTGAGCAAAGATTTTCTGCCCGCCACGCCAGATTTCGAAGCCGAATTTCACGAAAGACCGCCGCGTGGAGTGCAGGGTTCCTTCGTTCAGGGGCATATCGGCAAGAACGGTTTCGGTTTCCCGGTCACGCAGCCGCACTCGCCAGGGAATATCGCTTTTCGGGAAGGCGATACGGGCCCCGTCATTGAAGTCGAAACGAATGCCTTCAGGTCCGGAGAAAGTCGGGGGCAGTGGGGGGGAGACGGTTTTGTGCCGCCATTGGGCGGCAGAGCCGGGTCAGCCATTGCAACGCGCCTGTCGTGGCTGTGCGGAGGACCGGTTGGGGCGGGTTGCCGGATGCTGATTCCTGTCTTTCCTGCGGGGGCGTATCGTCCTGCGCGTGTGTGATCTCATGTCCCTGTAGACCCTGTCTTCCAGTCCGACACGGACGATGCATCAGCACTGTGATCGCGGGAAGGGGGAAGGTGAAAACGCAGGCCCGGCTTCATAAAACTATCATATCCCCCCTGACGCTGAATCCGTTATCAGCCCTTGTATCGGACCTCGGAATGACCCCTCTGCCGGATCTGGCACGGGGGCTGCGGGCTCAGGACTGGCGGTGAGACATCATCCGCATTTCGATATGGTGCGATCTTTGGTTATGACGGGAACAGAAGACGGCGCGTACGGGAACTCCGGCATGGACGGACCATCCGCATCACCTCTGGCGGGCATGGTCCGGATCATGCGGTGTCTGGGTGTTGTTCTTGCCATGACCGCGCTGGGCGGAAGCTGTTACGCCCAGTCCTCGCAGGATGTCTGTGATCCCGCGCCGGATGGCCGGAACCCCTGTCCCCAGACTTTTCATCGTCCCAGACAGGAGCCCCTGTCGCAGATGGCGCAGATCGGGCGCATGCTGTTTTACGACAGGGCACTGTCCGGCTCGGGCAAACTGTCCTGCGCGTCCTGCCATGATCCGGCGAACCATTATGGGCCGACGGGTAATGCGTCCGTTTTCGAAGGCGGGGCGGATCTGCACCGGCAGGGACGGCGTGCGATTCCCACACTGACTTATCTGGAACGTATGCCGCCGTTCAGTATCGGGCCGGATCTGGGAAATGACGATGTTGCACCGCGCGTCATCGGTGTGCCGAGTACGGGAAACCAGCGCGGCAGCAAAAGTGCTACGGATACAGCGTCATCCGCCGCCCATATCGTTCCACAGGGCGGACTTTTCTGGGATGGTCGGGTCGATACATTTCAGCAACAGGCGGGTGGACCGCTTTTTGATCCCGATGAGATGGCTTCCACGCCGGAGCGTGTTACTGCACGGCTGAACACGGCACCTTATCGTGCGGCTCTTCTCGCGCTGGCAGGAGCGCGGGGAGAAAAGGATCCTGCCTTCCTGCGTGAAGAAGCGCTGTTCGCAATCGGGCGCTATGAGCTGGAAGACCGTCATTTCCATGAATATTCCAGCAGGTTTGATGCTTGGCAGGAAGGAAAGGCCCGGTTCACACCGCTCGAGCGTCAAGGGTATCTCCTGTTCAACGATCCGCAGAAAGGCAACTGTGCGGCCTGTCACCTCGATCACATCACGCGCGATGGCCTTCCTCCGCTTTTTACCGATCATCAGTATGAAGCGCTCGGTGCGCCACGCAACATGGCGATCAGCCGCAATGCCGTCGCCAGCTATGACGATCTCGGGGTGTGCGATGCTCAGCCCCACGGTCGGAAGGCCTTTGCGGCATATTGCGGGATGTTCGTGACGCCGACGTTGCGTAATGTCGCTACACGTCATGTCTTTTTCCATAACGGTGTTTTTCATACGCTCGAGGCGGTTATGGATTTCTATGCAGTCCGGGACCTGCAGCCTGAAAAGTTCTATCCGCGTACGCCTGATGGAAAAATCAAAGCGTATGATGACATTCCGGAACAATATCGTTCTAATATTGATACGATGGATGCGCCCTTCGATCGAAAACCCGGAGAGCAGCCCGCGCTAACCGAGAGCGAGCGCCGTGCGATCATTGCGTTCCTGGGCACGCTGACGGACACGGGTGCTCCGGCTTCGCCGCCGGTCGCAGAGAAATCTACGGGACAGACAAGGGAAACGACAGGATGGGTGATGTGATCCAGACGCCGGATGCGGTGGTCGAGGCTTCTGCCGCAGCGGCGGAACAGTCTTCCGTCTCGTCGGCAGAAGAGAAAAAGGACGGAAAGCCCGGAGACAAGAATCCGTTTCTGGATCCTGCGCCAATCCCCGTGTTTGAGGGGCCGCGGGGAATCCGGTTTGACTTCAACCAGGGCGCGCGCGTCATTCTGCCGGCCCGTGAAAGCGGGCAGTGGCACGCTGTTCTGCGCGACCTGGAGGGTTCTAAAAACCCCCTGGTTTTGAGGTCTTCTGTATGATTCTATTTCTTCTGCGTTGATTGAGGGAATGGCGATATGAAGCAGTCTGGTTTCTTTGATGTTGAAGAGCGTCTTGCCCGGCTGAGTGGGCTTGGCGATCAGCTCGAAGCGTTTTCCCGGACTGTGGATTTTGAAGCGTTCCGTCCTGATCTGGACAAGGCCCTGGCGTATTCCGATGGAAGCAAGGGCGGACGACCGCCATTTGATCCTGTGCTGATGTTCAAGATCCT
>NZ_BJNM01000018.1 GCF_006539685.1 Gluconobacter oxydans
AACCGAAACCGGTTTTGACGGGGGTCAGTCTGCCAAGACAGCTTTCCCGTCAATCGTGAGGTCCTTGTCATTGGCCGAAACCTTGACCGTTTCCCCATCATGGATGCTGCCTTCCAGCAGCAGACTGGCAAGCGGGTTCTGCAGGCTGCGCTGGATGACCCTCTTGAGCGGACGGGCACCATAGACAGGATCGTATCCTGCCGCGGCCAGCCACTCGGTTCCCTTCTCGTCCAGCTCCAAGTCGATCTTACGATCTTCCAGCAGCTTCTGCAGACGGCTGATCTGGATCTTGACGATCCGGTCCATGTCCTTGCGCTGCAAACGGGAGAACAGGATGATCTCGTCCAGACGGTTCAGGAACTCCGGCCGGAAGTGGTTGCGGACCACCTGCATAACCTGCGGACGGACTTCATCCACGGATTCACCATCCGGCAGATTGGCCAGCACTTCAGAGCCGAGGTTACTGGTCAGGACGATGATCGTGTTGCGGAAGTCCACCACGCGTCCCTGCCCGTCCGTCAGACGTCCGTCATCGAGCACCTGAAGCAGGATGTTGAAGATGTCCTCATGAGCCTTCTCCACCTCATCGAACAGGATCACCTGATAGGGACGACGGCGAACGGCCTCGGTCAGCACGCCACCTTCATCGTAACCGACATAGCCCGGAGGCGCGCCGATCAGACGGGAAACTGCGTGCTTCTCCATGAATTCGCTCATGTCGATCCGCAGCAGGGCCTTCTCGTCATCGAACAGGAACTGCGCCAGAGCCTTGGTCAGCTCCGTCTTGCCCACGCCCGTCGGGCCAAGGAACAGGAACGAACCGATCGGACGGTTGGGGTCCTGAAGACCGGCACGTGCCCGGCGCACAGCATTCGATACGGCAACCAGCGCCTGCTCCTGCCCGACCACACGCTCACGCAGCGTGTCTTCCATCCGGATCAGTTTGGCGCGCTCCCCTTCGAGCATCCGGTCCACCGGAACACCGGTCCAGCGGGAGACGACCGAAGCCACGCCCTGCTCCGTCACGGTATCGGCGAACAGTCCGCTCTTTGACGAGGCGTCCTCTTCTTCCTGAGCCTTGGCGATCTGGGCCTCAAGGTTCGGGATCAGGCCGTACATCAACTCAGACGCCTTGCCGAGATTACCCTGACGCTGCGCCACTTCCACATCGGAACGTGCCGTGTCGAGCTGTTCCTTCAGCTTCTGGATCGCGTTCACCCGATCTTTTTCGGCGTGCCATTCAGCACCCATCGCATCGGACTGTTCTTCCAGATCGGCCAGTTCCGCCTCAAGCGCGACCAGACGGTCCTTCGAGGCTGTGTCGTCCTCCTTGCGGATGGCTTCACGCTCGATCTTGAGCTGGATGATGCGGCGGTCGAGTTCGTCCAGCGCTTCCGGCTTGCTGTCGATCTGCATGCGCAGACGGCTGGCAGCCTCGTCGATCAGATCGATCGCCTTGTCCGGCAGGAAGCGGTCCGTAATGTAGCGGTTGGAAAGCGTCGCTGCCGCAACGATGGCGTTGTCCGTGATGCGGACACCATGATGGAGCTCGTACTTTTCCTTGATGCCACGCAGGATCGAGATCGTGTCGGCAACGGACGGCTCACCTACGAAGACCGGCTGGAAACGACGGGCCAGAGCCGCGTCCTTCTCAATATACTTGCGATATTCGTCGAGCGTCGTCGCGCCCACGCAGTGCAGCGTGCCACGGGCCAGTTCGGGCTTGATGAGGTTAGACGCATCCATCGCACCATCGGACCGACCGGCACCGACCAGCGTGTGCATTTCGTCGATGAAGAGGATGATCTCGCCTTCAGCGGTCTCGATTTCCTTGAGAACAGCTTTCAGACGTTCTTCGAACTCACCGCGATATTTTGCACCAGCGATCAGCGCGCCCATGTCGAGCGACAGCAGCTTCTTGTTGCGCAGGGCCTCAGGCACATCGCCATTGACGATCCGCTGTGCAAGCCCTTCGACAATGGCCGTCTTACCAACGCCCGGCTCACCGATCAGAACCGGATTGTTCTTGCTGCGACGGGCCAGGACCTGAATGGTCCGGCGGATTTCCTCGTCACGGCCGATAACCGGATCAAGCTTGCCTGCCTGCGCGACAGCGGTCACGTCACGGGCATATTTCTTCAGGGCGTCAAAGGTGTTTTCCGCCGAAGCACTCGTGACAGTCCGTCCCTTGCGGATTTCCGCAACGGCACGTTCCAGAGCAGGCGCCCCCGCCTTGCCGTCAACAAGCGCCTTGCCCGCAGGCGTATGGCTGGCAGCAATCGCCACGAGCAGACGATCCTGCGCAACATGACTGTCACCAGCGACCTTTGCCGCGGATTCAGCAGCATCGAGCAGACGCGCCAGATCCGGCGTCATCTGCGGCTGGCCCGCACCGGCACCCTGAACTTTTGGCAGTTTTGCAAGGGCTGCGTCATTGGCGGTCTGAACGACCTTCGGATCACCGCCTGCGGCACGGATCAGGCCGGATGCCGCACCCTGTTCATCATCCAGCAGGGCCTTGAGCAGATGCTCCGGCGTCAGCTGCTGGTTGTAATCCCGAAGCGCAATGGTCTGTGCGGCCTGAAGAAAGCCCTGGCTGCGTTCGGTGAAATTCTGAATGTCCATTCTCTTAAATTCCTCTCATGCCCCGTTACGGCAGCATTGATGTGCTTGGCCGCCCCCCGGAGGCAGCGGCCTGTGATTAATATTTAGGCAGTCATTTTTTCGTTTCAAGGGCCTCCCGATGACGTTTTGCCGGTCCCTGCAAAACAAGATCCGCCTTGGAGAGACGATCAAAGGCATTCCGGTTCTGATGCCAGTACGGATAGATGAGATCCGGAGCGCTGACATCGTCAAGCCGGCGAACCTGTTCCTGCGTCAGACGGAGCGACGCGGCCGCCAGATTATCCAGAAGCTGGCTTTCCTGGCGTGCGCCCAGAACCAGTGACGTGATCGCCGGCTTGTGCAGCGTCCAGGCCAGTGCCACACGGGCAGCGGAAACGCTGTGCTCTTCGGCGATCTGCACCAGAACCTCAACCGTATCGTAGAGCTTCTTCAGATCCCGGACTTCCGGCTCAGGCCAGCCGGAAATGCGGCGGGAATCTTCCGGCGCCGTCTTGCCGCGCCGGTATTTGCCCGTCAGCAACCCACAGGCGAGCGGACTCCAGACCTGCACGCCCAATCCCTGATCGACGGCGAGCGGCAGCAGTTCATATTCGGCGTCGCGGGCTTCCAGCGAGTAATAAAGCTGCTGACTGACCGGCGCGATCAGACGGTCCCGCTCGGCGGCGCCCAGCAGTTTCATGGCCTGCCAGCCCGCAAAATTGGAAATCCCCGCATAGCGGATCTTGCCCTGATCGCGCAGGGTCTGGAGCGCCTCAAGCGTCTCCTCGACCGGCGTCAGACCATCCCATTCATGCAGATAATAGAGATCGATGTGATCGCGCCCCAGGCGACGCAGACTGTCGTCGCAGGCATTGAGGATATGGTGACGCGACAGACCCTGTTCGTTCGGCCCTTTTCCCGTTGGGAAACGCACCTTGCTGGTCACGAGCAGTTCGCGGCTGCGCCCCTGAAGGACGCGGCCGAGAATTTCCTCGGCTTCACCGCCGGAATAGGCATCGGCCGTATCAAACATGTTCACGCCGTGCTCGACGCAGATGTCCACCATGCGGGTCGCTTCGGCGATGTCCACCTTGCCGGTGGCGGCAAAATTGCCCTGTCCGCCGAACGTCACCGATCCGAAATTGAGTGCTGAAATCTTGAGGCCCGAGCGACCAAGCTGACGATACTGCATATCCATCAGGCTCCTTCTTGCTGAGACATACCACGATACACAACACACGAACCCGGGATCGGTCCCGGTAAAATCGCCCCCGCTCCCATAAACGTGAGAAGGGGGCGTTCCTCTCTTTTGGAAACCCTGTTCACAAACGACGGCCCGGTCCATGATCGACGTCAAAATCCTGTCCGTCGTCATGCTTACGGAGATGCAATGCTGTCACGTCCCCTGCGCCTTCCCCTGCGCCGAACCCTTCTGGCCTGCGCCATCCTGTCGCCGCTGCTGTCAGCCGGCGCCCTTCAGGCCACAGAACCTCCCGCCTGCATGGTCGATCTCGCAAAGACCCGGAATGGCTCACTTGGTCTGCCCAATCACGCCGAAGTCACGCCAGATGGGCATTCCGTCCTGTTCCTGCGCTCGGGGCCGTTCGACACGCATCTGCATCTTTACCGCTACGACCTGCCCGACCATTCGCTGCATGAACTGGCTGCCCCCGCCTCGGGTCCGGAGCATCTGTCGGTCGAGGAAAAGGCCCGGCGTGAACGGGCGCGCCAGATCATGTCGGGCATCACCGACTATCAGATGAGCGAGGACGGCGGCACGGTTCTGGCATCTCAGGGCGGGCAGCTTGAACGCATCGCCACCGATGACGGCCGTGTCACGCCGATTGAAGGTCAGTGGATTGCCCCGCGCCTTTCCCCGGACGGGCTGACCCTTGCCGCGGTGCGGGACAATGACCTGTACAGCGTCGATCTCGTCAGTGGCCACGAGACACGCCTGACGACGGGCGGCAGCGACACCCTGACGCATGGTCTCGCCGAATTTGCCGCGGCTGAAGAACTGGAGCGCGCGGATGGCGCCTGGTGGTCTCCTGACAGCAAGACCATCCTGTTCGAGGAAGCCGATAACAGCGACGTCGAAAAGCATTACATCACCAATCCCGAAACCCCGCAGACCGAGCCTGTCTCGTTCCGCTATCCCCGCGCCGGGACAAACAACGCGAAAACGCGCTTTGGTCTCGTGGACGCAAAAGGCGGCCCGGTCCGCTGGATTTCCTGGGATCACGAGACATGGCCCTATCTTGGTCGCGTGGTCTGGCGGAAGAACGGTCCTCTCGCCGTCGTGCTGCTCAACCGTGCCCAGACGCAGGAACAGCTTCTCACGATCGACCCTGCAACCGGCGCCACCCATCTCCTGCTCGCCCAGTCCGACCCCGCCTGGATCGAACTGGACCCGCGCGCGGCCTCCGGCGGACACAGCCTCCCCGTCTTCCTCGCCAATAATGCCGGTTTCCTGTGGGCCGCCGACCGGGGCAAGGACTGGCAGCTCGAACTCCATGCGCCTGATGGGAAACTCCAACGCGTCCTGACGCCCCCCAGCCTGTCCTATGTCGCCTTCGACGATTACGACGCCGAACACAACACGATCACCGTGACGGTCCGGACCACCCGGCTGGACAATGAGGTCGTGCATATCGACCTTGCAACCGGTGCCGTAACGCCGTTCGTGACGGAGCGTGGCATCCATAATGTCCATGTCACGAATGGCACGCATACGGCCATGGTGGACACATTCGCCAGCGCGAATGGCACGCGCCAGACGCTGGTCCGGAATGAGAACGGTCATGTCATCGCGACACTGCCCAGCGTGGCACAGCCGCCGAAACTTCCGGTTCATGTCGAGTTCACGACGGCCGGTCCGCGTGAGTTCGATGCGGCTATCATCCGCCCGGAAAACTTCAGCGCCTCAAAACGCTATCCGGTTGTGCTGTCGGTCTATGCCGGTCCGGGCTCCAAGATGGTCCATGACACGCCGACCTCCTATCTCGATGACCAGTGCCTGGCCAATCAGGGCTATATCGTCGTCACGCTTGATGGGCGCGGAACGCCGGGACGTGATCATGATTTTGAGCGCGCCATCAAGGGCAACCTGATCGACCTGCCGCTTCAGGACCAGATCGACGGACTTCAGGCGCTCGGCAAGCGCCATCATGAAATGGATCTCTCCCGCGTCGGCGTGCATGGCTGGTCCTTTGGCGGCTATTTCACCGCCATGGCGACCATCCGCCGTCCGGACGTGTTCAAGGTTGGCGTCGCGGGGGCGCCTCCCGTCGATTTCGCGGATTACGACACGGCCTATACCGAGCGTTATCTCGGCACGCCACAGGAAGACCCGGAAGGTTATCGCAAGAGCAACGTCCTGACCTATGCCGACACGCTGAAACAGCCTCTGCTGCTCATGCACGGCATTACGGATGACAATGTCTATTTCGAGAACACCATGAAGCTGACGCAGGCCCTGCTTCATGCCGGCAAACCTTATGACCTGCTGCTGCTGCCGGGCACGCACATGCTGCCTGATCCAGTTATTCGCGCCCGGGTGGCCGAACGGCGCGCGCAATTCCTGAGCACGGTTCTCCAGCCCGGAAAATAACGTTCCGTCATACAGACATAAAAAGGGGGCCGGATCACACGATCCGGCCCCCTTATTTTTGTAAGGCTTGTCTGAAATCAGACGGCGATATCGTCGAACAGACCCACGCCAGAGCGTGCGGCCATGGCCTGTCGGTAGGCTTCGACCTCGGCCGGATATACGACGCCCCGGATCAGCGACATGCTGTGCAGATGCGCATAAAGATGGATGTCATCCGTGGAGAGTTCGCCATTCACGGCCTCGGGCGAACGGATGAGCGGCGCCAGTTCCTTCAGCATCGCATTCAGCTGCGTGAGCTCGTCGGTCTTTTCTTCCAGAAGGGCACTGAACGAACCCACAGACGGCTCCTTGCGCCGGATGAAGCCAGCACGCGCGGATGTCGTCGCAAATTCCGGCAGAGGAGCCGCCGCAGCGCGGGGCAGGAACAGGCGATAGAGCGGCGTTCCCGCCTTCTTCAGCCAGGCCGCGATCTCGGGACGAGTCTCACCCGTCAGGACAGGGGTTCCGATCGCATCGATATGGGCGACGATATCCATGCTTTCGGGCATGAATGTCCCGTTTTCCTCCAGGATGGGCACAACCTTGCGGCCGACCATGCGGACCGGGCCGTCAACATCGTCATTGAGCAGGATGCGCTGCTCATACGGGATGTTCTTCAGCCCGAAGATCATCCGCGCTTTGGTGCAGAACGGGCAGTGTTCATAGATGTAAAGGATATGGGGTGTGCTCATGCTGCCCTCCTGTGTCTGGTGGATCATTTCTGCGGAACAGGACGCCTTTTCAGGCTTCCCCGACCGAGGACGAAAGAAGAAGCGGGTCAAAATCTATGGCGACGAGGGCCTGTCGCCATTTTTTCGCATGATCGGTTCCGAACACGATCTCGTCGGTCGCAGGCGCGATGAACCATGAACTGTCGCGCAGGATTTCCTCTTCGAGCTGCCCCGGCGCCCAGGCGGCATGTCCGAGCGCCATCACGGCCTGTCTGGGGCCATGCCCCGCGGCGATCTCACGCAGGATGTCCAGACTGGCGGTCAGGGTCGTATGCCCATCGACATCCAGACTCCCCTCCCCCGCCCAGTCCGCCGAGTGCAGGACAAACCCACGGGCATGCTCGACCGGGCCGCCCATGCACACACCGATCCGGCGTTCAGGGGGGCTGGGTTCGATTCCCAGCTGGGCGAACAGGTCATCCAGCCCCGGCTGGGACAGGCGCCTGTTGACGATCAGTCCCATCGCGCCGTCCTGCTCCGAATGGGCACAGAGATAGATCACCGTCCGTTCAAAGAACGTCTCCGCCAGTGCAGGCGCAGCCACGAGCAGTTTTCCCGTAAGACCGAGTTCCATGAGACCGGCGTCTGTCAGGTTGTCATTCCGTCCGTCGAGTGTTTTCTTCATGCCTGCCAACATGGGTGCATCCCTTCCTGTATTGCAAGCGTTTGCCTTCAGGAGTGTTAATGACATCCAATGTCACTGACCTGGGTATCCCGTGCCGCCCCTGCCGGGTGCGGCCTGTCCGTCTGGAGATTGCCATGCCTCTCACCGTCCTCGTCACCGGCGCAACCGCAGGTTTCGGTCACGCCATAGCAACGCGCCTCGTCCGCGAAGGTCACCGTGTCATCGCGACCGGCCGCCGCAAGGAACGTCTGGAAGCCCTCAAGGACGAACTGGGCGAGAGCGTCCTTCCCTATACGCTCGACATGACCGACCGTGAGGCCCTGCGCGCCCTGCCGGCCGCGCTGCCCGAGGAGTGGCAGGATATCGACGTGCTGGTGAACAACGCCGGTCTCGCACTCGGCATGGAGCCGGCGCAGGATGCCGAGCCCGACAACTGGGAATCGATGATCGCCACGAACGTTTCGGGCGTCGTGGAGCTGACCCGCGCGCTCCTGCCGGGGATGGTCCAGCGCAATACGGGCTACATCATCGCACTGGGCAGCACGGCCGGGACCTATCCCTACACCGGCGGCAACGTCTATGGCGCGACCAAGGCCTTCGTGCACCAGTTCACCCAGAACCTGCGCACGGATCTGCTCGGCACCCGCATCCGCGTGACGAATATCGAACCCGGCCTGTGTGGCGGCAGCGAGTTCAGCAACGTGCGTCTGGGCGATGATGCCAAGGCGGCCGCTGTCTACAAGGACACGACGCCGCTGACGCCCGAAGACATCGCCGGGACCGTCTCCTGGCTGATTGGCCTGCCCTGGCATGTGAACGTCAATTATCTGGAAATGATGCCGGTCTGTCAGGCCTCGGGTGGACTTGCGGTGAACCGTCATGTCGGCTGAAACCGGGCTTCCTTCCCAACTTCGCATTACGGACGGAAAGAAGTTCCTTCTGTCCTCCATCGCGACGAACGACAAGCTCGGCCGCCAGAAGAACACATCCCGCACCCGGATCCGCGACTGCGTGGACCGGATGTCCGTCCTGCAGCAGCGGCTCGCGGCCTATGCCACCCACGGCATTCTGGTCGTGCTTCAGGGTATGGACACCGCCGGCAAGGATGGGGCGATCCGTCATGCTTTCTCCGGCCTGAATCCGCAGGGCGTGCATGTCACGTCCTTCAAGGCTCCCGTCGGCATTGCCACACGTCATGACGATCTGTGGCGCATCCATCTTGCCGTGCCGTCGCGCGGGGAGATCGGTATTTTCAACCGCAGCCATTATGAAGATGTCCTGGTGGAGCGCGTGCATCCGGACATGGTGCGGGCGCGCGGGCTCGACCCTGATCTTCCGGATTTCTGGGATCACCGTCTCGGCGATCTGCGCAATTTCGAGAGCTATCTGCGTCGGCAGAACATCATCGTCCTCAAGCTGTTCCTGCATATTTCACCCGAAGAGCAGCGGCAGCGCCTGCTCAAGCGGCTGGACCATCCGGAAAAGCGCTGGAAGTTCAGCCCGTCGGACCTGAAGGAACGCGAGTTCTGGCCGCATTATACCGCAGCCTACGAAGAAGCCATCCGTGCGACCGCAACGCCGGACGCCCCCTGGATCGTCATTCCGGCGGACCATAAATGGCTCGCCCGCGTGCTTGTGGCCGAGGCTTTGCTGGATACGCTGGAAAGCCTGCACCTCAAGGAGCCGGAACAGAAAATGTCCGATGCGCTCAAGGAGGCCCAGCAGGCCCTGCTCAAAGGCGCGGCCAAGACCGTCTGACCCTGACCATGCCACTTTTCTCCCGTCTCAGGCGCCTGTTCTCTCCACCAGCCGGCCCCTCCGGTCTGGCGGAGATCGCACGTAGCACGACCATTCTCGAAACCTGTCCCGTCCGACCGGTTCCCGCGCCCTGCGCCTCTGCCCTGAGCCATCCGGAACGCAACCCGTTCCGGGACTGGGAGAGCATGCCGGTTACGGTCAGTCAGTTCGCCCTGCGCGACGTCGTGCTGGACCAGCCGCTGATGACGCTGCTGCATGCAGGTTATCCGGTCACTGAAACCGCCTATGTCCAGGATCCGGAGGCCGTGCGTAACCTGAAGCTGCGTTCTGCGGATATCGTCCGCTGCGCACCCTTCAAGGGCGTGACCGCAAGCTGTGTCGATCACTGGGCTTCGAACTTTTATCACTGGGTCGCTCATACGGTCCCCACCCTGCATGTCCTGTCCCAGGCAGGCAGGCCGGTGCGCCTTGGCCTGCCCGAACATATGCATCCGTGGCAGTTCGAGACGCTGGAGCTTTTTGGACTAAACGGTGACGCCCATATCCGTCTGCAGCAAGGGCGGCAGTACGCCTTCCAAGCCCTCGACTATATCGCCTTCGTCAATGGCAGCGCCGATTTCGCTGTCTCCGACCTGTCACGCGCCGCCTATGCACGGCTGCGTCAGGCCGCAGGTGCCACAACGCCATCTGCCGGACGACGGCTCTATATCGAGCGTGGCAGTTCGGCCAACCGGCATGTTCCTAACGAAGCCGAACTGGCGGCAGGGCTGGAAAAACTCGGCTTCGAGCGCGTGCATCCCGAAACGCTGTCGCTATCCGAGCAGATCCGTCTGTTCAGCGACGCCGGGATGGTCATGGGGATGCTGGGGGCCGGCATGGCTAATATCGCCTGGTGTCAGCCGGGAACGCTCGTTTACGAACTCGTTCCGTCCCATCACATCAATCCCTGTTTTGCCGCCATGGCGACACAGGGCGGGCTGAAATACTGGGCGGATGTCTTCGAGACAGGGGCGGCACGGGAAAACCATACGGACGATGCCGCCATCCCGCTTTCGGTCGCAGACATCCTTGACCGCGTCCGGGAACTGGTAGCTCTTCTTCCCGACGCCTGAAAAAACAACCCCGCCGGAGACCTGCTCCGGCGGGGTTCTGTTTCTTAGATCCTGAAAGACGGATCAAGAACGGCGCTTGCGGCTCGAACCGTCACCGCGCGGACCGTCACCGGCTGCGGGCTTCGGACGGCCATAGCCCGAACCGCCGCGGCCCTTGTAACCACCGCCGGCACCACCGCGCGGACCGCCCTTGAAGCCACCGCCCGAACGGCCACCGCCGCCAAAGCGCTTGCCTTCACCCGGGTTGCGGCCACGGGGACCCATGCCACCGGCAGGGGCCTCGGACGGCTCGATCGTCACTTCGTCGGCTTCCGCGCCGGCGAGGCAGGACTTGAAGCGGGCCACGCTCTCATCCGCGATCTGGAAATAGGTCTGTTCCTGATCGATGCGGATGCTGCCGATCTCACGCTTCTGCACGCCACCCAGACGGCAGATCAGCGGGATCAACCATTTCGGATCAGCACGTTCGGTGCGACCAACGCCCATCTTGAACCACTCACCGGACATGGTGTGCTCTTCACGCGGTGCACGCTCGCCACGCTCCGTACGGCGCGGAGCCTCGACGGACATCGGGCGGATCTGCTCGACCTTCGGCAGACGCGCACGATACAGACCGACCAGCGCGGCTGCGAGCTTGGTGGCGTCGTACTTCTCGACCAGCTGGTTGACCAGCTCGTCGGACATGTCGTCCACGGCGTTCGTCAGGATCGGATCGTGCATCAGGCGCGTCTTGTCCTGCTCGGCAATGGCATCGGCCGTGGGAACGGCTTCCCATTCGGCCTGGATCTTCGCCATCTGAAGCAGGCGCTCGGCCCGGCGGCGCTGGTTCAGCGGAACCATCAGAACGCTGGTGCCCTTGCGGCCTGCACGACCCGTACGGCCCGAACGATGCAGCAGGGTCTCGGCAGCCGTCGGGATGCTTGCATGGATCACGAGGCTCAGCGCCGGCACGTCAATGCCGCGTGCTGCAACGTCGGTCGCAACGCAGACCCGGGCCTGACCGGAGCGCAGGCTCTCGATCGCACGGCTGCGCTCGTTCTGGCCCATCTCGCCGGAAATGGCGACGGAGGCGAAACCGCGCTCCAGAAGAGCAGCCTGGACCTGGTTGACCATCATGCGGGTGTTGCAGAACACCATGGCCGTCGGGCTCTCGTAGAAACGCAGCACGTTGACGAGCGAGCGTTCGATTTCCTGCGGCTGCGTGATGACGCAGCGATAGGTGATGTCGGAATGCTGCTTGGCACCCGACACCGTGTCGATCCGCTCGGCATTCTTCTGGTAACGGCGTGCCAGCGAAGCGATCTCGCGGGCGATCGTTGCGGAGAACAGCAGCGTACGGCGCTCGGCCGGGGCGGCATCGAGAAGCTGCTCCAGCTCCTCGCGGAAGCCCATGTCCAGCATTTCGTCGGCTTCGTCGAGCACGACGCAACGCAGGGCGGACAGGTCAAGCGAGCCACGCGACAGGTGATCGCACAGACGGCCGGGAGTTCCGACCACGATATGGGCGCCGCGGTTCAGCTCACGGGCTTCACTGCGGGCATCGGTGCCGCCAATGCAGCTCGCGATGCGGGCGCCGGTTTCGGCATAAAGCCATTTGAGTTCGGACTGGACCTGAAGCGCCAGCTCACGCGTCGGCGCAATCACAAGCGCCATGGGCTGAGGGGACGGCGGAAGGCGATCGGCGTCTCCGAGCAGGGTCGGAGCGATGGCCAGGCCGAAGGCGACGGTCTTGCCCGACCCCGTCTGCGCGGAAACCAGCAGGTCGCGCTCGTCCAGCCCCGGCTGCAGAACTGCTTCCTGAACAGGAGTCAGCTGTTCGTAGCCACGTGCCTCAAGGGCGCGCTTAAGGGCAGGATGGGTATCGGGAAAAGGCATATTTTATGAACACTCGGCAAACGTCACGCCGACGACAGGATGCGGCGGCTGGAATGCCGCTGCATAAAGACTTCCAGCCGAAAATGCCAGAAAGAACGTATGGAAGGCTTTTTCTTGTTCTTCCCGCTCCGTCCGGCACCCGCGACGCAGTCCCTGCCCTGTTCAGTTCCTCGGCTTGCGCCCGATCACCGCATGCACCGTATCGCGCCATGCCGTGAGGTCCTCAGGCGGCACGACCTCGCCCGTATCCAGTTCGGCCAGCCCGGCGCGGGACATCAGCACACTGGCCAGACGCACGCGATCCGCCGGCTCAAGCGCCTGCCAGATCGCCACGGCTTTCACCGCATGGAACTGGTCGGAAAACGTCAGGATCAGCGGCGCACCGGGCTTGAGGACACGTACGACTTCCGTCAGCACGGCCAGCGGCTGCGTCAGATAGGCCAGCCCGTCGCAGAGTGTTACGGCATCGAAGCTGTCATCCTCGAAAGGCAGCGTCGTGACTTCGTTAAGGTCCTGCACCACACGCTCGCCCAGCACGGGATTGGAATCCAGGGCACTCTTGGAGATCCCGAGCCCGACCACGCGCTGGAATGTCGCTTCCTCGGGATAATGGCTGAGCGCGCCTGCCATCAGATCCAGCACCGCTCCACCGACCGGCAAGGCCGTCTGATACAGGGCCGTCACGGCAGTCCGCGCGCCCATATCCATCAGCGAATCCGGCACGCGCTGGGCATAGAAAATCGTGTCGGGCTCGCTGTTGGCGCGCGTGAACGCCGCTGCGTGCATTCCTTCAAGCTGTTCCGGGCCGCTCATGTCCACTCCTTCTGATCCAGCAGCCGAAATGAGGGCATGTTCCCCGTGCGTCAACCCGCGGGATGCTTTATGAGAGGCGCCATCATGACCCTCTCCTTCACGAAAATGCACGGTCTGGGCAACGATTTCGTCGTGATCGACGGCCGCCAGAACGATCCCGCCCTTGATACTGCGACGATCCGCCATCTATGCGACCGGCGCTTCGGAATCGGCTGCGACCAGCTTGTCCTACTGACGCCGCCGACGCTGGCAGGGGCAGACGTGCATGTCCGTTTCTTCAATCCGGACGGTTCGGAGGCCGGGGCCTGCGGCAATGCATCGCGCTGCGTGGCGAAGTTCGTCGGCGGCACTCCGACGCTCCAGACGGCCGCCGGCCTCCTCCCCACGGCACAGGATGGCGATCTCTTCACGGTCGATATGGGCGCGCCCCGACTGGACTGGCAGGATGTGCCATTGTCCAAGGCCTGTGACACGCTGCACCTGCCATTGCATGACGCGGCCGCCTGCTCGATGGGAAATCCGCACGCCACGCTGTTCGGTGACGCTTCCCGCGCAGAAACGCTGGGACCGGGCCTCGAACGCGATCCCCTCTTCCCGGAACGCGCCAATATCGGTTTTGCGCAGATCCTCTCCCCGACACACATGCGTCTGCGCGTCTGGGAGCGTGGCGCTGGCCTGACGCTCGCCTGTGGATCGGGTGCCTGTGCTGCGGTCGTAAACACTGTTCGTCGCGGCCTGACAGAACGGACCTGCACGGTCACGATGGATGGCGGAGACCTGCGCATTACATGGCGCGAAGACGAACATGTTCTCATGACAGGCCCCGCCGTCACGGTCTTCCACGGGACAACCGCGTGACAGCGTCCGTCCTGACCTTCGGCTGCCGCCTCAACGCCCATGAAAGCGACGGCATAGCCCACCACGCGCGCGGGCAGGACGACACGATCATCGTCAATACCTGCGCCGTGACGACCACAGCCGAACGACAGGCCCGGCAGGCCATCCGGCGCGCGCATCGTGAGAATCCGGACGCAAAGATCGTCGTAACGGGTTGTGCTTCCGACATCGCACCGGATCGCTGGGCCGGGTTGCCGGGCGTTGTCCGCGTGGTGCCCAACGAAGACAAGCTCAAGCCAGCCATCTGGGGTGACACCAGCGCAGGCCTGCCGCCATCCCGTCACGCGCGCGCCCTCCTTCAGGTCCAGCAGGGCTGCGATCACCGCTGCACTTTCTGCATCATTCCGTATGGTCGCGGAGATTCCCGATCCACTCCCGTTGAAGACGCCATCGCGCGCGCCGAAGCGCTTGTCGAAGCCGGGCATCAGGAAATCGTCCTGACCGGCGTGGACATCGCCTCATGGCAAGGGTCCGGGGGCAAGGGACTGGGCGCGTTGTGTCGCGAACTGCTGCGCCGTGTGGACGGCGTACGGCGACTGCGCCTGTCTTCCATCGACCCTGTCCTTCTTGATGCGCAAACCGGGGACGCGGATTTGTGGTGGCTTCTGGAAAACGAACCCCGCCTGATGCCGCATCTGCACCTGTCCCTGCAGGCCGGCTCGGACCTCATTCTTAAGCGCATGAAGCGCCGCCATGATACGGCAGGGGTCGCGGCAACATTACGCCGTGTTCGATCCATACGCCCGGAGACAGGCGTTGGCGCCGATCTGATCGCGGGCTTTCCCACGGAAACGAATGCCCTGTTCGAAGAGACCCGCGCCTTTATCGAAGAGCAGCAGATCCCCTTCCTGCATGTCTTCCCTTACAGCGAACGCCCCGGCACGCCCGCCGCCCGCATGCCGGCCGTCCCCAATGCCGAACGCCAGAAACGCGCGGCCTGTCTGCGCGATATCGGCGAGGCAAACCGTGACCGTTTCCTGCAACGCCTCATCGGCACCGACTTCGATATTCTGGCCGAGACGCCGGATCGCGGCCACTCGCCGGAATTTGCCGCCGTGCGCCTGACCGGAACCGCGCCTGCGCCACTCCGGGGCAGTTTCGTGCCTGTTCGCGCCACAGGACTGGAAAACGGAACACTTCTGGCCGAAATCCGCAGCTGAAACGCGCTCAGATCTTCCTATACCCTTGACGTTCGGGCCGACCTGTCCGAACTCCCTTGCATGGCTGGATTTTTCTCACGACTCAAACAGGGTCTCTCGCGGTCGAGCTCGCGTCTCGGCGCCGTCTTCACGCATCGCAAGCTGGATGAAACAGCTCTTGAAGAGCTCGAGGACGAGCTGATCGCAGCCGATCTCGGACCGGCCGTGGCCGAGCGCGTCATCGAGAACTTCCGCAGCACTCGCTTTGGCAAGGACGTCACCAGCGACGAAATCCGCGAGACCCTCGCAACCGAGATCGCCCGCGTCCTTGAACCTGTTGCCATTCCCTTCGAGCCCGACCCGAAGAAGAAACCCCATGTCGTGCTGGTTGTCGGCGTCAACGGTGTTGGCAAGACCACCACGATCGGCAAGATGGCCCGCCATTACACGGAAGAAGGCAAATCCGTGATGCTGGTGGCTGGCGACACGTTCCGGGCCGCCGCCGTCGAACAGCTTGAAGTCTGGGGCAAGCGCGCCAACGTGCCCGTCATCGCCGGCAAGCATGGTGCCGATGCTGCGGGTCTGGCCTATGATGGCCTCAAGCGCGCAACCGAAGCCGGAACCGACCTGCTCCTGATCGACACTGCCGGGCGCCTGCACAACAAGGGCGCGCTGATGGAGGAACTGGCCAAGATCATCCGCGTCATGCGGAAGTTCGATGAAACCGCGCCCCACTCCGTGCTCCTGGTTCTGGACGCAACCACCGGCCAGAACGCCATCGAACAGGTGCGGGTCTTCCGTGAGCTGGTGAATGTAACCGGCCTGATCGTGACCAAACTGGACGGTTCCGCCCGCGGCGGGATTGTTGTGGCACTTGCGGAGCAGTTCAAACTGCCGGTTCACATGGTCGGTGTCGGAGAACAGGCCGAGGATCTGCGTCCTTTCTCGGCGCAGGAATACGCAAAGGGTCTGGTCGGTGGCTCCAACGATCTGGCATCCAGACTGATGGAAACTTCAACCGACGAAACGCCTTCCGCGTAAGGCGCCAAATCCTGCGGCCTGCCGATCAGGTCGCAGGCGCATCCTCGTCCGAAGACATCCATTCTTCCTGAAGATACGCGATGCGTTTTTCAATGGACTTGCGCTCGCGTCGCGCGATTTCCGCGTTCCAAAGCCGGCCGCTGATGGCCGATGCTTCCGCCACGAGCCAGGCTGCCCCCGCAGCAAGCCAGTCCAGCGCCAGCGTCACGGGCTGCGTGATCTGCGCGATACACGTCTCCCAGTCCCCGTTTGCAGCCCAGGCCTCGTGCAGAGGATGCACCATGGCAGCGCCGACATAGAACATCACGATCATGATCCGCTGACCGTCAGCATTGGGATCAACGAGCTTCAGGGCAACCAGAGGAAGCAGCAGAACGCCGGCAACCAGCAGGCTTCCGGGAACATAGGAAAGCAGCAGCCCGATGATGATCCCGTGCCACCACCGGAATCCCGGGGCCCGGAGCGATCCCGGGTCTGCCTGTCTAACGGACGCCATGAGTCTTCCTCACTGACAGAACTCCAGCCAGATACTCACCATTGCCACGGCGATGCCCGTCAGAAGTGAAAAGAATTCTCCCGAATTGCGTGCTTCACGATCATTGGCCGCCCTGCGCTCGGGCGCTTCATCAAGAACACGCATCAGATTGCTGATTTCCGCTTCGGCTTCCTGCGCCTGACGCTGATCCAGCCGAAGACCCGTCGGATCATTGACGATCGCCAGGAACGTACCGAGATTTCCGTCTTCCGCCGCCTTTCCAAGGCGCACGCGCCGTCGGGCACGCGAAGTCTTGCTCCGCCACTGGCGCAGTTCCGTTTCCAGCAGCGGCAACGCCCGCTGCGCCAGGAAGCTGAGCGGTGTTCTGTCGAACTTCCTCTGTACGGCCGCAAGCACGGTCAGATCAGCGAGCCAGCCCGGCAATCCTGCTTTCTGAGACTGGGAGAGCGGAATAATCCTCTGACGCGCGCAGTTCGCTTCAAGAAAGGAACGCATCTGATCATCCAGAAAGCCGCTCCGTCCCAGAGCCTCGTCCGGCAGATCCTCAATTCCCGCATGCCGGTTCAGCCATTGCAACAGCCCTTCCGGCAGGGAAATCCGGGCCTCCAGACATCTCTTTGAAAGGCAGGGCAGAAATCTGTTCAGCTCATAGGGGAAACGTCTGACCAGATCCGCCCCCCTGGTACCGATGCGTCGTGCCGCCACGGACAGGGCGCTAATCTGATGGCTCTGCCGCTGAGGCAGATGGGCGGACATGAAGGCATCGGGATTGGCTGCCATGAAACTCAGGATATTCCGGACCGTCCGCTCTTCATCCGGCGTGGACGGCTGAACCGTGGCCTGAACCACCATCTGGGGAAGCGCCTCGGGCCAGAACCAGGTGCCACCCCAGAACATGGGCGCGGCAGGATCGAGGACGGAAATCGCATGCGTGATGACCATCGTGGCAGGATCAACCGCCTTGCTGCCACCGGCCGGAAGAAATGAGGCACTCGCCTGTTCGATCAGCCCCGCCATGACGGAGAGTTCAAGTTCGCGACCCAGCCAGTTGCTGACGACTTTCCTCTGAAGCAATGCGGAAAACTCCGCAGGGTGCCGCCCCGCATACCAGGCGAGGGCCTGCGGCGTGTAGACGGCATTTCCACCGATCATGAGGGGGATACGCGCGGGAATAACCGGACGAACCGTAAAGACCTTGCTGGGCGCGATCGTCACAAGATCGCGCGGCGAGGGGCGGCTGACAGGATCATCGGAAAGCATCGCCGTCAGAAGCGAGCGCAGCCCGACCGGCACGTTCTGGCCATCCATATAGGCGGCGGGTGTGCCGATTTCGAAACGCCGCTTGAGAATATCCGTATCGGAGAGGCCTTCAAGAGGGAGCTTTCCGATAGCGAGCGCAAGAATGACGACCCCCAGAGAAAAAACATCGCAGTCCGTCGTCCCCTCGCCGCGGGCGGAGGGACGACAGACCGCTGAAGACAGGGGTTCGAAAAGAACAGGCTGTTTTTCACCCGGTGCGGCCACTCCCAGAGGCCCAAGCACGACCTTGTGCAGCCCCTGCCCGACGAACAGGTTGTCGGGACGGATGCTGCGGCATGTCAGCTTTTCAGCCTCCAGCCGCTGAAGGAGCGACGCCATCGGACGGATGACACCGTCGATCAGTTGGCTCTCGGTCCACAACCCCAGCCCTTCCGCAAGCGAGGGACCGGGGGGATGGGGACAGAGCAGCCATAAGGTGCCCTGAGAGTATTCATGGGTCTGGATCGGAATCACGCTCTCATGACGAAAGAACATGATTTCCGTAAGTCGGGGCGAAGGCGCGAAGGGAGCCAGGGCCAGATAGGACGCCCCGGATGCCGTTACGTCCTGGGCGCTATAGGTCGCACAGCCGCCGAGATCGGGCTGTTTGCGGTCCAGGCTGATCAGATACCGCTCGGCGATGAGCAGTTCCTGGCTGTTATCTGCCTGTGTGTCGGCCATTGAAGTCCCGTTGTTTCCCTATCCGGTCTTTTGTGCCGGACAGGGATTGAGACTTCGTTAATGCAGGGCCGATTCCGAAGTTGAAGACCTCAGTCCTCGAACGGATCACGCATCAGGATGGTGTCGTCGCGCTCCGGGCTGGTGGAGAGCAGCGTCACCGGAGCTTCGATCAGTTCCTCGATGCGACGGACGTACTTGATGGCCTGTGCCGGGAGTTCAGCCCAGGAACGGGCGCCTGCGGTCGTTTCTTTCCAGCCCGGCATCGTCTCGTAAACCGGCTTGACGCGGGCCTGTGCCCCCGGAGCGGACGGGAAGGTCTCGATCTTCTGACCGTCCAGTTCATAGCCGACACAGATGGAGATCTCGTCCAGACCATCGAGAACGTCGAGCTTCGTCAGGGCAATGCCGCTGACGCCACCGACGCGGACAGCGCGACGGATCAGAACCGCGTCGAACCAGCCGCAGCGACGCGGACGACCGGTGACGGTACCGAACTCATGGCCACGCTCGCCGAGGGTGCGGCCGGTCTGGTCATGAAGTTCGGTCGGGAACGGCCCCTCACCCACGCGGGTGGTGTAGGCCTTGGCGATCCCGAGCACGAAGCCAACGGAAGACGGGCTCACACCACTGCCCGACGCTGCCACGGCCGCAACCGTATTGGAGCTCGTGACGAACGGGTAGGTGCCGTGATCGACGTCCAGCATGACGGCTTGCGCACCTTCGAACAGGATGCGCCGACCGGCACGGCGGGCTTCGTCCAGACGATCCCAGACCTGACAGGAGAATGGCAGAAGGCGCGGGGTGATCTCGGCCAGGAAGTCCTTGAGCTGCTCCTTGGTGAACGTCTCGGCACCCAGACCGGCGAGCAGCGTGTTGTGATGCAGGAGCAGTTCGTCCAGCTTCCAGTCCAGCGTCTCGGGCTCGGCGAGATCGCAGATGCGGATGGCGCGACGGGCCACCTTATCTTCGTAGGCCGGACCGATACCGCGACCGGTCGTACCAATCTTGTGGTCGCCGCGAGCGGCTTCACGCGCACGGTCGAGCGCACCGTGGACCGGTAGGATCAGCGGCGCGTTCTCGGCGATCCACAGCGTCTCGGGCGTAACAACCAGACCCTGCGCCGTCACGCGGTCGATCTCGGTCATCAGGGCCTTCGGGTCCACGACGACACCATTGCCGATCACGCCGATCTTGCCACGAACCAGACCAGACGGCAGCAGGGAAAGTTTGTAGATCTGATCGCCCACGACCAGCGTGTGACCGGCGTTGTGACCACCCTGAAAGCGGACAACGATATCGGCGCGGCTGGCGAGCCAGTCGACGATCTTGCCTTTACCCTCGTCCCCCCACTGGGTTCCGATCACGGTGACGTTGGACATGAGCTGACTTCCTAGAACTGAAGAGACTGGGGAAAAACGAAAAGAAACGATGGATCAGAGCGGCCGGGCCGCACCATCCTTCCAGACATGGGTGCAGCGCAGATGCCGCGCCTGAGCGGCCGCGTCTTCGTCGTGCGACAATGCAGAGACCGTGGCATAACCGGCCTTATGCAGACCGGACAGGCTGGCCGCATCGAGATCAACCGGAACATAGCAGCGCGGACGCGACGCAGAGACCGGAGCTGCACGCAGAAGGGCCTGCGGACGAAGCGTCAGACCACAGGCTGGCTCCTGCCCGGCCAGATAGCGGCCGCCACGTCCCAGTTCCTCACGGGAACTGGTGGAGAACACCGTTACACACAGTCCGGTATGATAGCGCCATCCCCGGAAATCGACGGGATCAATCGTCAGACGCAGATCCGGGCTACGCTCGCGGATTGCGGCCACGGATGCCGCCAGACGCTCGAAATACCCGACGACGTCCTTGGGGTAATCCAGCGAAGCCAGCAGATCCAACGCACGGTCGGCAGGACCGGCAGCACGCAGCATGACCGCCAGCATCCCGGCAATCGGACCACCCAGTTCGGCCACGGCGCTGGCATCCTTGCGGTCCAGCGCATGCAGCAGGGGTTCACGATCGGCTTCGGGAATGACGCCTTCGATCAGGCCCAGCGCCAGTGCGGGCATGGACAGATCGAACGAGACGCCTTCAATTCCGAGCTCCGCGAGAGCCTTCGCACCAAGCGCAATGACTTCCGCATCCGCCTGCGCGCTGTCCGGGCCGATCAATTCGATCCCGGCCTGAGAAATCTGGCGGTCGGCTTCGCGGCCCGGCGTGCCGACAACGATGCAGCTTCCCGAGTAGGACAGGCGCAGCGGGCGCGGCGCGTCCTGAAGACGGATGCTCGCAATGCGCGCGATCTGCGTGGTCATGTCCGGACGTAGCGCCATCATGCGATGCGAATTTGGGTCCATCAGACGGAAGGTCTGGGGCGCAAGGGATTCGCCCGATCCACCAAGCAGCGACGTTTCGAACTCCAGCAGGGGCGGACGGACGCGCTGATAGCCGTGACGAGAAAACGCTTCCATTACACTGGCGATGCCGCGGGCTTCCGCTTCGGCTTCACCGGGCAGCAGGTCCGCAAAACCGGACGGCAGAAGCGCGGCGCTCGGGGTCTCGGAATACAGGCTCATGCCGAAAACTCCGCACGGGTCTGCTCATGCGCCCAGTCGAGCCAGGGTAGGAGCGCTTCGATATCCGCCGTCTCGACCGTGGCGCCACCCCAGATCCGCAAGCCGGCCGGGGCATCACGATAGAATGCGAGATCGTAACCCGCGCCCTCTTTCGCCACGAGACCCGTCAGATGCTTGACGGCCTTGCCCTTTGCTTCGGCGGACAGGCTTTCAAACCAGGGGGCTGTGATTTTCAGGCAGATGGACGTGCTGGAGCGCGTCTCTTCCTTGGCAGACAGGAAGGACACCCAGTCCGCTGTTGCAATCCACTTCGTCACGGCAGCCAGATTCTGCTGCGAACGGGCCTTCAGGGCGGGCAGGCCGCCAATCTGTTCAGCCCAGCGCAGACCGTCCAGCGCGTCCTCGACGCAGAGCATGGACGGCGTGTTGATCGTATCGCCTTCGAAGATGGCCTCGATCAGGCCCTTCTTGTTGGCCAGACGGAAAATCTTGGGCAGCGGACGCGGAGACGGCTGGGCCAGACGGGCGGCGGCACGCGGGCTCAGCGCCACCATGCCATGCGCGGCCTCGCCACCCAGCGCCTTCTGCCAAGACCAGGTCACGATATCGAGCCGGTCCCAGGGCAGATCCATCGCAAAGGCCGCAGACGTGGCATCGCAGATGACCAGCCCTTCGTGCTCAGCCGGAATGGCACTGGCATCCGGGATGCAGACACCCGACGTCGTGCCGTTCCATGTCAGGATGACATCGCGGGTCCAGTCCACTTTCGTCAGATCAGGCAGTTCGCCATAAGGCGCGTCCAGAACCCGCAGATCCTCGATTTTCAGGACGTCGCGCAGATCCTGCGCCCAGGTTCCGGAGAAGCTTTCGAAAGACAGGACATCAATCCCGCGCTCACCCGCAAGCGCCCACAGGATCATTTCCACGGCCCCCGTATCGGAAGCCGGGACAATGCCGACGCGCCAGTCCGACGGAATGCCGAGCACGTCTTTCGAGCGCGTGATGACTTCCCTGAGACGCGCGCGGCCTTCCGGCGCACGGTGCGAACGGCCCAGCAGGGCCTGGTCCAGACCGGACAACGACCATCCGGGGCGCTTGGCGCAGGGACCTGAGGAGAAGAACGGGCGGGAGGGTCTGACAGTCGGCTTGGACATGCTCGTTCCGGGCTGATCGGTCCTGAGGTCATTCCGGCAGGAAATGACCGCTCATGGTGCGAGAGAGGGGACTCGAACCCCTATGCCTTTCGGCGGTCGATTTTGAGCCGACTGCGTCTACCGTTCCGCCACTCTCGCGCGGGCGGCCCGAACCCTAATGCATTCCCGGCGAAAGTGCCAGACTGCAAAATCTGAGGCGCAGAATGCAGACTTTAAAGCCCCAGCATCAGAAGCAGGTTCTGGATCGCGGCGCCCGAAGCTCCCTTCCCCAGATTATCCAGCCGCGCCGTCAGGACGACCTGCTCGCCATTATGATGGACGCGCAATTCCATGTCGTCGGTATTGGCCAGGGTGTCGGCCACAAGCTGCGTCTCGGCAGGAAGAACGCGCACATGTTCACATCCCGCATAGGCGTCCTGAAGCGCGGCTTCGAGTTCCGCGGCCGAAGGCTGCCCCGGCAGGTCCTTCAGGTGCAGCGGGATGGAAACAATCATGCCCTGCGGGAAATGCCCGACCGACGGCACGAACAGCGGCTGGCGCGTCAGGCCCGAATAGTGCCGGATTTCAGGCAGATGTTTGTGCTTGAGGTTCAGCCCGTACAGGAAGAAAGCCGGACCACCGTTCTTTTCATGCTCCTCGATCGCCACACGGCCTGCCCCGCTATAGCCGGAGACGGCGTTGATCGAGACGGGATGATCGGCCGGGAGCAGCCCCGCCCGGACGAGCGGACGCATCAGGGCAATGGCGCCCGTCGGGTAGCAGCCGGGATTGGCGACAAACCGCGCGCCCTTGATGGCAGCCGCCTGTTCCGCGTCCAGCTCGGGGAAACCATAGACCCAGCCATCTGCGATCCGGTGTGCCGTGCTGGCATCCAGAATCCGGACGCCCAGTCCTTCCGCCAGCGCCACCGTCTCCCGCGCCGCATCATCCGGCAGGCACAGGATAGCGACATCGGCCTGCTCAAGCATGGAGCGACGGGCTGCAGTATCCTTGCGCAACGCAGGGTCGATGGACAGGATTTCCAGACCATAAGACGCGGGCAACGCCTCGATCCGCTGGCGGATGCCCAGACCTGTCGTGCCTGCTTCCCCATCAATGAAAATGCGTGCCATGCGCCATCCACCCTGTCTGCAAATCCGTTCCGCCCCGGCAGATGCCTGAAACGTCCGGCAGTCGTTTTACGTCGGGAATGTCATGCTGTCACCCGCTGCCACCTTACCCAGTGCTTTCATCCATGAAGCCACGCGGGTATGAACCTTGCAGCACGATAACAGCAGGATGTTTCCATGACCCAGTCCTCCCCCCGGCAGATCGACCGCCTGCTGGACGTCATGAAGCGCCTGCGCGACCCGGAGGCCGGTTGCCCCTGGGACGTGGAGCAGACCCCGGCCACGATTGCGCCGTTCGCGATTGAGGAAGCTTACGAAGTCATGGATGC
Organism: Gluconobacter oxydans; assembly: GCF_006539685.1. Classification (GTDB taxonomy): domain Bacteria; phylum Pseudomonadota; class Alphaproteobacteria; order Acetobacterales; family Acetobacteraceae; genus Gluconobacter; species Gluconobacter oxydans. The sequence continues at coordinate 23,886 of NZ_BJNM01000018.1, forward strand.
CATCGCCCGTGACGACCGCGAGGCCATCCCTGACGAACTGGGCGATTTGCTGCTTCAGGTCGTCTTTCAGGCCCAGATGGCCTCGGAAGTCGGGCATTTCGACTTTGAGACCGTCGCAGGCACCATTGCTGACAAGCTGGTGCGCCGTCATCCGCATGTCTTCGGCGATGCGGCGCTGGATGACGACACATGGGAGCGGGAAAAGGAAGTCGAGCGCCAGCGGAAGGCGGAATACGGCACGCTGGCGGGTGTCGCCCTGCCCCTTCCCGCACTCATGCGGGCCGCCAAGCTGACGCGCCGCGCGGCCCGCGTGGGCTTCGACTGGGACGATGCCACCGGTATCCTCGACAAGGTTCATGAGGAGATCGACGAACTGAAAGCCGAAATTGGGGGAGACCGTGACCGGATCGAGGACGAACTCGGCGACGTCCTCTTCACGGTCGCTAGTCTGGCCCGCAAGCTGGATATCGACCCTGAAGCCGCTCTGCGCCGGAGCAACGACAAGTTCACCCGTCGCTTTGAAGCCATGGAAACCATGCTGGCCGAAAAGGGACAGACCATGGCCGAACAGGATCTCCCGACGATGGAAGCCCTCTGGCAGGCCGCGAAGAAGATTCCTGGCATGAAATGAGGTCCGGATTTTCGGTACGGGCGTCTATTCTGAATGTAACAGGCGCTCAATCCTCAATGTAACAGCCGCGCGGTTCATGGTCCTGTACAATCCGTATCACTCAGTTACATCAGTCCTTATCCTTTATTAACCTTCTGATCCGAAAATGACTTCGTTCCTATCCCACGGAGTCTTTTCCTCATGACAAGCATTTCCTCTATCGGCTCGTCCGCCATGAGCAGTCTTTACAGCACCAGCAGTGCGTCCTCTTCCAGTTCGTCCTCGTCATCCAGCGGCACGTCCTCCACGCAGGAAACCACCACGACCAAGCTGAACGCCGATGGCTCTACGACGACCATCGTCGAAGACGCCCAGGGCAACATCATCTCCGAGAGGACGTCCGGCGGCTCCTCGAACTCCGGTTCCAGCAGCGACACGAGCCACCTGCTCAGCGTCTCCGCTTAATTCCAGACCGCGGGCAGCCGGTTATGTTCAACGCTGCCCAACCCGTCCCCTGCACTTTATATTTTAAAGAAACTGCATTCTGACGCTGCGCTTTAGATCCTTCAGATCCATTCCGAAGGAAAAACATCCATGGCGCCGTCTTCCGCCCGGCCGTTATTGCAGACCCTGACCGGTATTGGTCTCGCCATACTGGGACTGGCCCTCTTCCTGCCGGGGCTGCGGCTCATCGCACTGGGTGGTTCATTCTATTATGCCGTGGCTGGTCTGCTCATGATCCTGTCCGGTATCATGCTGACCATGGGGCGGCGGTCCGGTCTGGCAATCTATGCCGCCCTTCTGGCCTATACCCTGATCTGGGCGCTGTGGCGTGTCGGGCTTGATGGCTGGCGGCTCATTCCGCCCCTTGCCCTTCCTGCCGGCATCGGTCTGTGGGTTTTCGGTCCCTGGATCGGCGGGCGGATGATGGACAGCCAGAGCCATGTCCGGATCAACAGCACCGTCCTAGGAGGCATGGGAGGCTGTCTGGCGCTGTTCGTCGTCATGTTTGCCTGTGGCTGGTACATCACGGGCCAGCGCTACCAGCAGTTCAACCCTTTCCCAGGCTCAACGGGAGCGAGCCTGTCCGGAAGTGACCAGATGGCCGCCAATGACTGGCAGTTCCATGGCGGCACACCGGCCGGAGACCGTTTTGCAGCCCCGACGCAGATCAACGCACAGAACGCCCATAACCTGAAGGTCGCCTGGGTCTATCACAGTGGCGATCTTCCCCGACCCGGCGAGAACTCCCGCGGCCGCGAGTTCAGTTTCAAAGCCACCCCCATCAAGATCGGCAATCGTCTGTTCTTCTGCACGCCGCACCGTGACGTCGTGGCGCTGGATGCCACGACCGGCAAGGAAGTCTGGCACTACCGGCCCGGCGGCGAGTTTGGCGCGAATATCTATCAGGCCTGCCGCGGCGTTTCCTATGCCGATATTCCGGGAGCAACGGACTGCACCCATCGCATCATTTCAACGGATTCCGGCTCCCCGCCGACGCTTTTCGCGCTTGATGCCGAGACCGGGCAGCTCTGTCACAGCTTCGGGCATGACGGGAAGATCGACCTTCGCGACGGCATGGGCACCATTCCGCCGGGCTTTCATTTCATCACCTCCCCGCCCATGGTCCTGCACAACCGGATCGTCACCAGCGGCTGGGTCTATGATGACCAGTCCGTTGATGAGCCCTCCGGCGTCATCCGCGCCTTCGACGCCACGACCGGGCAACTCGCCTGGGCGTGGGACATGGGCCGCGTTCCGGCCAACAGCCCGCTCGGCCCCAACGAAACCTTCACGCGCGGAACACCGAATGGCTGGGGCGTCTATACGGCTGATGCCGGGCTGAACATGGTCTATGTGCCGCTCGGCATTGCCACGCCGGACTATTATGGCGTCAAGCGGCGTCCGTTTGACGAGAAATACGACACGTCTCTCGCTGCGCTGGACCTGACGACCGGCGAGGAACGCTGGCATTTTCAGGCCGTGCATCATGATCTGTGGGATTTCGATCTTCCCGTCGGCCCGTCTCTGGTCGATCTGCCGGATGCCAGCGGCACGCTTACGCCGGCCCTCGTCCAGACCACGAAGCAGGGCGAACTCTTTGTTCTGGATCGGCGGACGGGGCAGCCGTTCTATCGTGTGCAGGAAAAACCCGTTCCGGGTGGGGACATCCCAAACGAACGCTATTCCCCGACCCAGCCCTATTCGGTGGACATGCCGAACCTGCGTCGCCCCGATTTGACAGAAGATGATCTGTGGGGCGCCACACCATTCGATCAGCTTGCCTGCCGGATCGCCTTTCATTCCATGCGCTTCAAGGGCCTCTACACACCACCCAGCGAACAGGGCACGATCGGCTTCCCCGCCTTCGATGGCGTGGCGGACTGGTATGGCGGAACGATCGATCCGACGCATGGCGTCATGTATATCAACACGACGTTCATCCCGTTCCTTATGACGCTCGTGCCGCATGACAGGGCCGTGCAGGAAGGCCTGTTCAAACCCTGGCATGGATGGAATCAGCCCTATCCGGAGCCGGTTTTCACCAACAATCCGCAGCATGGCCTGCCCTATGCCGCCGTCATCAAGCCCTGGCTCGGACTGTTCGGCGCTCCGTGCCTTGCGCCGCCCTGGGGCAAGATGCAGGCGATCGATCTTGTTCATCGCCGGGTCATCTGGGAGCGCGCACTCGGCACCACGAAGAATGTCGGGCCGACAAACATGCTGCGGATGCCTGTCGGCCTTCCCACCAGCATCTTCTCCATGGGCGGCAGCGTGACGACGCCCAACGGCCTCGTTTTCATGGGGGCGCTGGCGGATCAGAGCTTCCATATTCTGGACGGGCATGACGGACACACCCTGTTCAGAACCGAGCTTGATGCCGGCGGCAATGCCACACCCATGACCTATATGGGAGAGGACGGACGGCAGTATGTCGTGCTGGCCGTGGGCGGACATGGCGGACTGAAAACGCGGAACAGCGACGAGGTCGTGGCGTTCGCGTTGCCGAAATAAGCCCGAACAGGCGTTTTTCATCCAAAAAGATGCGCCGGGCCTGCGGGTCCGGCGTTTTCATGTGGGCTGAACCTGCTAGAGAGCATCCCATGACGGATGATCTCGCCCCATTCGACTTCGAACTCCCGCGCGACCACATCGCGACAGAGCCTGCCCGCCCGCGTGACAGTGCAACGCTGCTGCATGTCCGGCCCGGTCTACCACCCGATCCGCATGTGATTCGCGACCTGCCGGATTTCCTGCGTGAAGGGGATCTGCTGATTGCCAACAATACGGCCGTCATCCGCGCCCAGCTTGCCGCCACACGCGGCGAAGCGAAGATCGGCCTGACGCTCGACCGTATTCTGGCGAATGGAAGCTGGCATGCCCTGGCGCGCAATTCCCGGAAGCTGAAGCCGCAGGACATCCTGCATTTCGGCGATGATCCGGTCACGGCCACCGTGATCGAGAACGAAGGTGACGGCGCGGTCAGCATCCGCTTCTCGGTCGAGGGAGACGAGTTCGACGCGTTTCTCGAACGGGTCGGCGCGCTGGCCCTGCCCCCGTATATCGAGCGTCCTTTCGGCCCGACGAAGCAGGACGATGCGGATTACCGCACGATTTTCTCGCAGTATCGCGGTGCCGTGGCCGCTCCGACGGCCGGCCTGCATTTCACGCCTGAAGTGCTCGCAGCTTTGGACGCAAAAGGCATCCAGCGCCGGACTCTGACACTGCATGTTGGTGCGGGGACGTTCCTGCCGGTCCGCTCCACCATCGCCGAGCACAAAATGCACGCGGAATGGGGCGAGATCGACGCCGAAACTGCGGCCGCCATCAACGAGACCCGTGCGCGTGGCGGCCGGATCGTCGCCGTTGGCACCACGTCCCTGCGCCTGCTGGAAAGCGCGGCCCGCGAAGACGGCACCGTCGCACCATGGCGCGGCGAGACCTCTATTTTCATCAAGCCCGGATACCGCTTCAAGGCAGTGGACGTGCTGATGACGAACTTCCATCTGCCGCGTTCGACGCTGTTCATGCTCGTCTGCGCGTTCAGCGGCACCGAGACCATGCGTGAGGCCTATGCCTACGCCATCGCCAACGGATTGCGGTTCTATTCGTATGGCGATGCCTGCCTGCTGGAGCGCGCCCCATGAGCGATCACAAGACCGATCACGCTACCAAAATGACCTGGGTGCCCGAAGCAACCTGCGGCATGGCGCGCGCAGGCCACCTGCACACCCGCCACGGCACGATCCCGACCCCGACCTTCATGCCGGTGGGCACCGTCGGCACGGTCAAAGGCATGACGATGGATGCCGTGCGCTCCACGGGTGCGGGCATCGTTCTGGGCAATACCTATCATCTCATGCTGCGCCCCACAGCGGACCGCGTGCAGAAGCTGGGCGGCCTGCACAAAATGATGGATTGGCCCGGCCCGATCCTGACCGATTCCGGCGGGTTTCAGGTCATGTCGCTCGGTGCGCTGCGCAAGCTCGATGAAGATGGCGTGACGTTCCGCTCCCACATCGACGGCAGCAAGCATCGCCTGACTCCGGAAATATCGACCGATATCCAGTTCAAGCTCGACGCGACCATCACCATGGCGTTCGACGAATGCCCCGCACTCCCCGCCACGCCGGAAGTGCTGCGGAAATCCATGGAAATGTCGATGCGCTGGGCCGCCCGCTCCCGCGAGGCTTTCGTGGCGCGCGAAGGATATGGACAGTTTGGCATCGTACAGGGCGGCACCGAGCGCGATCTACGCGAATATTCCATCAAGGCTCTGACTGATATCGGCTTTGAAGGCTATGCGATCGGCGGTCTGGCTGTGGGCGAAGGTCAGGAGCTGATGTTCTCGACGCTGGACTTCACCGCGCCAATGCTGCCGCAGGACAAGGCGCGGTATCTGATGGGCGTCGGCACGCCGGACGACCTGCTGGGCGCAGTCATGCGAGGCGTGGACATGTTCGACTGCGTGATGCCTTCCCGTGCCGGTCGCACGGCTCGCGCCTATACCGAGCGCGGTACGATCAACCTGCGCAACGCCCGTTTCGCTGACGATACCCGCCCGCTGACGCCGCATGACGACACACCCGTCGCCGGACGCTACAGCCGCGCCTATCTGCACCATCTGTTCCGCGCCAACGAGATGCTCGGCCCGATGCTGCTGACCTGGCACAACCTGGCCTATTACCAGCGCCTGATGCGCCAGATCCGCGCCGCCATCGTGGACGGCACGCTTGATGCCCTGGCCGTGAAACTGCGGGAAGACTGGGCGAAGGGCGACTGGACCGAAGACGAATGGCCGATGCCTGATCTGGCTCTGTAAGCTGGGGCTTTACCCCAGACCCCACAAAGGGACGCGGTCCCTTTGATCCCGATTCATGAATTGGGGTGAAGGGGTCCAGACCCCTTCCCGGTGCAGGGCAGAGCCCTGCAATACGGCCCAGCGCGCTCCGCCCTACGCCCTGATCCCGACAAACTGTCACAACATTCCCGTGCCCGCCTGCGTTAACGTCGCAGGAGGAGCAGACACGGCATGCACAATCTCATCACGCTGACGGCTCAGGGACTGGTGGGCGAAGGACGGCTTCAGCTTGAAGAGCTGGCGCTCGCATTCGTTCTGTCCTCCCTTGTGGGACTGGAACGTGAGATCCGGCAGAAAAGTGCGGGTCTGCGGACGCATACGCTGGTCGGGGTTTCCGCCGCCCTGTTCATGCTGATTTCCAAATACGGCTTCATGGATGTCATCGATGCCGGGCGGATCGTGCTGGATCCGTCCCGCGTGGCCGCGCAGATCGTCTCGGGGATCGGCTTCATCGGGGGTGGCGTGATTTTCATGCGCCGCGATGCCGTGCGGGGCCTGACAACGGCCGCGGCCATCTGGTTCACGGCGGCTCTGGGAATGGCCTGCGGTGCAGGACTGCCCATTCTCGCCATTGCCACGACAGTTGCCCATTTCATCGTCATGGTGCTGTTTCCAAAACTGCTGAAACAGCTTCCCCGCTCGGGAGAACAGTCAACCGAGCTGACGATTTCCTATGAAGACAGCCGCGGTCTGCTCCGGACCATTCTGGTGAGTTGCACGGAACTGCGCTTTGCCATTGATGGCGTGCGCCTCGAAGAAGAAAGCCAGAATGCTGAACAGCTTCTGGATGCGGCGGACCGTGAAGGGACAGCTCCCGCCTCACCACGTCCGCGCCTCGTCACGCTGACCATGCTGGTTCATGGCAAGCGGCCCGTTTCCCATCTCATTACGGGACTGGGCGCGATTGATGGTGTTCATGAAGTCAGGAAAATCGATCCTGACCATGACTGAACACCATCGTGTTTACCGGGCCGTCGGCAGCGCCTTTTCATACCGGTCCCAGTGCGTCGCCAGTTCCTTCACGACCACACTCCCCACCGTATAGGCGGCATCGACCGAGGCCTGGAATCCCGAAAAACCGGTCTCATGCGCTTCATCCGACAGAAGCTGCGCGGCGCTCTGGCCCGGTGGCTGCATGTCGAAATTGCTGGCCGTCCGCAGGATTAGCGCGCGCTTCGGATCAACGCGCCCCGCCTTCCCCTGAAGCGCCAGAGCCTGACAGAATGCGACGTCTTCTTCAGCCGTTGTCGCCATGACGCCCTGCCCGTCCGTCCAGTATTTCACCCAGCGTTCGGCCCACTGGTTCATTTTCGCACCAACCCAGAAGGTTTCGCCTGAGATCGTGTCGCCAAGCTGTACGGAAGGCGGTTTCTGGGCTGCGGCAAAACCGGTATAGCGTAGGCGGGAGACCTTCAGACCGGCATTGTCCGGCAAGGCAATGTCCTTCGTCAGACCATAAGCCCACTGCACCAGTGCCGGATCGAGCGTGTATTCCATGTCCCCCATGCCGGAATGGGACGCAGGGCGGGGCTTTTCATCCGGCGTGCTGCCCTGCACGGGTGTGAACCCATCCGGCCAGGAGGCCGGAATTTCGCGCGGGTCGATCAGGTGCGACAGGCCGCCATTAATGACGTGCGGCGCCCAGACGGCCGAACCTATGGTCCCGAAATTCGGATCAATTCCACCGATCCCGGCCAGCACGAAATAGGCGTGGCGCAGATCAAAACGCGGGTCGAGCACGAGGGCTGTGATGGCAGATGCCATGTGCTCAGGCCCCTCACCGCTCGCGATCCCCAGAACATGCAGGTCCGGATTGTAATGCATCACGTCATGATCGGTGCCGGGTGCCGGGATCGTCTTCTGCAGCGGCAGTTTTTCGATCCAGTTCTGGTATTCGCCCGCCGTGTCTCCCGTATCCCTGCCGATCTCGAAGGTTGTGACGACAACCACGCGCACGGGGATTGGCGCATGAGCCGAAGCCGAACCAAAGGCACAGAGGGACAGGAGCGCGGCCCCAAAAACGGTTGAGACAGATTTCACTGGTAGAGTCCCTCATGTGTGACAGTGGCTTCAAACGTGCCGAACCGCTGTTCGAGCGTCCATTGCAGACGGGCCTTTTCGCTGGATTTCAGGAAAGTCGTGCAAGAGCTGGATACGATGGGCAGTGTCCGGCAGGCGGGCACAAACTGCCCCGGCTGATGATCGACCCACAGGCTTTCGCCTGGCACGAAGGCATATTCCAGACCAGTGCGGGACAGGGTTTTCAGAGCGGCATAAGACAGATCATAGGTCTGGGCTGCGCGGACATATTCCTGCGTCAGATCCCCACGCGAAACCCCCTCGTCATCCGTGGACAGCGCGACGGGTACGCCAGCCCGGCGATAGAGCGGGAACGGATGGGCCGCGCCTTTGATACCAAGGATCTCGTCATTGCTGGTCAGGTTGACTTCCACCATCACATGGCGCCGCGCCATCTCGGCCAGAAGCGAGGCCGGATCGTCCTCAAGCGCCACGTCCACGCCATGCCCGATCCGGTTGGCTCCTGCCACGTCAATGGCTGCTCGGATGTGGTGACGCAGACCTTCCGTGGGGACGAGACCGGTTGTCAGTTCGCCAGCATGCAGGCTCAGTTTCACGCCCGGATAAACGCCGTTCAGGAAATGGAACATCCGCATGTGCAGGTCATAATCGCGCATGGCCGTTGGATCGTCTTCAGGGGCCACGATGTTAAGCCCGACAAAACGCGGATCGGCTTCCACGGTCGCATAACCGGCATCCAGCTGCGCATAGACGGCCTGCGGCGGTAATGTGCGCAGGGTCTGGAACAGATAGCGCACCGTCACCGCACATCCCGGATGGGCCTGCGGGGTTCCGCATTTCAGAACATCCCGCGCCTGCGCTTCCATCTGGTCCGTCTCGGCGCGGGCTTTCTGCACGAGGCCCGGAATTTCCGGCATGAGCGCCTGGTGCGCGGCCGGGAAGTCATCGCCCTTCAGCGGGTGATGAAAGCCCGCGCCAATCATCCCGCCGATCCCAGGTGAAATCATCAGCTCCAGATAGGTTACATGGTCGCGGGCCGCCCGGTCACGCGCTTCGGCCAGCATATCGCCCGAATGCGCATCGTCGATGGAGCCAAACCGGGCGAATGTCGCGAAGAAATGGTCATGCCCGGAGGCGTCGCCGAGAGCAGGCACGAAGTCCCGCATGGACAGCGCATCGATCAGGACATTTTCCGATTCCGCGTGATGCGACAGTTCGGCGGCAGGAAGCTCACCCTCTCCCAGATGTGTACAGGCATGGTCGAGGATGCGTTTCTCCTTCAGCGACACACACAGACCATCGCGCGCGGCCCAGTCCAGCATGTTTTCGGCGTAGACCGCACCAACCAGATGGTTGTGCAGGTCCGCCCCTTTCGGAAAGGCACGGAGAAACATGTTCAGCCTGACCGGATCGTTCCGGATCCGGTCATAAACCTGTGCAACAGACTGCGGAGCCGCATGTACAGCCGGAATCATCGTCAGAGCAGAAGTCATACCCAGAAAAACGGCAGGCAGAACACGAAAGAAAGGATGTCGCATGGCGCGACGATGCCGCCCCGTCCCCGACGTGGCAAGCCATTTTCAGATCGTGACAAATGCTGTCTGCATCAGCCGTTCCGGACAGCAGAAAAGCTGGTCCGTCTGCCTCCCTGATGGCATAACGGCTCCCCGTTCACCGGCGAGACCTGTCCCTTCCATGCCAGCTTCCCCGAAACCCGATACAGGGCCTGAAGCCCGGATTGCGGCGCATGCCCGTCATCTGGGCTTCGATGCGGTCGGGTTCTGCAAGGCGGAACTCGGGCCGGATGTGGCTCGGAACCTGCGGGAGTTCGTCGCGCAGGGTCATCACGGCACGATGGAGTGGATGGAAACGCGTCTCGAGGAACGTGCCCATCCGAAAGCCCTGTGGCCCGAAGTCCGGAGCGTGATTTCACTCGGCCTGTCCTATGCGCCAGCCGAAGGACCGACGACCGATCCCGAATGCGGCAATATTTCCGTCTATGCCCGCAACCGAGACTATCACGACGTCATCAAGGGCATGCTCAAGCATCTGGCGCAGTTCGTCGTGAAGCTGGGCGGCCCGGAAACGCAGGTAAAGGTTTTCGTCGATACAGCCCCCGTCTCGGAACGCGCATTGGCGGAGAAAGCACATCTTGGCTGGACAGGAAAACACACCTGCCTCGTCTCGCGCGAGCATGGGTCATGGCTGCTTCTGGGTGAGATCTACACCACGCTGGAGCTGACACCGTCCGAGCCCACTGGCGGAAGCTGCGGCTCCTGCACGCGTTGCCTAACCGCCTGCCCCACAGAGGCCTTCACCGGCCCGGGAAAAATGGATGCCCGGCGCTGCATCTCGTATCTGACGATCGAGCATAAAGGCCCGATCCCGCATGACCTGCGCCCTAAAATCGGCAATCATATCTATGGCTGCGATGACTGCCTGTCTGTCTGCCCGTGGAACCGTTTTGCCGAGACCGCGCGGCACATCAAGCTTCAGGCCCGGCCGGAGCTGATCGCGCCAAAACTCGACGAGCTGGTCCGATTGGATGATGCGACGTTCCGGACATTCTTTTCCGGCTCTCCGGTCAAGCGGATCGGACGCAACCGCTTCGTGCGCAACGTCCTGATCGCGATCGGCAACTCCGCCGATCCGTCGCTCGTATCTTCTGCACGGGATCTGCTGAATGATCCGGACCCTGACGTTTCCGAAACCGCGCAATGGGCTTTGAGCCGCCTTGAGGAGCAACCGGCATGAGTGATCTCGTCAAACGCAGCCTGTCTCTGTCAGGACACCGGACATCCGTGGCGTTGGAACCCGAATTCTGGACGGTACTAGATGCGATGGCGGCAGTCCGCCAGCAGAGCTTTGCGTCTCTGGTCGCCTCTCTCGATGCCGCGCGACCACCCGAACGCCCGCTGGCCTCAGCCCTGCGGGTTGCAGCGCTGATGCATCTTCAGAAAAGCATTCAGACGGCCGGTTAGCTCCCGGCGCTGTCTGCGGGCAGGCCCAGCCATTCCGGATGTTTGCGCTCGATCCAGCGCAGGACGCGACCCTGAAGGCGGCGGAAGAGCGGAATATCCTGCGAAAGCAGCATCACGCCGACCGGCAGCATCCACAAACCCAGAACAGGCAGGATGGACAGAACGCCGCCCAGCATGAACAGCACGCCCGCCGGAATCCGGACCCATTTGTGATCCGGCTCCCTCAGCCAGTTCAGCACTTTCTGCAGCCGCTCGGGCAGACGCTGGATCAGAAGATCCATCAGTTCGTCATCAGAGCGGAAAGGGGTCGAAGGGGCAGTCTGAATCGGGGTGGGCATGAAAATATCCGTCATGAAACGAGCTGAAGAACCTGCGTCTCAAAAGCATGAGACGGCGATAAGTTCGTAATTCCCACCTTATACTACACCGCGGGTCCGGACGGTTGGCTCTTCCGGAGCCCCCTGCCTGCGATCTGTCATTTGCCGCTGTGAGCGGGCGTGCTAGATTGATGCCATGGCTATCTGGGGCAAGATGTTCGGTGGTGTCGCGGGCTTCGCGGTTGGTGGTCCTTTCGGAGCATTGATGGGCGCAGCGCTGGGACATGCGGCCGATAACGGTTCGCTACTCAAGCCCTCGACGGGCGGCTGGAGCGAGCGTTTTCCCGCGAATGGCCGGCCCGATCCCAACAGCGCGGCCTTTTTCGGCGCCGCCAAGATCGCTGCGGCCCTGGGCAAGCGCGATCAGCTTTATGCCATCGGCCTTGTCGCCCTGTGTGCAAAGCTGGCGAAGATCGACGGGCCGGTGAACCGGCACGAAATCAACGCTTTCAAGACCTGCTTCCAGTTCCCCCCTGATAACGTCAAGGAAGTCGGCATGCTGTTCGATCGCGCCCGCGACCGGACGGACGATTTCGAGATGTATGCCCGCGAAATGGGCAAGGCCTATGCCGATAACACGGCGCCTCTTGAAAACCTCATGACGGCCCTGTTCCGCATCGCCCGTGCCGATGCCGGGCCGAGCCGAGAACTTCACCCGAAGGAAATCGATTTCCTGCAGCGCGTGCACCGGGCATTCGGCCTGCCGCCAGGTGCGTGGGACCGGGCGGAAAGCGGCAACAGCCGCGCCGCCAGCGGGAACGAGCCGGACGCCTATCGCATTCTCGGCATCACCCGCAGCGCGACCGATACGGAAATCCGCGTGCGCTGGCGCACCCTCATCCGCGAGCACCATCCGGACGTCCTGGCGCAGAAGCCCATGTCGGAAGCAGAGCGCCGGCGTGCTCAGGACCGGGTGGCCCGCATCAATGCCGCCTGGGACCGCATCAAGCGCGACCGGCAGCTTTGATCTTTCGCAATCCTGCGGAAACTTTCAGTCACCCGGAAGCGTAGACCAGTCTCAACCGGCAAGAGAGACGTGCCATGGGACTGATTCTGCTTGTAATCCTGATCCTCCTGCTGATCGGTGCGCTGCCGTCATGGCCGTACAGTTCGAAATGGGGCTACTACCCTTCCGGCGGCCTCGGCCTGATCGTGGTCATCGTCGTGATCCTTGTCCTGATGGGACAGATCTGACCCCAAAAAATCTCTCCACAAAAAAAACCGCGCCCCTCCCGGAGCGCGGTTTTTTGTGCCCTGAAGAAGAGGATCAGGCCGGAATAGCGGCCTTCACGCCTTTCTCGCGGATGACCTTGCGCAGAGCGATGACCTTCTGGTCCAGCTCGGACGTGTCCAGATCGCGCCAGCCGTCGAACGCCGGCAGCTTGAGAGCACTTTCAAAATCGTCGGCCTTGGCCAGCTTCTTCTGGGCCTCGCCATAAGTCGGCTCGGACGATTCATACGTCCCGCCCTTCTCGTCACGACCGCGGAGCATCTCGAGATAGGATGCAATCCCGAACGCAATCCGCGACAGATCGCGCTTGCACTCGATCGCCCGGCGCACGGTTTCCGTCCAGAACACCTGGATCTTGGAGCAGCCGTCACTCGCGATCCGCAGCGTCTGATCGGACATGGCCTTGTTGGAAAAACGGCTGATGACGCTGTCCCGGTAACCTTCAAGCGTCATACCCGGCGGTGCCTTCAGGGTCGGGATGACGTCCTTGTTCAGGTAGTTTTCAAGGTTGCCGCGCAGATCCTTGTCCTCGATCGCGTCATCCACGTTCTCGTATCCGACCAGAATACCCGGGAAGCAGAGCGTGATATGACCGGCATTGAGCATCCGGATCTTCACGTGCTCCCAGTCCGTCACATCGTCCACCAGCTGCACGCCAGCCTTTTCCAGCGGCGGGCGTCCGTTGGCGAACCGGTCTTCCAGCACCCACTGGTGGAAATCCTCGGCCACCAGTGGCAGGTCGTCATCCAGTCCGCTGGCCGCGTTCAGCTTCTTCGCGATTTCCGCCGAGACAGTCGGGGTAATGCGATCGACCATGCCGTTCGGGAAGGTCGCGTTTTCCTCGATCCACTTGGCCAGTTCCGGATCGCGGGCCTTTGCATAGCCGAGGAAGGCCTTGCGGGCGACATTGCCATTATGGCGCAGGTTATCGCAGGACATGACCGTAAACGCCTTGCCACCGGCATCCCGGCGACGGCGCAGGGCTTCCACGACATAACCGAAAACGGTGGACGGCTTTTCCGGATTCTGAAGATCGGCCTTTACTGCCGCATTCTCCAGATCGAACGCACCGGTCGTCTCGTTGATGTTGTAGCCGCCTTCCGTGATCGTCATGGAAACGATGCGGATGGCCGGATCAACGAGATGCTTCAGCACGGCTTCCGGATCGGCCGGGGCGAGCAGGTAGTCACGCAATGCGCCCATGACACGCACCGTACTCTTGCCGGACGGGGCCGTCTCGGTCAGGGAATACAGGCAGTCCTGAGCCTTGAATTCCTCAGCCTTTTTCTTCGAGCGGTCACTGCCCGTCAGGCCAACACCAACAATCGCCCAGTCCGGCGCATGCTCAAGGATCTGCTCGACGTAGAACGCCTCATGGGCCCGGAAGAAGTTACCCACGCCGAAATGCACGATCCCCGGCTTGATCCCGTCGATGTCATAGGGGGGAGCCTGGACATTGGCAGGAAGAGACTTGAGGGTTTCGCGCGTAATCATGGAATTCTCCGTGGTTTCGGGCCGGTCGCTGACGGGGACCGACAAGGCCGGGCATGTGCCATCTTAGCCCCGGAACAACGTAAAAACCGAATGACGGTTTCAACAGGAGCCATTCCGCCCCCCTGGCTGCCATTCGCGGGACGGCCTGTTCAGAGGCCTTTTGCGGCGCTCGCATCGGAGCGCATGACCACCCCGACGGCCCGTTCGAGATCCTCGCGGAACAGGGACATCACAAAGCGCATCTCAGGGCGGGTCTGCTCTTCCAGCCGTGGCAGGAGGTCGAGGATTTCCTCGTCTTCGGACTGCTGTTCGTGCTGGTTCCGCTTTGCGCGCAACTGCTCTTCACAACTATGTGCCAGCGCCCGCAGCGCATGACTCAGCCCCTTGTAGAGGGGCAGCAGACCTGTGTTCCCTGCCGCACGCCCCGTCGCAATGGCGCGTGCCACCAGCATCGTGTCGTTCAGCAGCCGCCGCATCAGTCTGGGAAGTGACGCCAGAACCGGATCGCGCTTTTCCAGTTCCTTCCAGCGCTCACGCCGTGCCTCGGTCACGGCGTCTTCCAGTTCCGTCAGCAGGGCCACACAGTCATCACTCTGGCGCTCGATCGCCGCCCAGCCCATATTCTGGTCGAGCGCGCTCTTGAGAAGCTGGTCCATGCGACGCAACAGGCGCGCGGCCGTATGGAAGGCCTGTTTGCGCGCGCTGCTGTGCAGGATGAAGAACGGCACCACGATCGAGACCGCAACGCCCACCACGATGGCCAGAAGCCGCGTGATCATGGGCAGGAACGGGCTGCCCTGGCTCGGGAAAAGATACACGATCATCAGCGTGATGCAGGCAAAACGCAGCGTCGGCTGGATGGCGCTCAGAAACACCAACGGGGCCAGCATGATCCAGAACGGGATCCAGCGCAGGCCCGTCGTGATCTCCAGCACGACCGCACACACCCCTGCCAGCGCTCCGATCAGCGTACCACTGATCTGGTCCCGCGCCGTCGTCATGGTCTGGCTGATGCTGGACTGCGTGACAATCAGCGCTGTCACGAGCGCCCAGATCGTCTCCTGCAGATGCATGAGCGAACCCACGATCCAGGCCACTACGACCGACACCAGAACGCGGATGGTCTGGCGCGTCGCGGGGCGCATCACTTCGCGCCATCTGCTGTGTCGGGGCGGCACGGACAGCCATTTCCGGCTCAGACGTGTCAGAAGGTTCATGGCAGCTTTCAGCGCAGGAAAACGACGTCAGTTCCCGAGGAAGGGCACCGGCACCCAGCGCAGTCCATCATCGTCCTGAACCAGCAGCAGCACTTCCGTCTTCTTGCGCTCATGCAGACGCTGCACGGCCTTGGCGAAATCATCCGGCGTGTTGATCTGGTCCTGCCCGACCTGCGTAATCACGTTCCCTTCCGCAATCCCGCGCGATGCGGCGGGGCTTCCGGCCTCGACACGCGAGACGAGAACGCCACGCTGATCGTCGGTCAGGGCATACTGCGTGCGGGCATCCGCATCGATCGAACTGACCGTTACGCCCAGCTCGCCCAGTGCCGCATGACGATGTTCGGGCTGATGCGTGTCTGAAGGCGGCATATCCGGCGGCGTAGGCGACTGGCCCAGCGTAATCGGCAACGTCTTGAGCGCACCCTTGTGCCAGACCGTCAGCTGCGCCTTCGCACCAGGCAGGATGGACGCGATGATGCGCGGCATGGTCTGGCCGGTCACGTCCTGATCGCCCACGCGGGTGATGATGTCGCCAACCTCAAGCCCCGCTTTTGCAGCAGGGCCTTTCGGATCGATTTCCGAAATCAGCGTCCCCTTGCCATTGGAACCATCCGGCTTGTGGAAATCGAGCGTCTCGGCGATGTCGTTCGTCACGTCCTGGAACTTCAGCCCCATCCAGCCACGGGAGACATGCCCCGTGCGACGCAGCTGGTCGATAATCCCGCGCGCATCATCAGCCGGAATGGCAAAGCCGATGCCAATGGAATCGCCGCCCGCACCGCCATAAATCAGTGTGTTGATGCCGATGACTTCGCCGGACAGATTGAACAGCGGACCACCCGAATTGCCGCGATTAATGGCCGCGTCCGTCTGGATGTAATCGTCATACAGCCCGTGTTCGACGTTTCGTCCGCGCGAGGAAATGATGCCCGCCGTCACGGTTCCGTTCAGCCCGAACGGATTGCCGATCGCCAGAACCCAGTCCCCGATCCGCGCCTTGTCGCTCTGCCCGAGCGGAACGGTCGGGAGCGGATGCTTCGGCTTGACCTCGAGCACCGCCAGATCGACCTGACTGTCCCGCCCTACGATCCGCGCCGGCATTTCAGTCCCGTCCTGAAGCGTCACGCTGACCTGATCCGCCCCTTCGATGACGTGGTTGTTCGTCACGATGATGCCGGACGCATCGATGATGAAGCCCGAGCCCAGAGCCTGCTGCCGGCGCGGCGGCTGGTTCGGGGCCGGTTTGTGCTTCAGGTAATCATGGAAGAACTTTTCCAGCGGGGAGCCCGGCTGGAAAGGAGGCACCTGGGGGCCGTCCGGATCGCTGGAATCCGGGCCCTTGTCGTCATTCTTTGACGGCTTGAGAACCGCGGATGTCGAGACGTTCACGACCGAGGGAAGCAGCCTGTTCGCCAGATCCGCGAAGCTCGACGGCACGGAACGCGGCGCCGGGGTCGGCACCGAAGACGGCTGGCTTGAGGTCGGCGGCGCGCTCTGGGCAAAGGCAGGGCCCACACTCCAGCCTCCCGAAAGGGACAGGGCCAGACCGGAAACAGCAAGACAGGCAGCACGACGGGCGCCGGAACGGGCGAGCAGGTTTTTCATACCTGCACGCTAACGCAGAACGTGGTCCTTCGTCACCATCCCGCCGTTCAGGATGCGTTTTCGGCCCGGTCATGCTAGGGTCAGAGTCCTTTCCGATACCATATTCCCCTGATGAGAGCCCGGCATGACTGACACCACGCCCCCCAACGACATGCCGCCCGGCTCCCCCGAGACCAATCTTCCCAGCGCCGAGACCCGCATTACAGACATCCTGAAAAACGAGCAGGACGCCCAGGGCTCAAACGTCCTGTCCTTCGCCGCGCTGGAGAGTGTGTCGGTCCGCAACGGTCATGCCCATGTCTCGCTGGCGACGTCGCGCGACAATGCCTCGCGCGTGGAGCCTCTGCGGCCGCGCGTCGAAGCCGCGATTGCGAGCCTGCCGGGCATCACGGGCGCCACGCTGTCCTTCACGTCCCATCGTCCCGCAACGCCGGCCGCTGCCAATGCCCCGGCTCAAAGCGGCGGGCACCGGCCTTTCAATCTGGGCGACAAACGCCGCAATGCCGCGAGCCGGCATGCGCCTGAAACGCTGCTGCCCGGCGTCAAGGCCGTCATTGCGGTCGCATCGGGCAAGGGCGGCGTCGGGAAGTCCACCACAGCCGTCAACCTGGCGGTCGGGCTGGCCCAGCAGGGCCTGAAAACCGGCCTTCTCGACGCCGACATCTATGGCCCGTCCCTGCCCCGCATGCTGGGACGCAACGCCCGCCCGGAAGTCGTGGACGGGACGATCCTGCCGATCGAAGCCTGGGGCCTGAAAAGCATGTCCATCGGCTATCTGGTAGACGAGAACCAGGCCATGATCTGGCGCGGCCCGATGGTCATGGGCGCCCTGACGCAGTTTCTGGGTGAAGTCGAATGGGGCGAACTGGACGTCCTCGTGATCGACATGCCGCCCGGCACCGGAGACGCCCAGCTGACCCTGGCCCAGAAGCTCGGTCCCAAGCTTGCTGCCGGTGGCGCCGTCATCGTCTCCACACCCCAGGATATCGCGCTGCTGGATGCACGGCGCGGTGTGGCCATGTTCGAGCGGATGGAAACGCCTATCCTCGGCGTCGTCGAGAACATGTCCTATTTCTGCTGCCCGAACTGCAACCATCGCACGGAACTGTTCGGACATGGGGGCGCCAAGGCCGAAGCAGAGAAAATGGGGGTCCCGTTCCTGGCGGAAATCCCGCTGCTGGCCGATATCCGCGCAAGTGGCGATGAGGGAACCCCGATCATCCTTTCCGCACCACAGAGCGAAGCCGCACAGGCCTATACGAGGCTCGCGCAGGCTGTGGCCCGCTCCCTGTCTTCCGAACACAGCACGAAAGAACGGCCATGATCCGTCTTCTTCTCATCGGCGCCTGCCTGACACTGGGGGCCTGCTCCCAGATGGTCACGCATCGTGGCCTGTCTTCCGATGGTTACGGCTTCACGCAGGACTCTCAGCATCTGCCGCCACCCGCTGACCTGATGACGCCTATCCCGCACTAAAATCCTGCGCAGGCACAGAGAATCGCTCTCCGAAGCTTGACCTGATACGCCCCGGCATGGAAAAAGCCGCACTGCTGATGCCGGGTTAGCACAGTGGTAGTGCAGCGGTTTTGTAAACCGAAGGCCGGGGGTTCAAATCCCTCACCCGGCACCAGCTTTTTCCAAAAAGCGGCCAATACCCCGGGCGACTGGAAAATGTTGTTCAAACCGGGACTTGCACGTCGAAATGCCGGCATTTCCAAGGCCACGGACTCCAGAAACACCCTCTGAAAATCAGTAATGCACAAGTATCGTAATCGCAGAGGGTGGAATGTGGGTATTCCCAGAATCCTCTTGACAGCTTTGTGCTGAGAATCGGATTGCACCCACGATTCGTGGATGAAATTATCAAACCAAATCAGATACTTAAAAACATAACCCCGAGAATCAGTCCGAATCGAACCGCCTTAAAGAGAGTCTCCAAGCCTGTGGATAACTCTGTTCGTAAAAAAATCAGCAGCTGTTGTGATGAGAGTCACACGAATTCGGTCTGAATCTCCCAAAAAACCCACGCAAATAAAAACAGACAAGAAAATCTGCTTTTACCTGACGTTTACAGTCATGAATATTTTACGACGCAGGCCAGAAAAAATGAATGGCCAGAGAAGTCAGAACAAGAGCAATAGCTATTGCCGTCCATAGAAATAGATTTGGCGCTCTTTCTGGTACATCTTCGACTGGATTGGCCGCCTGTGCTTCTCTTGCGACGAGCATCAGGCGTTCAAGATCGTTTCCGGCAGGTCCCGGAGCGGGATCAGGATGCGCCATCCAGAACCGCCGCCATTTCCGACCACTCGCGCTTGGTCAGGCCGGAATTTTCCTGCGTGACCGTTTCACCGGCCAGACGGCGGCGCACCACCTTCAGCATACCGGCAGAAAGCGTGAAGGCGCCGAGACGATATTCCTCAAAGGCCGCCGCCGTTGCCGGAACCCACGCCTTGAGAATCTCGATCATTTTTTCCGCATAGACGCGGATTTCATACTGCGCGTGCGGATCGGCCCGCAGGGCAAGGAAATGCATCAGATTATGCAGATCGATCTTCCAGTACCACTGCGTATAGGTGTTCAGGGTCAGGTTGATCCGCGCGAGTTCACGCGCCAGACCTCTTCCTTCCGGGTTCAGAAGGCTTTCGTAGTCATCATAGCACTGGCTGGCATCGCGGCGCAGGATCTCCAGAACCTGATGCGCCGTATCGGCATCCAGGGCATCGCTCCGCCCCTGCCGGTTCGAACTGCTCTGTGCGGCGACCTGGTCCATCGCCGGCAGATAGAATTCGCGGTCCAGAATGGAATAGCGCGCGGAATACTCATTCACGCTCGCCATGCGATGGCGGATCCACTGACGCGCCACGAACACGGGCAACTTCACATGGAACTTGATCTCGCACATCTCGAACGGCGTGGAATGACGGTGACGCATCAGATAGCGGATCAGCCCCGCATCCTCGGACACCTTCTTCGTCCCGCGGCCGTAAGACACCCGGGCCGCCTGCACGACCGCACCATCATCGCCCATATAGTCGACGACGCGCAGGAAGCCATGATCCAGCACCTCGAAAGGTGTGAAAAGCAGGTTTTCCATCGCCGCCACGGTCGGACGGGAGGTCAGCTGGGGTTCGCTGCGCTGCGCTTCGATTTCAGCGCGCTGTTCGGATGTCAGTGCCATGGCGGCGGCTTTAGCATGGGCTTTTGCCCGACGTCATCCGAATGAATCGGATTGACACGATTCCGGAGGCTTAATTTTTTTCATCCCCGCCTTTTCCCTTGCGACGGGACACGCGCACTCCTATGTTCAGCAGTGCAAGGGGTTCGTCCCCGGCTATGGCGATAAACGGTAAGTGAAATAAGTGTTGTGGACCCGGGGGCAGTGCCCGGCGTCTCCACCAAGAACAACCCCTCGCAAAAGGGGTCTGTGGGGACGAAACAGGCTCGACACGCATGGTAAAGACTTATCTTTTGCCCGGCATTGTACCACCGTCATCGGGCTAAACTTACAAGTGCCAACGATAACTCAGAGGTGCTCGCTGTCGCTGCATAAGCGATAAGCGCGGTTCGGGAGGGCACCGGGCAACAGAAGCCCTCCCACCTCATCATGTCCCCGACATTCACAGCAAAGACGGCTTGCCATCCGCGCCCGTCTGTCGCATCCCTGAGCAAGTTGACCGAAACATCAGGCTTGCGACCATGAGCGACGACGATCACAACGGCCAGGACGGCTTCGAGCACGAGCTTCCCGAGAGCCTTCTCCCTTATGATGACTGGGTGGAAGACGCCTATCGTGAAGTCATGCTGCGTGCGATCGAGCATGTCGCGGCTGAAGGCCTGCCGGGCGCCCACCACTTCTATCTGACGTTCCGCACGAACCGCCCGGATGTCATCATCCCTGCCCGTCTGCGGGCGCAGTATCCCGAAGAGATGACCATCGTCCTGCAGCACCAGTTCTGGGACCTGGCACTGGACCGCGAGAAGAACGTGATTTCCGTTGGCCTGTCCTTCGGCGGCGTTGGCAGCATCCTGTGCATCCCCGTGAACGCCATCACGGCTTTTGCCGATCCCCATATCCGCATGGCACTGCGCTTCAGCCATTCCCCGCTGGAGGAGGATGAAGACGTCGAGATCCCCGAAGGCGCCGTGGAGCCGGACGATATCGATCCCGCCCACCATCCTGAAGTCCAGCCGGAAACGACTTCGTCCGAAGACGTGAAGAAAGATGCGGAAGTCGTCAGCCTGGCCGCATTCCGCAAGCGGCCACCGACCTGAGCATCCGCCCTGCAGGGTTTCGAAAACGGATTGGCCAGACAGTGTTTTTCCGGCCTATACTGGCCGGAACGTCGCTCTCATGAGGGATCCCCATGCGCTTTACCGTCGATCGCCTTGACCATATCGTGCTGACCGTCCGGGACCGGACCCTGTCTGCGTCCTGGTATCAGCGTGTTCTGGGGATGGATATCGACGAATACGGCCGCAACAACCGTGTGGCCCTGAGCTTTGGCGGACAGAAGATCAATCTGCGTCCCGAAGGTTCGGAAGGCTGGGAAACGGCGGGCGATGCCGCGCCGGGAACGTCAGACCTGTGCTTTACGACAGCCATTGCCAGCGAACATATCGTCCGGCATCTGGAAAAATGCGGGGTGGAGATCGTCGAAGGACCGGTGGCGCGTCTGGGGGCGCTGGGTCCGATCACGTCCGTCTATTGCCGCGACCCGGACGGCAATCTGATCGAACTCGCCTCCTATAACGGCTGAGGGCGGCAGAGCGCACGCCCCGCCGCCCGCCGGGTCACCAGTTCTTGGAAATCAGCCAGAACTCTTCGGAAGTCAGCGTGATGGCATTGCAGTCCTTCGTTTCGGCTGCAGCCTTGGCAAGGGCATGAATGCGCTCGATCATGATCGTCTTGCGCTGGTGAGCCTCGGACGTTTCCTTGACGGTCGATAAGGTCTGCAGAGCGGACTCGGACGCTTTGGCGACGCGCGCGGCGTCAATGGCGGCATAAGACATGAACTGTCTCCCTGAATGTCAAAACCGGGAGGCAGCCTACTCCACGCGGGATCGGATACCAACTCCGCCGCCCCCGCATCGCCGCAGCACACCCTAGACGGGCGTTGCTGCCACCGCCGCCTCATAGGCATCCAGCACATCCGCAGCCGGACCATCCATGCGGACTTCCCCGCTCTCCATCCAGATGATGCGCGTGCACCATTGACGCAGAACCGTCAGCGCATGGGATGTCACGACCAGGATCTCAGCCGCATCGACCATCCCTTCCAGCCGCGCCCTGGCCTTGTCCTGGAACTTCTGGTCACCGGCCATGAACCATTCGTCCATCAGCAGGATCCGCGAGCGCGGCACCGTTGCCAGCGCAAATCCCAGCCGAATGGACATGCCCGAGGAATAGAGGCGCACCGGAAGATCGAAAAACGCCCCCAGATCGGAGAATGCCTCCACATCCTTTTCCAGCTCCTGCGTCGCAGCCCGGCTCAGTCCCATCCGGCAGGCGAAGAGCTGGATGTTTTCCCGCCCCGTGAGCTCGCTGTTCATGCCGGCTTTCGGATCGATGAGAGCATGGGTATCGCCTTCGATATCCAGGATCCCATCATCCGTTTCATAAATCCCGGCCAGAACACGCAGCAGCGTCGATTTTCCCGCGCCGTTATGCCCGACGAGGCCGACCCTTTCCCCTTCCGAAATCGTGAAGCTGACTTTGGAGAGAGCCTGGACTTCCACGACCTCGGTTGCATTGCCGCTCATCCGCATCCGGCCGCCAACCGCTTCCGTCTTCCCGGCCACAGTGCTTCGGGCGCGCGACAGCAGGGTCTTTTTCAGGGAGCGGGAGCCGCCATGGAGTACGGGGAAAGACAGGGACAGGTCTTCAAGGCGGATATGGGCCATAGCGTCAGATCCAGAAAACCAGGCGCGACCGCACCCGGATGAATGACCGCACGGCAATCAGCCAGAACACCACGCTGGTGGCCAGCGCAATGCCCCAGATCTGCAGGGACGGCACATGGCCCAGAAGAGGCTCGCGCACGATTTCCAGCAGCGGATAGAACGGATTGTACAGCAGGTAAGCTGCCCTGGGTCCGAGCTGCTGCGGCATCCAGATGACCGGCGTGACATAAAACACGATCTGCAGCAGCGCGCCGATGATCGGTGCAACATCGCGGAAACGCGCGCAGAGCGAACCGAACAGCATACAGGCGGCAAAACCGTCCAGGCCCCACAGCACAAGCGCAGGGATCGCCAGAAGGGCGTCCATCCCCGGCCAGAGATGATAGAGGGCGAACACGCCAAGCGGCACGACGATGTTGTGGGCGAAGACGATCGCGTTGCGCACCACGACCCGCACCGCATACAGCAGGAACGGCAGCCGAACGGACCGCACCATGTCCTCGGCATCAAGGAAGCAGGTGCAGGATTCCTGGATCAGGCTGGAAAACCCGACGCTCCACAGGGTAAGCGACAGCGACAGGAACGGCAGATAGGACGCAAGCTGCATGTGAAACAGCTTGCTGTAGAGAACCCCCATCGAGGCGACCATCAGGGCAGAGGTAATGGTCAGCCAGAACGGCCCCAGTGCGGACCCGCGGTACCGGAGCCGGATATCGAGCCAGCCCAGCCTGACACCCAGCCGCCACAGACGCCGTGTTTCCTTCCAGTCCGCCCAGGCCCGGGCCGCAGGACTGCCCCGCAGAGCGTCACGACTGACCTGCCTGTGCGGCGCATCGTTACGTGCGACATCTGAAGCTGGAGAAGATACACTCATATCGTCCGCCTACCCGATCCCCCCACCCCCGGCAAGAAGGCGGGCGGGGGAAGTTCATATTCGGGAAATGAATCTCCGCTACACTCCTTTCCGTAAGCCGTTCCCTGTCAGAAAATCTGTTCTGCAGAGCCCTTTTTCCTAGTTTCGCCTTAATCCCCGTGTATGCTTGTCACATTGAGACAAGTTTTCCTCAGGTGCCCAGACCCGATGCCCAGACCCGTCTTTCCGTTCCGGACCACTGTCCGCACCCTGTCTCTCATCCGTGCGGGTGCTGCTTTGGGTCTGGTCGGACTGCTCGCCGCCTGCGCCGGCAACAATGCTGACATGGGCGGCGGATCGGAGCTTCCGGTTTCACAGGAAGCGGCGAATTACCGCGCCCACGCAAAATCCTATTATGCTCCCCCGGGCCCGCCCAGTGATCCCTGGGGGCCGTACATCCAGGAAGCCTCCAACCGCTTTGATGTGCCCGAGGCCTGGATCAGGGCCGTCATGCAGCAGGAATCCGGCGGGCACCTTTTCGATCATAACGGCAATTTCATCACCTCGGTTCCCGGCGCCATGGGCCTTCTTCAGCTCATGCCGCCGACCTATGACGACATGCGCCAGCAATACGGGCTCGGCGAAGATCCTTACGATCCGCACGACAACATCCTCGCGGGGACGGCCTATCTCCGGCAGATGTATGACATCTACGGATCTCCCGGCTTTCTCGCGGCCTATAACGACGGACCCGGAAGCCTCGACCGCTATCTCCGCCGGGGCCGCGCCCTGCCCCGCGAAACGCGCCGCTATGTGGCTGCCATCGGCCCGCATATCGCTGGCATCACGCCACATAACCGCTCCGCGGCTGACCTTCTGGTCGCCCAGCATGATCCCAACTCCCAGGTCATGCTGGCCCAGAACACACAATCGGCAGACATAGCTCCGGTCACTTCGGCCTCCGAGCGGCAGGCCGTCAGCGCAGCATGGAACCACAGGGAAGCCGCCGACACGTCGTCTGACGATTCAGATTCGGACACTCCGACCGCGACACCTCAGACGGCTCCTGTTCAGGTCGCATCCGCCGCAGGATCCGAAGCTCCCGCGAGCATCAGCGCCGCCTGGGCCGCACGTGGCTTTACGCCGACGCCGGCCCGCCCCGCCGTCCGGCAGGCATCCGTTCCCGATGACGAAGTCGCGGACAACCGGGTTACAGCGCAGGAAATCCCGATCGGGCATCACCTGCAGCCGCAGCCGATCATGGCCGTCATGCCGGCCAGCCGGGTTCAGCCCCGCATTTCCCTTCCGGCCGTTTCCGCATCGTCCAAAGCAGCGACGGGCAACTGGGCCATTCAGGTCGGCGCCTTCGCCAATGCGAAGCAGGCAAGCATCGCCACGTCTGCAGCCCATAGCAAAGGTGGCGTCGTGGTGGCTTCGGCCCGATCGCAGGTTGAGAGCGTGAAGGGGGGCCGTTCGCATCTCTATCGCGCCCGCCTGACCGGTCTGACGCATGAAAATGCAGTTGCAGCCTGTCGCCGTCTGTCGCACGGTTCTCCATGCGTCGTGGTTCCGCCCGGCGCATATTGATCCGTTTCCGGGCCTTTTCGCCCGCTTTTCTGACAGGGATACACCACCCCGATGCGCCGCTTCTTTGCAACGACCGCTTTCTGCGCTGTCTCCCTCGCCGGCGCCCTGACCACCGCTCCGGCGCATGCTGCCCTTGAAACCGGCACCCATGCTCCGGATTTCTCCGCTTCTGCCAGCCTCGGCGGGCACGAGTTCACTTATCATCTGGCCGATGCGCTCAAGACCGGGCCCGTCGTCCTGTATTTCTACCCGGCGGCCTTCACCAAGGGCTGCACGATCGAAGCCCATGAGTTTGCGGATGCCATCCCGGACTTCAAGGCACAGGGCGCCACCGTCATCGGCATTTCCATGGATCCGATCGACAAGCTGAACCGCTTCTCGGTCAGTGAATGTCGCAGCGTTTTCCCAGTCGCAGCCGATCCGACCGGCAAGATCACCCTCAGCTATGCCGCCAAGATGCCCCTGCTCCACATGGCAAGCCGCACGTCCTATGTCATCGCACAGGACGGCCATATCGCCATGAGCTATGCCTCGATGTCTCCTGACGAGCATGTTTCGCGCGCCCTGGCCGCGGTAAAGGCCCTGAAGCAGCATCCGTGAGTACCCGTTCTCCGTCCACAGCTCGGGACCTGTTCGGGCAGCATCACGTTGGCGATTCACGCCCCCTGAAGCTTGCTGAAGACATCACCAGCACGGCGATCTATGGCGGCCCGCAGGACTGTTACCGTTACACCCTGCACCGCGTCTGGGACGAAAGCCGTCCCATGATCATGTGGCTGATGATGAATCCGTCTGTCGCGACCGAGTTTGGCGATGACCGGACAGTCGCCAAGTGCCAGCGCTATGCACGCGCCTGGGGCTATGGCGGCATGTTCGTGGGCAACAGCTTTGCCTATCGTTGCACGGACCAGAAGCGGCTGCTGGAAGTGCCCGATCCTGTCGGACCTGACAACGATGCCCATCTTCTGGACATGGCCCGGCAGGCCGATCTTGTGGTTCTGGCTTACGGCTCCCCACAGGCCAAGGGCCTGCGCGCCCGGGGGACGGAAGTCGCCCGCATGCTGGCTCATCACGGCATCAAAGTGACAGCCCTGCGTCTGAGCAAAAGCGGGCGTCCGGAACACCCGCTTTATCTCCCCTCAGCCCTCACCCCGCAGCCGCTCGATCCGGATATGCTGGACTGAGCGGCATTTCTGGCGGGACGCAGGCCTGACGATCAGTTCCCGGCCTTGTCCTGCTCGTGGATGCTCCAGACGAGCACCACATGCTGGTCATGGTTGGGATAGGTCGCCTGCGGCTGGATTGAACCGGAGGCCTTCTTGCTCTTGTACAGGGCCTGAATGGCCTGCATGTCCGCGGCCAGAAGTTCGTTCGTAACCGGGCCGCCGGCCCGAAGCTTCGTCGCCGCTTCCAGATCAGCGGTCGAGACCTTCTTGTTCCCCTGGAACTCCACCTTGTCGAGCACCAGAGCGGTCGGGCTCGCTGCGCCTGCAGCCTGTTCTTCGATAACCAGCTTGACGGAGACGGCCTTGCCGGAAATCCGCATCTGCTCTCCGAGGCTGACACCCACCTTCCGGGCCGAATACAGATCGCCCACGCGCTTCTGCGCAGCGGCCAGTTCATCGCGCGTGACCATGTCACCCGCGTGATGACCGAAGGCCTGGAGAATATCCGCCGTCGGAACGCGGCTGTTGCCCTGAACAGCCACAGTCATCAACTTTAGCGGAACAGTTGGCGCCGGGATGGCGGCGTGAGCCTGCTCAGTGATAATCATTCCGGTAACAGGGACCACGGCAAGCGAAACGCCAAGAAAACTCCGGGCCAGCAGGGAGCGAAGGGACATCTGGCAATCTCCTGTAATGAAAAAAATGAGAAATTCTCTGACTTTTACGCTACAGGACTTCCCTGCTTTGGCAAATCTTCCTCTGAACCCCGGTGGCGCCTTCTTTTTGACGCCTTTCTTCCAATACTGGCGCCTCGGGTCCAATTCTGCCCCTGACAGGATCTTCAGGGATACACCGCTCCCAGCAGCTCTGGACCACCACCAGGCTCCCGTTTCACCAACTCCATTGAAAAGGCCCCGCCCGCTTCATGCCTGTACTCGCTTCTTTCGCCCGGACTTCTTCCCGAATCCGTTCCGAACCCCTGCGGTCTGTCCTGATGGGGCTTTTTTCCGTTTCCATGCTGGCTGCCACCGTCGACAGTGCTCAGGCGCAGTCCGATCCTGACCCCAACAGCGCCCGCAACCGCGTTTCCCGAGCTGCTGCCCTGTCGTCTCCTGCCCCCCAGAACAGTGAGACACCGGCCAATGGTGGCAGCAACACGCCCATCATGCAGAACACCGTCTCCGGTTTCGCCCAGACGGAAGGGGACCCGGGGCCATACTTTTCCGCGCCCATGGGATCGCAGCATTTCCTGGGAGACTGGGGCGGCGTACAGCCCTGGCTTCTCAAGCGCGGCATCCACCTCATGGCCGCCATCAACGAAGAATTTGCCGGTAATTTCACAGGCGGCAAGGAGCGTGCCTATTCCGACGCCGGACAGTTCGGCATCGAACTGGATATCGACTGGGACAAGCTCGCCGGCGTGCGGAATTTCTGGACGCATACCCTGATCGTGAACGGCCATGGCCAGAGCGTTTCGCGCAATTTCGGCGACTCCATCGCTGGCGTGCAGCAGATCTACGGTGCCCGAGGCAACGTGGTGGCGCACATGGTCGCGATGTATGGCGAGATGTCCTTCGTTCATAACCGCATCGATGTCAGCGCGGGCTGGATTCCGGTCGGCAGCTTCTTTGCCGCCTCCCCCCTGTTCTGCGACTTCATGAACGTCGCCATGTGCGGCAATCCCGCGCCGAACAAATATACGGAAGGCAACCGTGACTGGCCGTCGGGCAATCTGGGCGCCGTCGTCCGGGCCATGCCGACCATGGACACCTATATCATGGCGGGCCTCTTCGCGGTCAGCCCGCACTCCTATAACGGCGGCATCTCGGGCTGGTCCTGGGCGCAGTCGGGCCTTGGCAAGTTCTCCACGCCCGTTGAAATCGGCTGGACCCCCAAGTTCGGCCACAACCAGCTTCAGGGCCATTACGTCATCGGCTATTCCTACGACAATTCGCGTTACGTGAACCTGTACGAGGATATTCACGGCAATTCCTGGCAGCTCACGGGCCAGCCCCGCCGCTATGAGGCAGGCCGCAACAGTGCGTGGCTCATCCTCGACCAGATGCTGGTCCGCAATGGCCCCGGCAACACGAACGGTCTGATCGCCATGGCAGGCGCGATGTACAGCGATGGCAAGACCGTCGCGATGCGTGACCATGAATGGGCCGGTCTGGTCGATACCGGTTCCGCCTGGGGCCGTCCGCTCGATACGGTCGGCGCAATGTACCAGCATTTCGACATGAGCCACACGGCAGCCCTGCAGCAGGAATCGTCCCTGGCGCTTGGCCTGCCCTATCAGGACAACCAGTGGGGCGCGGTCTACGGTCCGCAGAGCCATGAGAACGTGTACGAACTGTTCTATTCCGCCCATATCGCCCGGGCGATGGCGCTTCAGCCGGACTTCCAGTACATCCAGCGCCCGAGTGCCACGACGACCTTCCATGATGCCGCCGTTCTGGGCGTTCAGTTCACCGTCGTTCTCTGATACGCGAAACACAGCGGTTTTTCTGCGAAGCGGGGCCTGAAGGGTCCCGCTTTTTCGTATCCGGTCATCTTCGGTAATCACAATTTAGTTGCGAATAACTCGCATTATACTGATAACCCGCCAGACTGTTCATTGTTCCGAGGTTTTCGTGCGCGCATCGCTTTCTGCACCGTTCTTACGCCCATGGCGGGCTGCGCGCCTGTCCTGCCTGCTTCTGGCAGGAACAGCCTTCCCCGTTCTCGCAGCCGATCCTGTCCCGGCCACGGCAACCGCCACGGCCCCCAAAACCAAGCCAGCCGCCAAAACTGCCAGCGCTGCCGCGCAGGTCACGCCTGACGAGGAGATCGTGGTCCGGGCCAGAAAGCGGGACCAGATGCAGGTCAGCAGCGGCGGGCAGCTTGGCGCTCTGGGCAACAAGAAAGGTCTGGACGTTCCGTTCAACATCCGCAGCTATAACTCCAGCCTGATCCTGAACCAGCAGTCCCAGACTCTCGGCGAAGTGCTGGAAAACGATCCATCCGTCCGCACGACTTTCGGCTACGGCAATTTCTCGGAAATGTTCGTCATCCGGGGGTTTGCGGTGGATGGCGACGACGTGTCGATCAACGGCCTGTACGGCATCACCCCCCGTCAGCTCGTCTCACCCGAGCTGTATGATCAGGTGCAGGTTCTCAATGGGGCCAGCGCATTCCTCAACGGCGCAGCACCGAGCGGGTCAGCCATTGGCGGCAACATCAACCTGCTGTTCAAGCATGCGACGAACGCCCCCCTCACCCGCATCACGGGTGACTACACCAGCAGCGCCATGGGCGGTGGCAGCATTGATGTCGGCCGTCGTTTCGGCGAGGACAAGGCCTTCGGTGTGCGGCTGAACGTGGCGGGCAAGAGCGGCGAGGATTCTGTCACGGATGAATACCGGCATTCCACGACGCTGGGCGCGGATTTCGACTGGCATGACCGCGACAACCGTACCCGCATCACCATGGATATCGATTACGAAAACCAGGGCGTGAACGGTGGCCGACCGGCGATCTTCCTGGGCAGCGATGTCACATCCGTTCCCCGCCCCGCTGCGCCCTCGCACAATTTCGGTCAGCGCTGGGCCTATAACGACCTGAACTATGTCTTCGGCATGCTCAACGTCGAGCATGACCTGACGAAGAACGTCACGCTCTATGGTGCCTTCGGGGCCCTGACCAGCAACGAGAAGGGCAATTACTCCAACCCGACCGTCACCGACGCGGCGACCGGCTCTGGAACCGCCGGTGCCATGTATGTGCCGTACGATCAGACCAACGAAAGCACGCGCGCAGGTGTGCGCGCCCATTTCCGCACCGGCCCCGTCCGCCACGAGATCAACGCCGGCGGCTCCGGCCTGTGGGAAGACAGCGCCGCCGCCTATGCGATGGCTCTCACGCCCGGTACGACCAACATCTACAACACGCCACAGTTTGCCGCCCCGGCCGAGACCTTTGCGGGTGGCGTCGTCAACGATCCGCAGACGATCAGCCGAACGCGCCTGTACAGCCTGTTCTTCTCGGACACGATGTCGTTCTTCCATGACCGCGTCGCCCTGACAGGCGGCTTCCGGTACCAGAACATGCTCATCAACGGCTATAATTACAGCACGACCGGTCAGGGCGCGATGAGCAGCCATTATGACCAGGATGCCATCACGCCGGTCGTCGGGCTGGTCATCCACCCGACCCGCCGGACATCGCTGTATTTCAACCGGATCGAGGGCCTCTCCCAAGGCCCGACGGCGACCGGAAACGTTCAGAACGTGGGCGAGATCTTCCCGCCCTACAAATCCACCCAGTATGAAGTCGGCGCAAAATACGACACGGGCCGCTTCAGCGCCGCGCTTGCCGTCTATGAGATTTCACAGCCCAATGCCTATTCCGTGGCGGTCGGCAATACGGGTGAATTCGCATTCCGCGAAGACGGTCTGCAACGCAATCGCGGTATCGAACTGACGCTGAATGGAGAAATCCTGCCCGGCCTGCGCTTCAATGGCGGTGGCACGGTGATCCAGGCAGACCTGCGCCATACGGCAGGCGGCCTTCAGGACGGCAACACGGCCATCGGCGTGCCGAATTACACGATCAACGGCAATCTCGAATACGATCTGCCGTTCCTCAAAGGCGCCACGGTCGTGGGCCGCGTAGTCAACACGGGCAAGCAGTGGGTCAACACCGCCAATACGCTGCACATTCCGGTCTGGACACGCTTTGATCTGGCGGGCCGCTATACGTTCGTGACGCATCACACGCCGGTCACGCTGCGCTTCGGCGTCGATAACCTGGCCAACACGCGCTACTGGTCCTCGGCATTCAACGGCTATCTGATGCAGGGCATGCCCCGCACCTTCAAGTTCTCCTTCACGACGGATCTGTAATCCGCCTCAGACCGCCGAAAACGAAAAACGCGCCCTCCCTTCCGGGAGCGGCGCGTTTTTCATATCCGGTTTTCCGGTCGGGAAAGATCAGAACGTGATACCCGTCTCGAAATCCAGAAGCAGCGGGTTCTTGTAGCGGTTCGTGCCGCCAGTGCTCCAGATATACTGCGCACCTGGGCGGATCACGAGCCAGGGCGTCGGGCGCCAGCCATAGTTCAGCTCAAGCGCATGCTCGCCGGACGGCTTGTTGATGCCTTCGGCCCCGGCAGCCTGCATCTGGCGCGCCCAGATCGTCAGCTTCGGGTTCACCCACAGCATCTTCATGCCAATGCTGATCGTATCGTTCGGACGGCTGCGGAACGTGCCCTTGCGGGTCACACCCCAGGTGATGAAATACGGTGCGACAGACGTGCGCGGATCACCCCAGGTGAAGGATGTGAACAGCGTCGTGCCACGGTTCGGATCGGCCTCATCACGCTGAAGCATGCGATCGAACTGGAACCAGCCACCAAACCGGCCGCGGACCTTTTCGCTCGGGGCCGAAATCAGGTACTGCGCCGGCACACCGAAACTTCCAAGCTTGGAATAAACGTCGCTGACTTCAGACGTATCCCAGTAGCCGCCGATCTTGATGTTGGTCTGGAGCGGACCGCTGTAGTCGTCCTTGCCACCCTGATGGCAGCCAAGCTGGAACGGCAGATAGGTGCCGGTCGCATCGTGAAGGTTCAGCTTCCAGCCGTTATGCGTGTTCGAAATCACCGGATCGACCGAATACGCACCGAACTGCACCAGGTAATGGTCGTTTCCGGCCGGATAGAACTTCACCCAGGCGCCCGGATGGGCCGTCGGATACCAGCCATAGCCCGAGTTCATCGCAATGGACTGCGGCATGCCGCAGATCGCATTTGATTCGAACTGGCAATACTGGCTCATGCCCCAGTAGACCGAAGACTGCTCGAAGTCGTTTTCGGTGTTGATCTCACCGACCTCGGTCGTGACGTATTTGTTCCAGGGCATTTCCCAGGACAGACGCGTCAGACGCACCGTCTCACCCGAGCCGAAAATCTGCTGCGGGCTGTCCATCGCCGGAAGCGTGGCACCGATGCCCAGACCCTGACGCGCCGTGATCAGCGTGTGGAACATACCCAGATTCAGGCCGGTCAGCTTCTTGAGGTTGAAGTCGATATTGATGCCGAACTCATCCGCATAACGCGCGGCCTTGGTCTTGCCGCCCATCGGATTGCCGGCACTATCCTCAAGATAGTGTCCGCCGATATTGATGCCCTTGTCGGTCAGCCAGGTACGCCAGCCACCCCAGTCACCCGTCATGGTGCTCTGGGTCAGCCAGTCATGAAACGATGCCGGGAAGAAACGGCTTTCCGTCGTATCGGACGTTTTTGCTGCAGTTTCGACGCCTGTCTTTGTCGGAGCCGGTTTGACCAGCAGCGGAACCGGAGAAATGGATTTCGTCCGGATCTGCGGGGTGCCCATGGTCGCCGTGCTGGTTCTGGCGGCAGCTTTCTGCCGCCCGTCAACAACGCCGGCTGGTGTCGTCTGTGCATGACCAACGGCAGTAATGCCAGGAAGCACCGCTGTCATGACACAGGCCGTCAACAGCGCTTTCGTCCAATCCTGCCCGAACGTCCCCATCTTCCAAACTGTCTCCCTGTGACACCATTGCAGCCGACAGCACCCGAGGCTGTTGCTGGGCACTGTCATACAGTCCGGAAACGGTCCAGAATAGAGTGTGGAAGACCTCTGTTTTCGTAATATGCCTTTCGCGACACAGTCCCGAAGCAGAACGCCAAATTTTTATCCGGAGATTTCTCCCGGATTACAAAAAGTTTAACGCTACAGTTTCCGGGGCTTATTCGCCGATCACAGTTACGTGTTCCTGATCCCATCGCCGAGTCAAAGGCTCCAGAAGCGCCAGAACCACCACGACGGCAGCCGCCACTTCACACAGCGTCCGGAACAGCCCGGCATAGAGCGCAGCCCCGCCACCGCCCGCCACGACCTCGGGCGGGAGCGCCGCCTGATTGGCGATAATGCTGCCCACATACATGGCAATCCCCCATAACAGATAGAGCGCCCCCATCATGAAACCGCTCAACCGCGCGGGCGAATAGCGCGCGATGATGGCCAGTCCCAGACCATTCGTCAGCAGTTCCGCCAGAGACAGGAAGCCGTATCCCACCACCATGATCCACGGAGACACCAGCCCGTCCGCATGAGCGGCCGCCGCCCACCAGACCGCAAATCCGATCGAGACCATCGCATAACCGAGAAGCATCTTGCGGGCGTGGGATGTCTGTTTCTGCTGCTGGCCCATCCGGTTGTACAGGAACGCCAGAACCGGGCTGAGGGCCATGATCCAGACGGAATTGAGCACCTGAAACTGCCCGGCCGACATGTGAAAGAGCGTCACGCCCCCGATGCGATAGTCACCGGAAACCCCACGCAGGGCAAACAGCGTCAGGGATGTCATCATCTGCTGGTAGAACACGAGATAGATCGTACCCTGCAGACACAGCAGATAGGTGAGCCGAAGCCCCGGACGCTCGGTCTGGGGGGCCCGCACATAGAGCGCAACCCAGATCGCCGCCAGTCCCGCCCCCGCCGCAATCACGCACAGACGCGCCAGCGTATCACTGCCCAGAACCCAGGCATTGAAGGCGGTCAGCAAAGCAAGACCACCCGCAACCATTCCGAACCGTGACAACGGGACCGGCTGTTTTTCCGAAACCGGCGTCGTCGGCTCAAGCCAGCTGGAGCGCAGCACATAATAGAGCAGCCCGATCCCCAGTCCGACCGCACAGGTCGCAAAGGCGACCGGTGCCCCGTAATGGATCTGAAGCCACGGCGTAAGCAGCATGGAGACGGTCGAGCCAACATTGACGGACATGTAATACAGCGTGAAAGCCGCATCGAGCGCGGCATCATCACCCTTGTAGATCCGACGCACCAGATTGCCGGCATTGGGCTTGAACAGGCCGTTTCCCGTGGAAATCAGGGCCATCGCCACCAGCAGCAGCGTGTGGGACTGAAGCGCTGCCGCCAGAAAGGCATAGCCGCAGGTCAGGGACAGGGCCCCCATGACCATTGTCCGCCGCGCGCCCAGCACGCGGTCACCAATGACGCCACCGATGACAGGCGTGATGTAGGTCAGCGCCCCGAAGGCGCCCATCATGAGATTGGCGGCCGCATCGGCCATTCTGAGCTGCTCGACCATGAACAGCGTCAGGACGGCCTGCATGCCGTAATATCCGAACCGCTCCCACAGTTCGATGGCCAGAACGACCGTAAACGCCCTGCGGCGCAGTCCCGGAGCAGAAGCCCCGGCTGAAGAAAAAGAGGAAGCGGTCATACAGAACCCGTCAGAAACCAGAAGACGGGCCGCATCTTAGGGTAAATGCCACTCCCCGGCGAGGATCAGTGCGTGCGTACTGATGATGCCCAGAACCATCACGAAGATCAGCGCCACAATACCGCCGATGATGTCACTCCACGGCCATTCCGGCAGTCTCGACCGGACGCGATGCACCATCCCCATGTCTTCAGCTCTCCTGCTGGCTGAAGAAGGCCTCCAGCTCGGGGGAGACAGTACCGATATGAACCTGCAACGTCACCAGCAGATCACCGGCCGGATGCTTTTTATCCGCTCCGATGCCGCGACCGGACAGACGCAGGACCTTGCCGCTGTCGGAATGCTTCGGAATCTTGACCGCGACATCGCCCTTTGGCGTCGGAACCGCGACCTTGCCACCCAGAATGGCCGTCTTGAGATCCACATCCTGCGTGATACGCAGGTTGCGCCCCTCACGGACATACCGGCTGTCAGGCGTGACCGTGATCGTCAGAAGCGCGTCACCCGGAACACCCGGCTGCCCATCCATTCCTGGACGGCCGGGCGCACCCTTGCCGCGCACGCGCAGGGTCTGGCCATCTTCCACCCCTGGCGGAATACGGACCTCGGTATGCCCGCCCTCACCCAGCGTCAGATCCAGGGACGTCCCCAGAACAGCCTGCTGGAACGAGATCGTCACCGCATAGCGGCGGTCAGATCCCTTGGACGCACGACGCCCGGCCGAACCTCCCGGCTGGAAATCGCCGCTAAAGCCGCCACCGAACATGTCCGAAAAGAAAGAGCCGAGATCTTCCTGACTGAAACCGCCCTGGAAGCCCTGTGCGCCCCCACGCGGACCGCCCGGACCATACCCGCCGCCGCCAAAGCCACCGCCGAACGGTCCGCGTTCCTGACCGTCGGCATCGATCTCGCCGCGATCGAAACGCGCGCGCTTTTCCTTGTCGCCGATGATGTTATAGGCCTGCCCGACCGCCTTGAAGCGCTCTTCGGCCTTCTTGTCGTCCGGATTGTGATCCGGATGGTACTGCTTGGCCAGTTTCCGATACGCACTGCGGATTTCCTTGTCCGTCGCCGTTTTCGAAACGCCCAGTACCGAATATGGGTCGCTCATGTCATCTCCCCGTCTTCTTCAGGTCCCTCATCCAGCAGGGAAATCAGGACCGCAATGACTTCATCCTGCGGGAACCCGGCCCGCACACCGTCTGAGATCAAGGCCTGCAGCTTCGGGCGAAGATAATCCTCTGCGGGATGTCCGTCGTCTGCCATTTCTGATCCTCCGTTATTCCCAGATGTGTGATCGCACGGGGCTGGGGTCAATGTTTCAGAACAAACTCTGCAATATCAGACACTACTGCACCATCCAGCGGAAGTGATCCATCCGCAGCCGGAGCAACACCAAGATCCGCCAGCGGATGGGTCACATTCGGCAGCAGAACAACCTGCGCCTTCGGATCAGACGCCTTCAGCAGCGGCAGGTCTGCAGTTGCGCTGACCTGACGATCCGCCGCCCCCTGCATGATCAGAACCGGCCCACGATAAGCCCTGAGCAGAGCGACGGGGTCATGATGAAAAAGATCGATCATGTAGTCCTGAACGGCTGGATGAAACAGCTGGCGCAATCCCGGATGCAGCGTCTGGACATCCACATGATGCCCGGCTTCGAGCGCATTGATCGCCCCGTCAATCTGCGGCAGCACCGTCTGCGCAGAAGGCACGGCATGAAGCTGGCTACGCAGCACTTCACCCAGAGGTCGACCTGGGGTGGACAGAAGGATCAGTCCGCAGATATCGGCCTGTCCCTGCGCAGCAGCCAGGGCGACAAGCCCACCCTCACTATGTCCTGCGAGCCAGACACAGCGTACACCGGCCTTACGCCGGATGACGGCAATCCAGTTCCGCACATCGGTGGCATAGTCCGCAATCGTGACGTGATTACCGTCTGCTACGGCCTGTTTGCTGCCGAACATGCCGCGCTTGTCGATCCGGACGGAAGAAATCCCGCGTTTCGCCAGCCCATCCGCAATCTGCCGCAGTGTCGCAGGCTTGGGGCCCAGAGCAGAGTTTCCATCCCGGTCCGTCGGCCCGGAGCCCGAAATCATCAGAACGACGGGCGTACCGGCCCCCGCATTCACGAAGGTCCCTGCCAACGGCCCCAGAGGACCAGGCGCTTCAATGGCCGTGCTCTCAGCCGCAACGGCATGAGACGACAGTCCACCCAGGCCCGACAGGAGCAGGAGGAAACGAAACACTGCAGGCTTCATTCTGCGTCTCCTGTTCAGGTGTCCAGCGCCCCGCCTTACCGTGTAAAGGCTCTGACGAAGGCGTTCTGCTGTTTGACTTCGACGGGGAGTCTGGTGTCGGTGAGGGCTTTGCCCTGCCAGCCGGCGCCGAGAGCGATGTACAGCGCGACGGCGTTGCGGACGCGGGCGAGGCGGCCGACGACGGCCTGGTCCTCGGCGGACAGGGCGGTCTGTTCGGTCGTCAGCACGTTCAGGTATCCGGTCAGACCGGCCGTGAACAGCTTCTGCGCGCGGTCGCGGGCCAGGCCGGCATCGACGGAGGCCTGGTTCAGCTCCTCGACCAGCTCGGCATTATGCCGCCAGTCGCCCATCGCGTCCTCGACATCCGCAAACGCCTTGAGCACCGTCTTGCGGTAGGTCAGGCGGCTGCCCTCGGCCTCGGCCCGGGCCTGCGCGATCGCGGCGGTGTAGCGGCCGCCATGGATGACCGGCAGCGTCGCCATCATCATGAAGCTCCACGCCATGCCACCCGCCTGGAACGCCTGATAGGCGGCGGACGCGTTCGGGTTGAACGTCAGCGGGATCATGAATTTCGGATAGAGGTTCGACACCGCAATGCCCACGCGTGCCGTATCGGCGGCGTATTCGGCCTCGGCCACGCGGATGTCGGGGCGGTTGGCGAGCACGATCGAGGGCAGGCTGTCGGGGAAGCGCGGCAGATCCGGGATCGGACGGCGCTTTTCCAGCTCTTCCTCAAGCTGGCCCGGCATGTCGCCGACGAGCACGGCGATGGCATGCATCAGCCGCTCTTCCTGCTCGTGCAGCGGGGCCAGACGGGCGCGTTCGAGATGTTCTTCCGTCTGCGCCTGCGCCACGGCCAGCGTGTTGCCCAGACCATGGGTATAGAGCTTTTCGGTCAGTTCGCGCGAGCGCACGGCCACGTCGATGGCGCGTTCGGTGACGGTCAGACGCTCCTGCACGGAGCGCAGCGTCACGTAATCCGTCGCCATCTCGGCCAGCAGCGCGAGGAGGACCGCACGCCGGTTCTCGATCGATTCCTCGACGATCCGCTTGCGCTCTTCCACCTGCCGGGCAATGTGGCCGAACAGA
>NZ_BJNM01000019.1 GCF_006539685.1 Gluconobacter oxydans
GGGCGATGGGGCTGTTGACGATGAAGCCGTACAGCATGCCGGCAGGATGGGGCTCGGCGGCGTATCGGGCCTGTCCTGTCACTTTGGCGAGGCCGTCGATCCGGGAGACGGGCTGTCCGATTTTTGCTGAATGGAGGGTCATACCCGGGTTCTTTCAGAAAATGGTCTTTTGCGTCTGGGACTGGGGCGTGCCCGCGGCGGCCTGCGACAGGGCGCGGATGATCATGCGGGGGGCCAGCTTCAGCTTTGCGGCGTTGTCGCGGTCGGTGACGGCACCTTGCAGCAGGCATTCGGCAGCGTCGCGGAACAGCGAGGGAGACGGTGTTTTGCCTTCAAAGAGGGCTTCGGCCTCCGGGACGCACCAGGGTTTTGTGCCGACGCCGCCCATGGCGATGCAGGCTTTTTGGATCGTATTGTTTTCCATCTGCAGACCTGCTGCGACGGAGACAATCGCGAAGGCGAAAGACAGGCGGTCGCGGATCTTGAGATAGGTGTGATGAGGGCCGAAGGAGATCGACGGTAGGTCGATGGATGTGACGATTTCACCGGTACGCAGGATGTTGTCCTGCCAAGGTGTGTCTTCCGGCAGGCGGTGATAGTCGCGCAGGGGGACAGAGCGCTCGCCTTCGGGGCCTGTGAGGTTGACTGTTGCGTTCAGGGCTGCGAGAGCCACGCACATGTCGGACGGGAACGTGGCGATACAGGCATCGCTGGTGCCGAGGATGGCCATGATCCGGTTGCGGCCGCCTTTTGCGGAACATCCCGTGCCGGGGGAGCGCTTGTTGCAGGCCATGTCTGGGTCATAGAAATAATGGCAGCGTGTGCGCTGGTTCAGGTTGCCACCGTTCGTGGCCCTGTTGCGGATCTGTGGGCTGGCACCGGCGAGAATGGCGGAGGCCAGAAGGGGATAGCGCTCGCTGACGAGCGGATGGGCTGCTGTGTCGGCATTGGTGGCGAGGGCGCCGAGGCGCAGGCCGCCATCAGGGCATTCCTCGATCTGGCTCATGGACAGGGCATTGAGATCGACGACATGTTCGGGTCGTTCGACGTCCGATTTCATCAGATCGATGAGATTGGTGCCCCCTGCGAGAAAGCGCGTGTGGTCCGGGGTGTGGCAGGCAGTGTCGAGCGTGTCGGGGCGGGAATAGGAGAACTGTCTCATGCGGCTTCTCCGGCCCGGTCCTGCTGTTGCTGGGCGACGACCTGCTCGATAGCTTCGATGATGCCGTTATAGGCGCCGCATCGGCACAGATTGCCGCTCATGAACTCCCGGATTTCCTCGCGGGTGCGGACATGGCCTTCTTCCAGAAGCGCCACGGCCGACATGATCTGGCCCGGCGTGCAGTATCCGCACTGGAAGGCGTCCCGGTCGATAAAGGCCTGTTGCATCGGGTGCAGATGCCCGTCCGGCGCCAGGCCTTCGATCGTTGTGACCTCGGCATTCGGGATCGAGACGGCCAGGATGAGGCAGCTTTTGACCCGTTTGCCATCGACGAGAACGGTGCAGGCGCCGCACTGTCCGTGATCGCATCCCTTCTTCGTTCCCGTGAGGTCCAGACGCTCCCGCAGCAGGTCCAGCAGGGTCACGCTGGGCGGCAGGTCGGCAGAACAGGATTTTCCATTGATCCGGAGATGACAGGGGCTGGCGACAGACACATCGGTCATGGGAGGGCGCTCCGTTCGGTGTCAGGTTTTTCAGCGTGTCAGGGTGTAAGAGTCCGGGAGCGTTCAGGTTTCACGGAATTCTCTGTGATCCCGGTCATAAAATGCGTGCTGATAATAAACATCCCGCAGATACGGGCCTGACCGCGCAGGATCCGTCTTTTCAGAACAGAAAAACCCTTACTGTTTTTTGTAACGGACCCGTGACCCGGCCGTTCAGTACGGGGGACGACTGCGAAAAGACTTTGACGGGAATTATGGTGACGAAAAACAAAGCACAGATCCGGCCCCGGAGGGATGACGTTTCCCTGGACGGTCTGAGCTTCCTTCTTGCGGATGTTCAGGACAATCTGGGGAACTTCCTGACAGCCTTCCTGACCACACAGGGCTGGCCTTCAAGCCGGATTGGCGCGGCGATTGCAGCGGGTGGACTTGGGGCGGTTCTGGCCCGGTTCATCGGCGGGTGGGTTCTGGATATCTTTCCGCGCCGGCGCCTGATGCTCGCTGTATGCTGTGCCGTGACGTTCCTGTCTGTGGCGGTGATGGCCTGGGCACCGCTGTTTTATCCCATTGTTCTGGCGCATTTCATTGCGGGCGGCGCAGGAGCCCTCTTTACGCCCATTCTTGCGGCCATCAGCCATCATACGGCGGGGACCAGAGGCTATATCGCGCGTATGGGCCGCAATGAATCCTTCAATCATCTGGGCAATGCATCGTCCGGTTTCGTGATGAGTCTTCTTGGCAGGATGATGGGACCTGTTGCGCCCCTGTGGGGTGTGGGCGGCCTTGCGGCCGTCAGTCTGCTGCTGGTCGGGGGCTTTTCGAAACGTGCGGACGTCCCTTCCGAACAGTCGCGGGATGCTGCCTCGCTGCAGCAGACACTGCAGGCCATCTGCACACTCCTTTCCGAAGCGCGGCTGGCCGTTTTTCTGGCGACCTATCTGCTCTTCAATGTTGCCAATGGCGCCGTGGTCCCGCTCATGATCGAGCGTTATGCCTTTTTCCATCTTGGCGATCCGGCAAGCGTGACGGCCATCTGCATCGTGGTGGCCCAGATCACCATGGCGCCTGTGGCCCTGCTCGTGGGCAAGAAGGCGCCGCAATGGCCACGCAAGCCGCTGTTCGTGTTCGCACTCGCCCTGCAACCCCTGCGGGACGGTCTCGTCATCCTGAGCGCGGACTGGCCGACGCTGGTTCTGGTCCAGATCCTTGACGGCTTGTCTTCAGGCATCATTCTGGTGCTGTTCTATGCCATCCTTTCGGACATCGCTTCCGGTAGCGGACGGCGTAATCTGCTGATTGGGCTGGGGCTGGCGCTGGGAACGATCGGGGCGCTGCTGTCCAATCTTGCAGGGGGGGCGCTGGCGTCGGGCTATGGGTTCAATACGACGTTCGTGGTTCTGGGGCTGACAGGGGCAGCTGTGGCCTGTCTGTTTGCGTGGGGGATGCCGGAGACGCATTCACCGGTCGCTGAGGGGGCATGACAGGACGGAGGATGGGCGCCAGCTCCATTCCCGCAGAATAGTGACCGGCGCTGCGATTTTAATCGGGATCCCTGCCTGACTTACAGACGTTGCCCAGAACGGGCTGCGTGGAAGGGTCACAGGGCATGTTGAATTCTGGTCATGAAATGACGGAGGGGGAAGGGTCTGCCTTTCGGACCAGACTGAAGCATCTGTTCGCGGACTGGAAAGTCAGGCCCTTCACGCCAGCAGAAAATCTGTTCCCGTCAGACCTCCTGAAATCCCTGCGACAGATCGGGGCGCTGGATGCCCTTCTTTCTGTTGAGGAAGGTGGGCTGGGACTGGCCTCCCCACGTGACGGGGGGCGGCTTCTGTCGCTGCTTCTGCGGCGGACGGGTTATTTGAGCCTGTCTCTGGGACGGTGTCTTGAAGGGCATGTGAATGTTGTCCGTCTTGTAGCGCTGTATGGCACGCCAGAGCAGCGTTATAGCCTGGCCACCACGCTGAAAAACGGGGTTCTGGCCGGGATATGGGTTACGGATGGCGAGCCATCTGTGAGGCTGCGAAAGGATGGCGAAACATACAGGCTTTCTGGGATCAAGGGATTTGCCAGCGGTGTCAGTGAGGTTGGTCTTGCGCTGATCACTGCAACGACCGAGCAGGAAGAGTCGGTCATGCTCCTCGTGCCGACCACGGATCCCGCTCGCAGGCGGCCAGGACCGGGCAAGCTGACCGGGATGCAGGCAAGTGGCACGGGAGCCTATGATTTTAGCGGTCTGACGGTTTCTGCTCAGGATATTCTGGGGTCTGCGGGGGATTATCTGCGACAGCCTGAGTTTTCTGCGGGAGCTTGGCGCGGATCGGCTGTTGCGCTGGGCGCTGTAGATCGGCTGGTTGATCTGCTGAGGGAAGAACTGCTGGCCCGCAAGCGGGCTGACAACCCGCATCAGCTCTGCCGGATCGGAGAGGCCATGATTCTTCAGAAGACAGCCTCCCTGTGGGTCGAGCAGGCTGCTCAGGCGGCGGGTGACTGTCCGGGCCTGTCCCCCGAGGAGGTTACGGCGACTGTCAATCTGGCGCGGCTGGCCGTTGAACGCGCGGCCCTGGAACTGATCACGCTGGTGCAGCGGGGTCTGGGCCTTTCGGCTTTTGTAAAAGGGCGGGCGGTCGAGCAGGTCATGCGGGATCTGGCGACTTATCTGCGACAGCCCGCTCCGGACGAGGCCCTGACAGAAGGCGCGGCATGGTTTGTCAGACATGACTGGCCAGAGGGTGGCTTATGAAAGTCCGGGATATGCTTCAACATTTTGCAGAGTTTCCGGTTGCGCCCCTTGAGACGATTGCCCCTGGAACCGCGCTTATTCTTTCCCCGCATCCGGATGATGAAAGTCTGGGATGTGGGGGATTTATTGCCTCTGCGGTGAGGGAGGGGCATCCGCCGCTGGTTGTGATCGTTTCTGACGGTTCCGCGTCCCATCCTGGTTCAGTGACATGGCCGCCTGCGCGGATTGCGCGGCTTCGTCAGGAGGAAAGCCGGGACGCGGCGGCAGTGCTCGGCCTTCCTTCCGAGCGGCTGCTGTTTCTGGAATTGCAGGATGCAGGTGTTCCAACATACGGCGACAGTTTCGATGCCGTCATCCGTCATCTTGCGGAAATGATCGGTCGCTATGGGTGTCAGACGGTTCTGGTCCCCTGGCGGTATGATCCGCACTGCGATCACGAGGCTGTCTGGATGATGGGGCAAAAGCTGAAGGCGCTGCTGCCGTATCTGCGGCTTCTGTCGTACCCTGTCTGGGGGCTGACGCTGCCACCTGAAATGGAACTTGATGAGGCCACCCCGGCAGGCTGGCGGCTTGATATCCGGCCGTTTCTGGACAGGAAACGGGATGCCATTGAGGCACATCGAAGCCAGAGGGGGCTGGTCGTAGATGATGATGCGGGCGGCTTTGTTCTTCCCGAACATCTGCTGGAGAAAATGCTTCAGCCCTATGAAATCTTCATCGCGTCATGAGTGCGGGGACATGGAAACCGGAGGTCTTTGAACGCCTCTTTCAGGATAATCCCGACCCATGGGGCTTTGAAAGCAGTCCGTATGAGCGCCAGAAACTGTCTCGGGTTCTGGAATCTCTTCCGGCCTCGCCCATTTTCTTTGCGGTGGAACTCGGATGTGCGATCGGCGTCGGTACTCTGGCGCTGGCGCAGCATTGCGGGCGTGTTCTGGCGGTCGATGCGTCGGAAAATGCTCTGGCGATTGCAGGACGGCGGTGTGAGGGGCAGGAGCATGTCAGCTTTCTGAAAGCCTTCCTGCCTTCAGATTATCCTGCGGCAGACGCTTCGGGCTGTGATCTCGTTCTGATCTCCGAGCTGCTTTATTTTCTGACGCCACAAGACATCCGCAGTCTTGCGGGGATGGTCATGGAGAGTCTCAAATCCAACGGCCATATCCTGATCGTCAACTGGACCGGACAGACGGATACGCCCTGCACCGGGAGTGAAGCGGCCGAATATTTTATCCGGGCCTGCCATGAAAGACACTGGGTTCCGGACCTGTCAGAACAGGGGGAGGGATATCGTATTGACCGGCTGTCCCGATCGGGAAATTCTCCATTGAGCGGCGGTTTATCTGACGAAGGCGCTTGAGAACCCGTAAGGCCCGTTCATGATGTTGGGGCAGTTCCTTCCTGCGGATGCAGACCACAGGAAAGTCCGGATAGGGGATATCGAGGAAAGAAGACTGGCTCTGCCAGTACGCGAGTTCTCTGCGGATGCGCAGCAGGCGCCGGGAGACGGGTTCGAAGGCATCGTCAATATATTCGTCCTGGGCGATCAGGCGCCGCGCCAGAGTTTCCGCCATTCCACCGCGAGCACGCCCCTGAAGGCGCGCCGAGACATAGACCTGCACCTGGGGCGCATGACGAACCGCAATGCCGTTCTGTCGCAGGGCCCTGGCGAATGCCCGGTCTTCTCCGGAAGGCACGTCCGGAATGCCCCCCAC
Organism: Gluconobacter oxydans; assembly: GCF_006539685.1. Taxonomy (GTDB): domain Bacteria; phylum Pseudomonadota; class Alphaproteobacteria; order Acetobacterales; family Acetobacteraceae; genus Gluconobacter; species Gluconobacter oxydans. The sequence goes on from NZ_BJNM01000019.1 coordinate 6,121, forward strand.
CCTGCGCCAGGCCGCATGGGTTACGGCGATACTGGCGCCTGAATGTTCCAGATGCCGTGGCCACGGGTCATGGGGTTCGGAGCTCAGCAGAAGCCCGATCTGCTCCAGAAGCGCGCCATAGGCCCGTTCGGATTGTTCATCTTCGTGCAGATGAAGCGGAATCTTCCTGTATTCTTCAGGCAGGAGCAGGACCCGCCCGAAAACCGCTTCCACAGGATACTGGATAAAGGCTGCAAGAATGCTGTCGATCCAGTCAGTGGCGACTTCGCTGTCGGCGTCCGTGGTCAGGAGGATCGCATCAGGAGATGCAGTTCTGGCGGCATGAGCCATGGCGTCGCGGCGCGCCTGTCCGGCACTCGCAATGGCCGGGGGATAGCAGGCCGTGACCGTTTCCAGTTCAAACGGAAGCCTGTGGGCTACAGAGAGAACCCGATCACAGGTCTCGTCCGTCGTATTGTTGATCCACAGAACGACCCTGTCCGGAAGGGACGTTTGCGCTGCCAGGGCGAGGAGACAGGCGACGATGTGGTCTTCCTCATTGCATACGGGGATCGCCACAATTCTCGGTTTTTTCCAGAACAGAGCCTCTTTGCCCTGCGATGCGGAAGCTGTGTCTTCCGTTCGTGCATGGGCCATTCTCAGATGCTCACCATAAATAATGGAGCAAGCACAGACTGAGCCCGGTTACGCGGGTTTTCAGGAGCATCAGGGAAAGTGCGGTCTGGAAAAGGCATGAGCGCCTCCATTGAGGAGACAACTCAATGGCTGAGAACAACCAGAGTTCAGATCACTTAAAAAAGACACCGCTGTATCCGCGCCTGAACGCAGAAGGTCAGCGTCTGTAGCGGTCTCAGGAGACCATTACCTGACATGGCGGAAAAGCTGTTTTTGGCTGAAAGCCGTGGCGTCCCGTACGGGATTCGAACCCGTGTTGCCGCCGTGAAAGGGCGGTGTCCTAGGCCTCTAGACGAACGGGACTGGAGGCGTGAGCGGGTGTATAGGGGTGGCTCCTGCGTCCGTCAAGCGGGGGCAGCGTCAGAAATGAAAAAAGACAGATTTTTTCTCTCCTGCCATGTCTCGGCCCGTAATGTGCCTGCGACATGGACCAGTGGCATGGAGCGGTCTTCCAGCAGGGCGGCGAAGGGTTTGTCGGCTGCACGGAAGACCAGGCCACGCAGGCGTGTGCCTCCGTCCTCGCCTTGCAGGATGACGCGCAGGGTGTTGCCATCCTTGCCGATACGCTCGCTTTTGACGCAGCGGACATTGCTGATGGCGAGGACCGGTTCCTCGTTGCCGGGGCCGAAAGGTTCCAGCCGGGCGAGCTGGTCCGCCACCGCGACTGAGGCGCCGGCCAGAGTCATGATGCCGTCGAGCTTCAGGGCGTCCTGTTTGGGGAGGGTGAGGGCGCCGGAAAGCTGACTGTCGAGCCAGCTGTGGAACTCGTCGGCACGATCGGCCGAAAGCGAGAAGCCGGCAGCCATGGCGTGCCCGCCGCCGCTGAGCAGCAGGCCGTTCTGGCGGGCTGCGATGATGGCGGTCCCGAGGTCCAGTCCCGGAACGGAGCGGGCCGAGCCTTTGATGACGCCATCCGTCAGGGCGGCGACGAGGGCAGGGCGGTTGTAGCGCTCTTTCAGGCGGCCTGCGACGATGCCGACGACGCCGGGGTGCCATGTTTCACCGTGCAGGAAGATGACGGCGTGGCCCGCATCGAGCTGCTGCTGTGCCTGTTCCATGGCGGAATCGAGGATTGTGGATTCGACGGTCTGGCGCTGGCGGTTGACGCGGTCGAGCTGTTCGGCGAGGGCGCGGGCTTCCACGACATCATCCGACAGTAGGAGTTTCAGACCCAGATCGGCCTGTGCGATGCGGCCACCGGCATTGATGCGGGGGCCGAGGGCGAAGCCGCAGGCCATGGCGCTGGCTTCTTCCTTTACGCCTGCAACGGAGGAGAGCGTGGCCAGCCCGAGGCGCTCGCCGCGGGACATGACGCGCAGACCTTGCATGACCAAGGCGCGGTTTAGGCCGGTCAGGGGCATGACGTCGCAGATGGTCGCCAGCGCCGTGAGGTCGAGGCGTTTGAGCAGGTCGGGAATGACCTGATCTTCATCGAACCAGTTACAGCGGCGCAGGTGGCGGATCGTGGCGACCATGGTGAGGAAGGCGACGGCGGTGGCGCAGATGCTGCCCAGACCGGAGGTGCAGTCCAGACGGTTCGGATTGACTACGATGCCTTTCGGCAGGGCCGCGCCGTCGGGTTTGTGGTGATCGAGCACGATGATATCGGCGCGGTCGGTTAGGCCGTTGAGGATATCGATCGCTGCCGTGCCGCAGTCGATGCAGACCAGAAGGGTGGCGCCTTGGGAAAGCAGGTTTTCAAGGGCTGCGGTATTGGGGCCGTAGCCTTCGGTCAGGCGGTCGGGAATGTGGGTGCTGACGGTGCAGCCCAGTTCGCGCAGTGTGTCGCAGACGAGGGCAGTTCCGCAGGCGCCGTCCACGTCGTAGTCGCCGAACAGGCCAACATGCTCGCGGTTGCGCACAGCCTGGGCGAGGCGTTCGGCGGCCCGGTCCATGTCCTGCAGACAGGACGGGTCAGGCATGGCGTCGCGCAGACGGGGATTGAGAAAGGAGGAGGCGTCGGGTGGGGCGACGCCGCGTGCCGAGAGGATACGGGCCAGAAGTTCGGGAATACCGGCCTGCTGGGCCAGGGCGAGTGCCAAGCGGTTGTCTGCTTCCGCCAGGCGGGGATCGCGCCAGATCCAGCGGCGGTGTCCTGCACTTCGGGTTACGCCGAGGACGGCACCCGTATCGTCTGCGAGCATGGTTCTCCGTTCAGGAAGCGGCTTGCGCCTTCGGTTTGAAGGTATGGTGGCTTTCTATATAGCGCACCGTGCCGGATTTTGAACGCATGACGATGGAATGTGTGCGGGCCCGGGTCGGACTCGGACGTTCCACGCCTTTCAGCAGCGGGCCGGATGTGACGCCTGTTGCGGAGAACAGGACGTGACCGGAGGCCATGTCGTGCAGGAAGAGCTTGCGGGCCGGATCGAGGCCGTTGGCCATTTCACGGGCACGCTCACGCTGGCTGTCATCCTCGAACAGGAGGCGGCCCTGCATCTGGCCTTCCATGCAGCGGATGGCTGCGGCGGCCAGAACGCCTTCGGGAGCGCCACCCGAACCGGCATAGAGATCCACGCCGCTGCCATCGATACAGGTGGCGATGGCAGCCGCCACGTCACCGTCGCTCAGGAGCATGACGCGCGCGCCGGCTTCGCGGGCATGGGCGATCATCTCTTCATGTCTTTCGCGGTCAAGTGCGCAGAGAACCATGTCCGAAACATCGCGCTTCTTGGCCTTGGCCAGCGAACGGAGGTTGTTGCCGATCGAGGCATCCAGATCCACCACGCCTTCGGGAAGATCGGGGCCGACGACGATCTTTTCCATGTAGATGTCAGGCGCGTGGAGGAACTTGCCGCGCTCGGCGAGGGCCACGACCGTCAGGGCGTTGGGCAGGCTCTTGGCGCAGAGATTGGTGCCTTCGAGCGGATCGACCGCGATGTCCATGGCCGGGCCACCGGAGCCGACTTTCTCGCCGATGTAGAGCATCGGGGCTTCGTCCATCTCGCCTTCACCAATGGTGACGACGCCATCGATGGCGACGGTGTCGAACGCAGCGCGCATGGCCTGCACAGCGGCGCCATCGGCTTCGTTCTTCTGGCCGCGACCGGTCCAGTGGGCGGAAGCGATTGCGGCCGCTTCCGTTACACGGACGAGCTCGAGAGCAAGATTACGGTCAGTGACGCGGTACGGGAGAACATTCTGAGGGTCGATCACGCAAGGGGATCCTCGATTTTGAGCACCAGTGGCTTTCCTGTCACGACAGGAAGAGCCGCAAGCGCTGTGGCAGCTGCGTGGATGGCCTTTTCAGGAACCTGATGGGTTACGATCGCCAGGTCAGCACATCCTGTTGCAGCATCATGCTGGGAAACAAAGTGAACAGAGACATCATGGTCCCGAAGAACCGATGTCAGGTCAGCCATTACGCCCGAACGGTCCTGAACGTTCACACGTAAATAAAATGCGCTGTTCAAATCAGCGAGATTCGCGCAGGCGACGGGGGCCGGAACGGACTGCGTACCCCAGACGGGAATGGCGGTTCCCCGCGCCAGATCGATCAGATCGGCGACGACGGCGCTGGCGGTCGGGCCTTCGCCGGCGCCGCGACCGGAAATGGTCATGGGGCCGCTGAACACGCCTTGCGTGGAGACGGCGTTGAAGACGCCCTCGACGCTGGCGATGGGGGCGCTGGCCGGGACGAGGCACGGACGCACCCAGGCGGCGACGGTGCCGTTTTCGGCCTGCCGGGCCATGCCGAGCAGCTTGATGCGGTATCCGAGCTGATCGGCGAATTTCAGATCGGTCGCGGTGATGTCGCGGATACCCTGCACGGACAGGGTGTCGAACGCGACGGGCTGGAAGGCCAGGCCGGCAAGGATGGCCAGCTTGTGGGCCGTGTCCCAGCCATCCACGTCCGTTGACGGTTCGGCTTCGGCATAGCCCTTGGCCTGCGCTTCGGTCAGGACGTCGGTGAAGTCCCGGCCCGTGGCGCGCATTTCGGTCAGGATGTAGTTGCAGGTGCCGTTCAGGATGCCGCCGACGCTGAGCAGACGGTCGGCCGCCAGTCCTTCGCGGACGAGCTTGATGGCGGGGATGCCCCCAGCCACGGCCGCCTCGAACAGGAGGGGTGCATTCTTTTCCGAGGACAGGCGGCTGAGACGGTCGGCATGCAGGGCCACGAGTGCCTTGTTGGCGGTCACGACCGGCAGGCCGCGTTCGAGCGCGGTGCGCACCATCTCGCGGGCCGGGCCTTCGGAGCCGCCGATGAGTTCGACGGCGACGTCAATCTCCGGGTCCTGCGCCACGGCGGTGGCGCTGTCGTGCCAGCGCATGGTGGACAGGTCCACGTCGCGGTCGCGGTTACGGTCCCGGGCCGTGATGGCCACGACTTCGATCGGCCGGCCGGCCCGGGCGGTAATCATGTCAGCGTTCTCACGCAGGAGACGAATGACACCGATCCCGACAGTCCCGAGTCCAGCCAGTCCGATCCGCAGTGGTTTCACGATGATGCAGCTCCAAGAAGGTCAGCGGTTCCGGCCCCGGCGCCGTGCCGGGACATGAAGCCCTTGATGGCCCGTGTCGCCTGACGCAGCCGCTGGGTGTTTTCGACAAGTCCGATCCGGACAAAGCCCTCACCGTATTCCCCGAATCCGAGACCGGGCGCAACCGCCACGCCAGCTTCCTTGAGAAGCAGCTTGGAGAAAGCGACGCTGCCCATTTCGGCGAAAGCGGGCGGGATGGGCGCCCAGGCGAACATCGAGCCTGCCGGTGCGGGGACGTCCCATCCTGCGCTCTGAAGGCCGCGCAGCAGCACGTCGCGGCGGTCCTTGTACATGGCGCGGATTTCGGAAACGTAGTCCTGCGGGCCGTTCAGGGCAGCGACGGACGCGACCTGGATCGGGGTGAAGGCGCCATAATCCAGATAGGACTTGATACGCGTGAGGGCCTGGATCAGCCTTGGGTTGCCAACCGCAAAGCCCATGCGCCAGCCTGCCATGGAATAGGTCTTGGACATGGACGTGAACTCGACGGCCACGTCCTTTGCGCCCGGAACGGCGAGCAGGGACGGGGGCGGTTCGTTCTCGTTGAAATAGATTTCCGCATACGCCAGATCGGACAGGATCCAGATCTCTTCCCGGCGCGCGAAGGCTACGAGTTCCTTGTAGAAATCAAGGTTCGCGACAAAGGCTGTCGGGTTGGACGGGAAGTTGACGATCAGGGCCGTCGGCTTGGGGACCGAGTGCCGAACGGCACGTTCGAGCGCGCGGAGCATGTCCTCATCCGGCGTGGCCGGGATCGAGCGGACGGACGCACCGGCGATGATGAAGCCGAACTGGTGGATCGGATAGGACGGGTTCGGGACCAGGATCGTGTCGCCGGGGCTCGTGATGGCGGCGGCCAGATTGGCCAGGCCTTCCTTGGAGCCAAGGGTCGCGATGACCTCGGTTTCCGGGTCCAGCGAGACGTTGAACCGGCGCTCGTAATAGTTCGCCATGGCCTTGCGCAGGCCCGGAATGCCGCGGCTGACGGAATAGCCATGCGCGCGGGGATTGCCGACCGTCTCGATCAGCTTCTGCACGACATGAGCCGGGGGCGCGCTGTCGGGATTGCCCATTCCCAGATCGATGATGTCGTCACCGGCGGCTCGCGCGGCGGCCTTGGCCTTGTTCACTTCAGCGAACACGTAGGGCGGCAGGCGGCGGATGCGGTGGAACTCTTCGGTCATGACCAGCTCTGGGACAGAGGGTGAAAGGGAGCAGCGACGATAGACAGGTTTTTTCAGGAGTGGAACAGCCTGACTGTTCCCGATCTCACAATGTCGCCTTCCGGGCTGCTTGCTGCGTCAGTCGTTGATCGTAACCCGGACGCCGTCGCCAATGGCTTCCGCCCGGAGAATGATTGCGGATGCGGGCACGCCGCGTGCGATCAGGGCGCGGGCGACCACCCGGGCGCGCAGCAGGCCCAGCGCGATTTCCCGGTTCTGGTCCGCGGGCGCGAGGGCCGCATCCGCGCTCATGAAGGCCCCGAAGCCAAGGATGGTCAGGCGCCTGTTCCCGCGCAGAGAAACAATGTGCTGGTAATCGCCCTGCGGATCACCCGTGACGTGGTCCGTTGCGGGCTGGAAGCGGATCAGGGTGCCTTCGGGCGTGGACGTGTCGATATCCGGACGAACGGGATCACTGACCATTGCATCACGCGGCAGGTCGAAGCCCGGGAACTGCGGTGGGGGCGGAGGCAGATCACCGATTTTCGGGAACTGGCCCGGCGGGGTCGGGGGGATGGATTTTGCGACGACGGCGGGGAGTTCGGCTTCTGCTGCCGGGGCGGAGGGAGCCGTCTTTTTTGCCGGTGCGGAAGCATTGGGGGCCGATGTCGTCGCCAGATGATCGGGCGCCAGATCGGGCGCCGGATTGATGGCGGAAGGGCTTTCCGGTTCCGGCTGTCCGACTGTCGTCATGGTCATGCCGCTCTGTTCCGTATTGGCTGTGGTGGCAGCCGGGACAGGTTTGGGGGGCGGGGGAATGGTCGGCAGAGCGCCTTGGGCCGCGCTTTCGCGCTGGGCCAGGTTCCGCTGGGCTTCAAGCTGTGTCGTTAGTGACAGACGTGCCTCGGGCGTCGGAAGGTCGGGGGCCTGCGTCGGGGTACGGCCGACATGCGGATAGCGCAGGTTCTCGCCCGGCGGCGGGGCGCGCAGCTTGGCAATCTCGCCACCTTCAAAGTTGTGCCACCAGCCGGTTACGGTGTCCGTTGCGTCCTGATGCTGGCAGGCCGCCAGCAGCGGCGCGGTCATCAGCAGGAGAAACGGGATTTTCCCCGCAGTCCTGCGTGTCGCCGCTGTCATGGGCTGCCTGCTGTTCCCTGGGACCACTGTGCCGTTCCTGCCGTCTGTAGAATGTCCAAATGCGGCGGAGACTAGCGGTTCGTGGCAGGGATGGCGAGAGTTCCTGTCGGTCCGGATCGGAAGCCCGATCCGAAGGAGGACTTGGCACCGACGAAAACGAAGCGCAGGATAGGGGGTATGAAGATGCATGCTGGATCTGGAAACGATATGGATATCACCAGAATGACCCCGACCCGCCTGGACGACGAGCCGGATGCTCCGGAGCCCGAAACCCGGGAAGACGACAACAAGACGCTGAACAGCCCAATCAGCGAGCTTGAGGGCCGTCTGTTCGATCAGCGGAAAGTCCTGATCTTCGGCGGTATCAACGACAAGATCGCCCGTGATGTCACCGGTCGCCTTCTGGCGCTGGCCGGAACGTCCGACAAGCCGATCGACGTGTATGTGAACTCGCCGGGTGGTCATGTGGAGAGTGGTGACACCATCCATGACATGATCCGTTTCGTGGATTCGATTGCGCCGATCAACATGATCGGAACGGGCTGGGTCGCCTCCGCCGGTGCGCTGATCTACGCCGCTGGCCGTCCCGAGCGTCGCGTCTGCCTGCCGAACACACGCTTCCTGCTGCATCAACCGATGGGTGGCGTGCGTGGTCCGGCAACGGATATCGATATCGAAGCCCGCGAGATCATCAAGATGCGCGAGCGTCTGAACCGGATTTTCGCCAAGGAAACCGGGCAGACCTACGAAAAGGTCGCCAAGGACACGGACCGGAACTACTGGATGTCGGCCAATGAAGCCATTGCCTATGGCCTCGTGAACCGCATCATCCACTCGGCAACCGAACTCAAGTAAAAACTACAAGCTCCAAGGGGCACGGCGTGCCTGTCCGGCACGCCGCGAACACAGTCATGAAAAGTCTGGCCGAAATCTATTCCCATCTTCCCGATGCACCGTCGGAGAAGACGCTCGAGCGCGTTGATTACGAAGCGCGCCACTGGAGCAGCCCGATCCAGGGGCCGCTCAAGCCTGGTACGGAAGAGCACAAACGGGCCGTCGCCGCGATGTTCCGCGATACGTTCAATCCGTACAAGCCGTCCGTGATCGACTGGCCGAAGCTGGATCCGGAGACGCTGCATCGCATCACGTCGCTGCCGATCTGGGATATTGCGGTCCAGACCGAGGGCAAGGCCCGCCTGCGCATGGCCGCCTATGCGGACATGATCACCGATCCGGACATGAAGGACGCGCTGTCGCGCAATGCCTGGGAAGAGAACCGGCACAAGGAAGTCCTGACCAAGCTGGTCGAGGCCTACAACATTCCGATGGCGCCGGAGCCTCCGTATGTGAGGCCGAAGGATACGGAATGGGCATATCTGGTCACGGGTTTCTCGGAATGTGTGGACAGCTTCTTTGCGTTCGGTCTGTTCGCTCTGGCCGAGCGCGCCGGGCTGTTCCCGCAGGAACTGATCGAGACGTTCGAGCCGGTGATGCAGGAAGAATGCCGCCATATCCTGCTGTTCGCGAACTGGCTGGCCTGGCACCGGGCGACCATGCCGTTCTGGAAACGGCCGTGGTTCGAGCTGCGTGTGATCGGGGTCTGGCTGTTCCTGGCCTATGAGCGCATGGGGCTGGCCCGTTCGATTGACGAGAACGGGGAAGAGCACACCCAGGACAACAATTTCACGGTCACGGGTGCCAAGGACATGACGACGATGGACATCAGTCTTCCAGACCTGATGCAGCTCTGTCTGGACGAGGATGACCGCCGGTTCTCCGGCTATGACCCGCGTCTGCTGCGGCCGACGACGACGCCGATGATCGCCCGCGCAATCATCAAGGGTGCAAAGCTCTGGGATCGTGTCCGGAGCAAGATCGCCGCCTGACGACCTTCTCCTCGACAGTCACACGGCATAAAAAAGGGCTCCGGAAGGAGCCCTTTTTCGTTTCAGTCTTCCGGGGTGCCGTCTGCGTCGGGCTCCGGATCCGTCATCAGGGCGTCGGAGAGGACACCGGCTTCAGCGCGGATGCGACGCTCGATTTCGGAGGCCATTTCCGGATGTTCGCGCAGGAACTGCTTGGCGTTTTCACGGCCCTGTCCGATGCGCTGGCTGTCGAAGGAGAACCAGGCGCCGGATTTCTCGACGATGTTGCCCTTCACGCCCAGATCGAGCAGTTCGCCCATCTTGCTGATGCCTTCTCCGTACATGATGTCGAACTCGACCTGACGGAACGGAGGCGCCATCTTGTTCTTCACGACCTTGACGCGCGTCTGGTTGCCGACAACCTCGTCTTTGTCCTTGATGGACCCGATGCGGCGGATGTCGAGGCGGATGGACGAGTAGAACTTCAGCGCGTTACCGCCAGTTGTCGTTTCCGGATTGCCGAACATCACGCCGATCTTCATGCGGATCTGGTTCAGGAAGATGACGAGCGTGTTGGAGCGCGAGACCGTTCCCGTGAGCTTGCGGAGGGCCTGGCTCATGAGACGGGCATGCAGGCCGACATGGCTGTCGCCCATGTCGCCTTCAAGCTCGGCGCGGGGAACGAGGGCAGCCACGGAGTCCACGACCAGCACGTCAACGGCGCCGGAACGGACCAGCGTGTCGGCAATTTCCAGCGCCTGTTCGCCGGCATCCGGCTGGCTCAGGAGAAGATCGTCGATGTTGACGCCAAGCTTGCGGGCATACCCCGGATCGAGTGCATGTTCCGCATCGATGAAGGCCACGGTCCCGCCCTTCTTCTGGGCTTCAGCCAGAACGTGAAGGGCGAGGGTGGTCTTGCCGGAGCTTTCCGGTCCGTAGATTTCGACGATACGGCCGCGGGGCATGCCGCCGATCCCCAGCGCGATGTCCAGCCCGATGGACCCGGTGGAAATCACATTGGTTTCCACTTTCGGGCGCTGGCCCATGCGCATGATCGAGCCTTTGCCGAAGGCACGCTCAATCTGGCTGAGTGCGCCTTCAAGCGCCTTGGTCTTGTCCATTCAATCCTCGCAATAGGTTTGGGCTGGCGTTTCCAGGATACGATAGACCGGGCGGCCACTCTCGCAAAGAGCCGTGATTTCCGCGATTGCCGGCTTCCTGTGTTCGCAAAATGTTCTCGTTCAGACATATCATGCCTGACCCCCCTGTCGCCAAGGGGTATGGTCGCTTCCAGGAAAGATTTTTTCAGGACCGGCGGCTGTGTCTATCGCAGGGGAGCAGAACGGCTGGCAGGGCGTTTGAGTTTCCAGACATAGGCAATGATGGCCGCGACGACCTTGAAATGCTCAGCAGGGATTTCGCTGTCGAGGGGAAGGGTGAAAAGCGCACGGGCCAGGGGCGGATTGGCCACAATCGGGATCCGGTTGTCCTGTGCGATGTCTCTGATGCGCGCCGCGACATCGTCCATGCCTTTTGCGACGATCCTGGGCGCGCCACCGCCACCTCTCTCGTAAACGAGTGCGACGGCGTAATGCGTCGGATTGGTGACGACAACGGTCGCTGTCTTGACGGCAGCCATCATGCGCTGCCTGGCCGCTTTTGCGCGCAGGGCTTTCTGGCGGCCTTTGACGTGCGGATCGCCTTCCGTGTTTTTGTACTCGTCCTTGAGGTCTTCGCGGCTCATCTTCAGTTTGGAGATATGCCGGAAACGCATCCAGAAAATATCAAAGCCGGCGATGACCAGTTGCGCCAGAATCATGGCAGATGCGGCCCTGAAGCCGAGATCTGTCATCATTTTCAGGAGGGGGCCGGGTTCCAGCCCGACCATCCGCGGCGCGCTCGGGATGGCACCTTTGGAAATATTCCAAAGGACCACGGCAAAAATCGCAAATTTCGCGAGGGCCTTGAACGTATCGGGAAGGGTTCCGCCACCGGCAATGCGCTTGAAACCAGCCAGAGGAGAAATCCGTTCGAATTTCGGAAGCAGGGATTCGGGATGGATGAGGAACCCTGTCTGCAGGAACCCGCCCCCCAGACAGAGCACGGCGACGGTCGCTGCCATTGGTACGGCCAGCTTCAGTCCGGCTTCAATGGCGTGGTCCGTACTGTTGAGCAGGCCCCCCTGTGCCATCGGGACCGTACCAGCATTGGCCATGAGGACCTGCATGACGTGTACAAAGTCCGTCACCAGATATGGCAGGACCATGAAAATTCCTGCAAATCCGCCCAGAAGAGCCACGAAATTCATGGCCTCGCGGGACATGACGATCTGCCCGTCCTCACGCGCCTTCTGAAGGCGTTGTGAGGACGGGGCTTCTGTCTTGTCGTCGGAATCAGACATGCTTCAAAGTCCTGGAAGGGCCCGGAGGACGTCGAAAGCCTGCCCCTGCCAGATCGTAACCATGGTGCTCAGCGTGAGGCCCAGAAGAGCGATGCCGCCAAGAAGCTGAAGAGGACTGGCGGCATTATAGATCTGCAGGGTGGGGAGCAGACGAGTCATGATGCCGAGCATGCCCTGCCAGACAAGCGACAGGATCAGAAATGGCGCACTGAGCTCCAGCCCGAGGGCGAAGCTGCGTTCCGTGAGCTGGATGATGCCCTGCGCGGAATCGCCCAGCAGGTTCCAGTGTGCGTGAGAAGCAGCGGCAAGCAGGGCTCCTCCCGGCGGAATGATGCTGTAACTGCCGAGGATCGCGCGGACGGGCAGGATATATGCGCCGGTCACGAGAAGCACGAGAGGCGCCAGCAGGTTCAGGAAGCGGGCAGGCGCGGAACTGCCCGAACCCAGATCGGGGTCCGGCTGAAGAACGCTCGAAATCCCCATGCAGACCGCGATGATCTGCCCGGCAATCGGGAGGGCCATGCAGATCAGACGCGCCATCCAGCCGATCAGGATCCCGGCAAAGAGCTCGACGGCGATCATGCCGCAGAGCCCCAGCGGGGCCAGTGCATCCAGATGGCCCTGCATCAGCAGGGGGGCGACGAGTGGAAGGAGCAGGACCGTGAGGGTGATGGCGCATCCCGCACGGATCATCATGGGCATGGACTGTTCGCCAAGACCCGGCATGACCATGACGACCGCCCCGGTGCGGGAAAGGACCAGAACAAAGGCGAGGGCCCAAACGCTCAGGGCCGGTCCACTGAGATCCAGCCTCTGTAGCGCGCTTGCTCCGCCCGGACCGGCAAGACCAGCATTCACAGCAGAGCGTCTTTCAGACCGGAAAATCCGGACACAGGCATGTCAGTCAACTCCGGATCCGGAAGGCGGGGGCTCAGGTGGTACCGACGAGGATGAGCTGGTCGAAGAGATGTCGGGTAAAGCTGATCAGTGTCGCGGTCATGAAGGAGCCAGCCATGACCATGACGGCACCGATGGCCAGAACTTTCGGTACGAAGGACAGCGTGGCTTCATTGAGCTGGGTGACAGCCTGTACGAGCGAAACCAGAAGACCGACCCCGAGCGCGGTCAGAAGAGCAGGAGCACTCAGCTTGAGAGCGACGAGGAAGGTCTGCTCCAGAATGGCGCCGAGATCGATGGCCTGCATGGTCAGATCGTCATTTTCATCACGTCCTGATACGCCTGAACCATGCGGTCGCGGATCACGGTCGTGGTCTGGAGGGCAAGCTGGGCATTGGAGACCGCAGTGACGATCTGCGTCATATCACCGCCGCCTGTCAGGCCCTGTGCGGCCTTGGTTTCGGCATCATGGCCACCGTCGATGACACTGCTGACGGACTGGGACAGGATGGATCCGAAATCTGTACCGGAACTGCTGCTGGCGGTCGTTGCGGATGACTGGATGCCGTCATCAACATTGTCCGTAACCCCCTGCAGACGGCTCTGGAGACTTTGAACGGCGTAGGCATTATGGGCCTGGGTGAGGGATGTGAGCATCTGGATTACTTCAGTAGATCGAGTGTACGGGACAGCATGGTCCGGGTGCTCGATAGAGCGTTGAGGTTGGCTTCGTAGGAACGTTCGGCTTCACGCATGTCCATCATCTCGGTCATGGAATCCACGTTGGAAACCTTGACGTAGCCGCGCTCATCAGCGGCGGGATGGGATGGGTCGTAGCGGGTGTCGAAGTCCGACATGTCCTGTCCGACATTCTGGACATCCACGGTCGAGGCGCCCGTTTCGTCGTCTACATGTTCGGCGAAGGTAATGGTCTTGCGACGATAGGGATCCGCGCCGGGCTGGGAGCCGGTCGTATCCTGATTGGCGAGGTTTTCCGCGACGATGCGCAGGCGCTGGGCCTGTGCGTCCATGCCGCTTGCGGAAATGCCGATGGTGGTGGACAGGTTCATCCGTCAGGCTCCTTACTTGCCGAGCGCCGTCTGGAACATGCTCAGGTATTTCGAATAGACGTTTACGGCGAGATGCTGCTGGTCGTTCACGTCCGCGACCTGTTCCATCTGCTGGTCCAGGGAAACCTGGTTACCGTCCAGGGACTGTTCGGATGTGGTCTCGATGGTATGGGTGCCTGAGGCGTTGTAACCGATATGACCGGGCTGGGTGACGGTGGGCGTGATGTCGAATTCGCTCATTGCAGCCTCGAACGGGGAGACGTCCTTGGCCTGGTAGTCTGGTGTGTCGGAATTGGCGATGTTGCCAGCCAGCACCTGCTGGCGCGCCTGAAGCCAGTTCATGCGGTCACGGCCCAAAGAGAAAAGGTCGGTGCCGCCTGCGCTGGTTGGGTCGATGTTACGCATCGAGACAGTCTCCATCATGCAGGTGCCGGAAAAATCCCGGCGAAGCGCATGATGGCGTGAAATCTTTAATAAATGGTTGCCTGAGCCGTCGATTCTGCTGCAGGAGAAGAGTGTGAGGGGGCTTCGTCAGGTTTCGCAGTCGTTACCGGGCGTAGAGCGATCCATAGCCTGTTCTAAGGTCCTTCCGATGCTGTCTTTCCACTTCGTCCAGCCGTTGACTGAATGTCCCAGCAGGACGGTGGCCGCAGGGCTTGGGGCTTTGAACAGTACGTCGCGGGTGAAATAAATGCGGTCGCCTTCAATGCGGAGAAGACCTTGCTCCAGCATGACCTGTCGCTTCTGAGCATAATTAAAACTGCCAGAAACTTCAGTGCGGCCATAAGAGCCTGCCAGTACCACCAAGCCTTCTTGCGTATATTGGGCGCGTCCGTCCACGCCGGATGCGTGACAATAAAATTCGGTTGGGATGGACTGTTTCTGTGAATCCAGAACAGGTTCAGTCGTCTGAGTGACAGCGACAGGATTACGGTTGCGGATGAGGGGTTCGAAAATCGGGTACCCCAGAGTTGTCAGCAGGATATCGATTGTTTCGAAAATTTCACGACATTCTGCTTCCAGCGCGGGCAAGGTGTGGGGTCTTGTACCGCCTGTGCCATTGTCCATTTCAAAGCGCTGGGCCTGTGTGGCATGGCTGTGGGCCAGCCATTCCAGATAGTGCGCGTGTGTGACGGTCAGGCTTTGGGTGAGCGAGAAGGCGACGACGGCCCGGTTCCACCAGAGACCCTTCTTCTCGTTATGCTGTTTCAGGCGGTTTCCGAAATTTCCGGTCTGTCCGATATAGGCTTTCGGCCGTTCCGTTTCGTCGTTTTCACCGAACAGGATGTAGATGCCGACCGAGTTGGCTTCAGGCCGCTCCAGAAATTCCTCCAGTCGCAGGCGGGGGATTTCGACAACCTGCACGATCCGGGTGGTGATGGAGGCGATCCGGATTCCTTGTGGATCGCCGGAGGGAAGAAAAATCTGGATAGTCTGGGGGTGGGCGTTCACGACGTCTGGTCCTGCGCAGAAACATTCAGAAAAATATCTGTGACAGGGACAGGGCGCTCAGGACAGGGGGTTTCTGCTTTTTGAGCGGCATTTTCAGTAAAACTGACGGGCAATTAAGCGGTCGTTAACCGGTCGTGGGCATCATGTCAGGGAATGAGGATGACTGACCTATGACCCTGCATGAGTGCGTGAACGCGATTGCCGCTCTGATTTTCATTATTGTGCTGATTTTCTGTGCGCGGCCACTTCTCCGTTTGCTGGAGCAGAAAAAGAGCGGGGCGCGGGACGGGCAGGCGGGGCTGTCGCTTGTGGGGCAGATGGCTTTGGACCGGACACGGCGTCTTTCGGTCGTTCGGTATGGCGCACGGGAAGTGCTGGTTCTGACGGGCGGCAGTCAGGACATCCTGATGGACTGGACAGAGCGAGACACGTTTGCTTCGGCGCTCGATGCTTCTGGCGCGGAGGACGTGGCATGAAGAAGGGTCTGTCCGTACTTCGGGGGCTGGTCCCGGTTTTCGTATTGCTGGCCTGTCTGGCTTTCCCGCATCTGGCGCATGCCCAGGCTGTGAGTATCGATCTGGGGCAGAATGGCGCTTCTGGTGGTGCAGGCACGACCAGTCGGCTGGTGCAGCTGACGGCACTGATCACTGTTCTGTCGCTGGCGCCGAGCCTGCTGGTGATGATCACGGCGTTTACGCGGATCGTGATCGTCCTGTCCCTGCTCCGAAGTGCGCTGGGGGCGCAGGGGATGCCCCCCAATACGGTTCTGATCGGGCTGGCGCTCTTTCTGACGCTGTTTGTGATGCAGCCGACGCTTCAGAAATCCTGGGATGCGGGGATCGAACCGCTGATGGCCGGGCGTGTCGGGGAAATGGAAGGTCTGACGGCCGCGGCCCAGCCGTTCCATGATTTCATGGCGGTGACGGCACGTCCTGCGGATGTGGCGACGTTCCTGAACATCGCGCATGAGAAGCCGCCCGCGAAGATCGGGGATACGCCGTGGCGCGTGTTGGTTCCGGCCTTCATGATCGGAGAACTGCGTCGCGGTTTTGAGATGGGATTTCTGCTCTATCTGCCGTTTCTGGTCATCGATCTGGTGGTGTCCAGCGTGTTGATGAGCCTTGGCATGATGATGCTGCCACCCAGTACCGTGTCCCTGCCGTTCAAGCTGATCTTTTTCGTTGTGGTGGACGGCTGGTCATTGGTGGCGGGAAGTCTGGTGCGAAGTTTCACCGGGTAGGGGCCGGGGTCAGGAAAAAGCCCCGCCGGTCAGGAGATCGGCGGGGTTTTTTTCGTCAATTCCTGCTGTCGTTCGTCGTACCGGCGGCGAGGCCAGCGGCGCGGGGGTCTGTGGAGCCGCGGCACGAATCGTTGCCGTGGCAGAGGATGGCGTTGATGCGACCAGCCCCTTCATGCGGGATCGGGGTTTCATGTGTGGCAGCGCGGGCAGCGTCTCCAACGGCATCGGCGGCTTCGTTCTGGCCGGAGGCCGCAATGACGGCGCGCAGGTTGCGCTGGTCACGCAGGACAGCGGCGGAGAGCAGCGGCTGGGGTGTACGGGCGGGAGATGCGCCGAGCACGACGCCGGTGCTGCCCGCGATACGGCCGGTTCCGAACAGGTTGTTGTCACTCAGGACGCAGGCCACGGCCATGCCGGAATGGTCGGTCACGACAAAGGACGTCGAAGCCGGAAGGGCCGGAAGGGAGCCGCCACCGGAACGGCCGCTGTTGAGGGCTGCCTGAGCGGCGGCGAGCGATGTGTTTCCGGAGGCGCGCCATGCAGCGACAGTGCCCTGAGCGGAGACGCCCGTCGTGTAGCGGACGGCAGCTCCAAGGCCACCATCGGCTGGCGGGGCCAGGAAGGAGGCATCCACACCGCCCTGTCGCGTCGTCAGGGCTTCTGTCTGGAGGGGAAGGGTCTGGCGCATGTCGTCATCATTCAGGCCACCCCCGGCTTTCTGGGCTGCGGTCACGTAGACGTCAGCCAGAGCCCCGTTATAGAGGTCGCCGACGCCGGCAACCCGGATGCGCTCCAGGAAGCCTGCGAGGCGCGGCTGGGCCAGGCTGTCACCGGCCACGAGAGTGGAGGCGTCGCCGCGGCCGAAGATGGCGCGGGCACCGTCATCGGCCAGAAGGGCCGGACGCACGGCGGCCAGATCGGCTGCCAGCGTGCGGCTGACAGTGATGCCCGTGCTGGCGAGATTGAGGGCCGGGGCGATCAGATCATTGAAATCGACCGTGCCGTAATGGAGCTGCATCAGATACAGGCCACGGAAGTCGGCCGGTGTGGCTGCCGGACGATCGGCGCCCTTGCTGGTGCCGGCGCGGGTCTGGAACGTGATGGACTGTGCCACTTCGCCCGGCCGGCTGACGAGGCAGGCACCACCGCCGCCGAAAGACGCACGGGACGGCAGGGTGACGCCGAGCGCCAGGGCCGTCGCGGTGGCGGCATCGGCTGCGTTGCCGCCACGGGCCAGCACGTCATGGCCGACCAGGGCAGCCTGCGGTTCGTCAGCGACGACCGTGCCGATGCTGCCGCCTGCGGGAGCGGATGTTTCGCTGATGCCGACGAGATGGGAGCCCGGGATCCACGAGCAGGCGCCCAGCAGAAGGCCCGAGGCGACCGACGCCATCAGTGAGGCGGGCAGGCGGGAAGAGACGCGACGGGCCTGTGTGGCGTCCGGGGTGGAAATCTGGTGCTGTCGATGCGCCACCTGGCGTTTCTCCAATGTCTGGTCACGACTGTCCGGCCTCGTGGCCTTCGCGGATGGCGGGCGCGGGCAGACGGGTCTGCGCCGTGGGTCCTGGTCCGGTTGTTGTTCCCTCATAACGGGAATCTGTTGTTTGTGGGAGAGGCGAGTTGGTGTCTTCTCTTTGCCACAGACCTTCTTTATGCCGTATGGACCTGATGTCCTGTGTTTCCTTCAGCTGATCCGGAGCTTTCCGTTGAGACACCCTCTGCTTGCCACCGCGTCTGCCGTTGTTGCCGGAATGGCCTTTTTTGTGGGCGGTCAGGCTCTGGCAGCTCCGGCGACATCCTTCACACCTGCCCAGCGGGCCGAAATCGTCGGCATCATGCGTGATGCGCTGCAGAACGATCCGAGCATCCTGACGGACGCCATCCGTGCGATCCGTGAAAAGGCCGAGGAGCAGAAGCAGGATTCGACGCTTGCTGCCGTGAAGGCGCATCAGTCCGAGCTTCAGACTGCGCCTGATTTCGCCATCCGGGGCAACCCGCATGGCAGGATCACGGTGGTGGAATTCTACGATCCGCGCTGTTCGTACTGCCGGTCCATGATGGGCGAGGTGGACAGTTTCCTCAGCCGCCATCCGGATGTCCGGCTGGTCGAGAAGGTCGTGCCGGTTCTGGGCACCAACAGCGTTCTCGACACGCGGGCGATTTTTGCTGCCAGCGCGCAGGGCAAGTATGAGGCCATGCGTCGGGCGCTGATGGCAGATACCACCAAGCCGAGCATGGAGCGGATTGTCGAACTGGCTCAGGCCAATGGCATCGACACGAAGAAGCTGACGGCCGACATGAGTTCTCCCCAGACCGTGGCGCTGATCAACACCAATCTGGATCAGGGGCGCGCCGTTGGTCTGGACGGAACGCCGACGTTCATTTTCGGTACGGCGGCCGTGGCTCCGGGTGCGCTTGAAGCGGACCAGATGGATGCGTTTCTGGAGCGTGCCCGCAAGGCGTGAGCCTCCGGACACTTTCATCAGAGCACTTTAAGGTGTCAGCGTTTCTCGCTGTCTGCGCCTGAACCATCCGCGTCCCCGTTGCCGTCAAGGACACCGGCGCGGGACGGAGCATCCGAACCCGGCTGAACCGTGCGGGTGATCGCGGCGACCTCGTCATCGGATGCGGGAGGAGGCGTTCTGTGGTTCGGGGACCGGCTGTCAGGACTGTCAATGTCGCGCTGCAGCACATTGGCCAGCGCTTCGGGATCCGTGCGTTCGGCAGCGTCCAGAAGGCGTTCGGCCAGGACGTCGTCCCCGATCTGCCGGGCGCGGAGAGCAGCCTCGGCCTGTTCGGTCGCGACCTGGTATTTGCGGTCTTCGCCTTCGAAGGGAGTGTCATCGATGATGGACATGAAGCGTACCTTCTTTCTGGGGGCGCGATTGAGTTGGGGTAGAACTGAAAACACGATCATGCTGCCGCAGTTCCCGAAAGGCATGTTGAGGATCTCCGTATGATAACGGCGCGGATGAAGGAAAATCGGATGAAGCTGGCTGGAAACGGGCTGGTGGCAGTGATGGGGATCGTGAACGTCACGCCGGATTCCTTTTCCGATGGTGGCCGTTTTCTGCGCCCTGAAGCGGCTGTGGCCCATGGACGCGCGTTGCTGGCAGATGGGGCCGACCTGCTGGACGTCGGAGCTGAATCCACGCGACCGGGATTTGAGCCTGTCCCGGCGGAAGAGGAATGGGCGCGGCTTTCGCCTGTTGTGGGAACGCTGGTGGCAGAAGGTGCGGTTGTTTCGGTCGATACCACCAAGGCGTTCGTGGCCCGACGGGCGCTTGAGGTCGGGGCTGGCCTTATCAATGATGTCTGGGGACTGCAGGCCGATCCGGAAATGGCATTCGTGGTGGCGGATTCGGATGCCGTGGCCGTGCTGATGCATAACCGGCATGAGGTGGATGCGGCACTCGATTTGCGCGCGGACTGGCGGCGATTTTTTGACCGCTCGCTGGAGCTGGCGGAGCGGGCCGGGCTGGTGCGGGAACGGATCGTGCTCGATCCCGGTGTCGGGTTTGGCAAGACGCAGGCACAGAATGTCGAAGCCGTGGCACGGCTTGGGGAGTTGCGGTCCGAATATGAGCTGCCGGTTCTGCTGGGGGTGTCGCGTAAGTCGATGTTCGGGCATTTTCTCGGGCGCGCGGCATCTGAACGGCTGGCGGGGACGCTGGCGACCAATCTGTATGGAGTGGAGCAGGGGGCCGCGATCCTGCGGGTGCACGACGTGCGCGAGCATGTGGATGCACTGAAAATACGCCAGATTCTGAAGGATATCCGATGATCACTCCTGCCCTGACCTCCGTTTTCGTGCGGGATCTGTGCCTGTTTGGCTATCACGGCGTGCTGCCGGAGGAGACGCGGATCGGGCAGCGCTTTGTGGTCGATATCGAGATCCGGGCCGATTTGTCAGGCGCGATTGCGGGCGATGATTATGAGCAGGCTGTCTGCTACGGGACGCTGTGCGATATCGCTTCGGCTATCGTGACGGGGCCGCCTCTGCAGCTGATCGAGACAGTTGCGGGGCGGATTGCCGAGGCGGTTCTGGCGACGCTGGAGCGTGTGGAATGGGTGCGGGTCGAGGTGCGCAAGCCTTCCGCGCCGGTGCCTTATGCGGTGTCGGGGACGGCGGTGTCTGTGGAGCAGGTGCGGGTGCATGAGGTTGCGTTCTCGCTGGGGAGCAATCTGGGGGAGCGTGAGGCTGTTCTGGCGGCGGCGGTGGATCGGCTGTCGCTGGTGGACGGGCTGGAGATTGGGAAAGTCTCGTCGCTGTATGACAGCGCGCCCTGGGGCGGGGTGGAGCAGCCGACGTTTGTGAATATCTGCGCTACCGGCCGGACAACGCTGGAGCCTCACGCGCTTCTGCGGGTCTGCAAGGCGATCGAGGCCGATCTGGGTCGTGTGCCGGGTGTGCGCTGGGGCGCGCGGGCTGTTGATATCGACATTCTTTATTATGGGGAGCGGGAAATCCGGGACCGGGTGCTGACGCTGCCGCATGCGTGTCTGTTCGAGCGGGCTTTTGTGCTCGAGCCCCTTGCAGAAATTGATCCAGATCACGTCATTGGTGGACGTCGCGTGCGGGACGCGCTAGCAGTCCTGCCGCGGAGCCCGGGGGATGTGACCCGGCGCGCGCCTGACGGCACCGGCCGTTGGGGCATCAAGGAGCCTGAACCCGCATGACCAACCTGAACGCCACGATCATGACCGCCGCCTCGGCACGTCTGTCGGACAGTCAGGACAGCTTTTCTTCTGAAGAATTGCGCCCCATGGGAGCATTGCCGCTGCCTGCGGATGCGGAAGTGCGGATTGCGGGTGCGGTGCGGGAGATCCTTAAGGCACTGGGCGAAAATCCGGAGCGTGAAGGCCTGCTCGATACGCCGCAGCGCGTGGCGAAAATGTATCTCGAAGTGTTCAGCGGTCTGCATCAGGACCCGCGGGATCATCTGAAGACGCAGTTCTCGGCGGACCGGCATCATGGTGCGGTGATCGTCAAGGATATCCGCTTTCATTCCATGTGCGAGCATCATCTGCTACCGGTTTATGGCAAGGCGCATGTCGCCTATTTGCCCGCAGGTGGCCGTCTGACGGGGCTGAGCAAGATTGCCCGGCTGGTCGAAGGCTTTGCCCGCCGTCCGCAGCTTCAGGAGCGTCTGACGGACCAGATCGCGCAGGGCATGGAAGATGTGCTCGCGCCAGAAGCCGTACTGGTCGTGATCGAAGCCGAGCACATGTGCATGAGCATGCGCGGCGTGCGCTCACCCGGCTCCACGACCGTGACCTCCATTGCGCGTGGCACCTGGCTGCGGGATAGCGCAGCCAGAACGGAAATCATGTCGCTTCTGCGGGGCTGAGACAGCTCTTCCGGCTTCAGACTGGCGTGGCAGGCTTGATGTCGTAAGCCTTCTGGACCAGTTCGGGGCGCTTGCCGAGGCCGTCTGTCACCTTCTGGCTCCAGATGGCGTCCAGCTGTTCGCGCTGCTGGGAAATGATCTCTTTCGGTTCCACGTTCCGGTAGGTGTCGATGGCTCCGGTCAGAACTCCGATTGTCGTCTCAAAGACGGGTTCCGGATCGTACTGCTCATGCGGGAAGGCGATCTTGCTGTAATCGAACAGGCGCCGGGCGGGATCGTCCTGCCAGCTCTTCCAGGTTTCGAACATGCGGTCGTTGAAGCCGGTGAGGAACGGCCCCGGATTGACGGTGGCGACCTCGATTCCGAATTCCTTCACTTCCTGGCTCAGCGCGGAGGCGATGGCTTCCAGAGCGTGCTTGGACGATGAATAGGCTCCGGCGAACGGGTCTGTGGTCAGACCGGCGACGGAAGACATGAAGACAACCCGGCCTTTCTTCTTCGCAACCATTTTCCGCAGTACGAGCTGCGTGAGCATGACGGGCCCGATGATGTTGACTTCGTACTGACGGCGGAGGTTTTCGGCGGGAATATCGGCGACGGAGCCGCCTTCGGAAATGCCGGCATTGTTGAGCAGGATGTCCACGTCCCAGTCTGCGGCTTTCTGACGGTCACCTTCGCAGGTGACGTCGAGCTTCTCGACGCGCAGGGAGACACCGCGCTTTTTCGCGTCTTCGGTGACGGCATGGACCTGTGCAGCGATTTCCACGCCTGCGATGACGTCAAATCCCTTCGCCGCCAGTCGCAGTGCGACTTCATGCCCGAATCCGGTGCCTGCGCCTGTGATGAGGATGGTTTTCATGCTGTTCTTTTCCGGCCTGAGGAGGTTACCCTTATCCCAACGCGCCGGTCAGTTCCGTTGTTCCGTTTCTTTCTCCCCGGCACGAAGAGTCGCATGGCCGGCATCAGACTGAAGGAGTGATGCCCGTGTCATTTGGAAAGAAAGTGTTTCAGGCCCTCACGCGTTACGCGCTGGCGGCGCAGATCGACGAATGGGGCTGGGATATCGGCCCGCATACTTATGGCGCGCCCACTGTTCTGGAAGTGGAGGAAGCAGGTCTCAGCATCGGCGATTACTGCTCGATCGGGCCCGGTGTCACGATCATCCTGGGCAATCATCGCGCCGATCTCGTCAGTACCTATCCTTTCAGAACCCTGTCGCATTTCTGGCCATCTGCTGCAGAGGGAGAGAACGATCACTCCTCAAAAGGAGACGTCATCATTGGCAATGACGTCTGGATCGGGGCGCATGCCACGATCATGTCCGGGGTGACGATCGGGGATGGCGCCGTCATTGCCGCACAGGCTCTCGTCACGAAATCGGTGCCCCCTTATGCGATTGTCGGTGGCAATCCGGCAAAAGTGATCCGCTACCGTTTTTCCGAAACGGTCATTGCGCGCCTGCTGGCGCTGGCATGGTGGAAGTGGCCGGAAACGCTGGTGGAAGAACGCTCTGGCCGTCTGATGAGCGACGGTATCGAAGCGTTCCTGGACCTTTATGAAAATGCTCCGTACGGGTCCGGGGACGGTTCATCCTGATTTGGTGAGTGGCGTTACGCCTTCATGAGACGGCAGGCTTGCAGTACGGTTTCTTGAAACCGTCGTGCCGGAACTCCCCGGGTGTCCGTGCGATTGGGCTGTGTCGGGAAACGTGCCGCGACAGGGGGTGATCCGTGGGGTCCTTCGGGAGTGGTGACGGTTTTCCCTGTATCGAAGGGGATCTTGATGAGTGCCGCGGAAACGATGATGTCTCAGATGGCGGAAAAAGGCGGGTTTATCGCTGCTCTGGATCAGAGCGGCGGATCCACGCCTGGTGCGCTGAAACAGTATGGCATCCCTGAAAGCGATTACTCGGGTGAGAGCGAGATGTTTGCGCGCATGCACGAGATGCGGGTGCGGATCATCACGGCGCCGTCTTTCACAGGGGACAAGGTGATCGGAGCCATCCTGTTCGAACGAACCATGGATGGAGACGTGAAAGGCGAACCGGTCCCGGCCTATCTCTGGCGCGAGCGGGGGGTCGTTCCGTTCGTGAAGATCGACAAGGGCCTGGAAGCGGAAGCGGACGGCGTCCAGCTCATGAAGCCGATGCCGGGGCTGGATGACCTGCTGGAGCGGGCAGTGAAGCTGGGTATTTACGGCACGAAGGAGCGCTCCACGATCCGCCTGCCGTCCGAGAGCGGGATTCGCGCTATCGTGCAGCAGCAGTTCGCGGTGGCGGAGCAGGTTCGCAGGCACGGGCTGGTCCCCATCCTGGAGCCGGAAGTGCTGATCAAGAGCCCGGACAAGAAGGCCTGCGAGCAGCTTCTGCACGACTATGTTCTGGAGGAGCTTCAGAAGCTTCCCGAAGACGCGCGGATCATGCTGAAGGTGACGATCCCGGAAGTGCCGGATCTGTATGACGATATCGCGCGGGATCCGCGCATGGTGCGTGTCGTTGCGCTGTCCGGTGGCTATCCGCTGGATCAGGCCTGCGAAAAGCTGCGGCACAATCATCGGATGATCGCGAGTTTCTCCCGGGCCCTGATCGGGGATCTGCGCCGTCAGATGGATGAT
Source organism: Gluconobacter oxydans (assembly GCF_006539685.1). GTDB lineage: Bacteria > Pseudomonadota > Alphaproteobacteria > Acetobacterales > Acetobacteraceae > Gluconobacter > Gluconobacter oxydans. Next base: position 30,466 of record NZ_BJNM01000019.1, read on the forward strand.
GCGCAGTTTGATGCGACGTTGGGCAGGACGATCGACGAGATCTACGACGCTTCGGTCCACAAGGTCTGAGACCCGGGTTCCGGGCCGGATGTCAGGCGATGCTGGCGTCCGGCCTGTTCCACCAGCACTGTTCCGGTGGCCGCGAAACGGTGGGCAGGTAATGCTGTGGGTTGCCGCCAAGACGGACAGTGTTGGTGGGCGTTTCTTCCAGTTCGATCTCATGGACACGCAGGATGTCGCCCTGATCCGCGAGGATGGCGGTCAGTTTGGCGAGCATGAGAGCCGCCATAAGCTCGGTCGTCGGATCGCCGGGGGTAACGACGATGCGCTGGGCGCGTTCGGGCTCGTTAGTGCGGAACCATGCAAGCAGCGGATCGGTTTCCGAGAGCTGAAGCGCGTGATCGAGGCTGTTATCCACGAAATGGTGCCAGCGCGTCTTGGCCTCGGCGAAGGGCAGGATCATGTTCGCGTGGCCGTCCAGCCGGGTCTGCTTCGCCGGACGCAGCGTCACGCGGACATATTCGTTATGGCCATGCGGGATGGCGCAGCGTTCACTGGCGCCCGTAATGAGGCGGTGGCCCATGCAGAAACGCCGGGTGAAGACGAGTTCGGCGGTCATGCGGCGCCTCCGTGAGAAGGACGGCTTTGCTGGTAACGCCGCCAGCCATCGGCACGCAGGTTACAGGCCGGGCAGGTGCCACAGCCATAACCCCAGTCATGCTGATGGGTCCGATCGCCCATATAGCACGAATGGCTGTCACGATTGATGAGGTTCACGAGCTTCTGGCCGCCGAGTTCTTCGGTCAGATCCCAGGTCTGGGCCTTGTCGATCCACATCAGGGGCGTGTGCAGAACGAAGCGCTGGTCCATGCCGAGGTTCAGCGTGACCTGAAGGGCCTTGATCGTATCGTCCCGGCAGTCCGGATAGCCGGAATAGTCGGTTTCGCAGACGCCCGTGACAATGTGCCGCGCGTTGCGGCGGGCGGCGAGAGCCGCTGCGAAGGTCAGGAAGATGATATTGCGGCCCGGCACGAAGGTGTTGGGCAGGCCGTTCTCGCTTAGTCCAATCTCGGCCTCACGGGTCAGGGCCGTTTCGGACAGGGCGCCGAGGGAGGCGAGATCGATCGTGTGATCTTCGCCAAGGCGTGCTTTCCAATCCGGAGAAAAGGCGGCCATCTCGTTGCGCAGGGTTTCGCGGCACTCGAGTTCGATGGCGTGGCGCTGTCCATAAGCGTATCCGACCGTTTCGACACGATCGAAGCGGGAGAGGGCCCAGGCGAGGCAGGTGGCGGAATCCTGACCGCCGGAGAACAGGACAAGAGCAGTGTTGCTGCTGATGGTCATGGTCAGGGGATTCCGATCAGCTTGTGGGTCTGGAGCGACAGGCGCCAGCGCGGGTGGCGCAGGCAGTGAGCCACGGCGGCCTCTGTGTTGGCGATGCGGTCGGGGCCGTCCATCGGCTGGAGCCAGAAATGGCGGAAGGAAAGCTTCTCGAACATCTCGGGCGGGAGTTCCGGCTGGGGATAGACCAGCTTGAGTTCTGCACCTTCAGTCTGCACGAGTGCACCGCCCGGTTTGGGACTGACGCAGACCCAGTCGATTCCTGCGGGGGCCGCGATGGTGCCGTTGGTTTCCACGGCGATCTCAAAGCCCCTCGCTTTTACAGCGGCGATCAGGGCGTCATCGAGCTGGAGCAGGGGCTCGCCGCCTGTGAAGACGACATAGCGCCGGCCGCTTTCATCGGCGGTGCTGGTCCAGCAGGCTGCAATAGTATCGGCCAGAGCATCAGCGGTTTCAAAACGGCCACCGCCTTCACCGTCCGTGCCGATGAAATCGGTATCACAGAACGAGCAGGCGGCCGTGGCGCGATCCTGCTCGCGGCCCGACCACAGGTTGCAGCCGGCGAAGCGGCAGAACACCGACGCGCGGCCTGTCTGTGCACCCTCGCCCTGGAGGGTCACGAACATTTCCTTCACAGCATATGACATGACCGCAGCATGTCGGCGAGGTTGGCGCAGGATGCAAGGGAAATCATCATGCCAGCCTGCTGCAAGGGCGGCAGAGGGTGGTTTCGGCCCTCAGGGGGGATGGGCAGGACACGCTTTCATGGTAGGGAGAGCGCATGGAAGACATGAATGCCCGTTCTCCTGTTCTGGTTCTTGAACCCCAGCGTGGATGGGGGCTTGTCCGCTCTGCCGCAGCCGATCTGAGGGCAGGTCTGCGGCTGTTTCCGCTCGCCGCGGCACTCGGCTGGCTGGACATCAAGATGCGGTATCGCGGCTCCATTCTGGGGCCGCTGTGGCTGACGCTCTCCACTGCCGTGATGATCGGCGCAACAGGTGTGGTGTACGGCTACCTCTTCCACATGGACCTGAAAACCTATCTGCCCTTCCTGTCGCTCTCGATCGTGCTGTGGGGATATATCGGCACGGTCGTCAATGATGCAGGAACGGTCTTCACGCAGAACACCCCCTTGTTCCATTCAATGCGGATTCCGGCCAGCCTGCCCGTCATGCAGGTGATCGTCCGGAACCTGCTGATCCTGCTTCATAATATAGTGGTGGTCGCTGTCGTATTCGCGGTCTTCCGGATCTGGCCACACCAGATCTGGAGCCTGCTGTTCAGCCTTCCGGTCTGGATCGTGGACAGCTTCTGCGTCATCCTGCTGATCGGGATGCTGGGCGCGCGTTTTCGCGATATTGCACCGATCGTGGCGTCCCTGATGCAGATCTTCTTCTTTGTGACGCCGGTCATCTGGAAGCCCGAGCTGATCACGACCGGACGTCAGTATCTGCTGCTCGATCCGTTCTATTCGCTTCTTGAAATCGTGCGCGCGCCTCTTCTGGGGCGGACGGTGGATGCGGTTGTCTGGGGCGCAGCACTCGGACACAGCGTGCTTCTGTGGCTTCTGGCGGCCATCCTGTTCTGCCGGATGCGGTCGCGCATTCCCTACTGGATCTGATCTGATGCCCGGTATCGTTGTTGACCGTCTCTGTATCGATTTTCCGCTGTATCATGGCCAGAGCCGCTCCCTGAAACGGCAGGTCGGCAAGACCCTGACCCGCTTTGCACCGTCATCGCCATCGGCGCATCTGATGCATGACCAGCGGGAACGCACGATTGTCAGCGTGCTGCGGGAAATCAGTTTCACGCTGCGCTCCGGCGAGCGGCTGGGGCTGATTGGCAGTAACGGCGCTGGCAAGACCACGCTCCTGCGGGCCCTTGCGGGCATCTATGAGCCTGTCGCCGGGCGGGTCCGGCTTGAGGGAACGATGCGGACCCTGCTGGATAGCAGTCTGGGCATGAATCCCGATCTGACCGGTCGGGAGAACATCCGTCTCAAAGGTCGGTATGAAGGACTGTCACGCCAGCAGATCGACCGGATCGAACAGGACGTACAAGACTTCGCGGAACTCGGGCCTTACATGGACATGCCGGTGAAGGCCTACAGTGCGGGCATGAGTGTCCGTCTGGCGTTCGGTCTGGCGACGGCGTCTGCTCCGGAGATCCTGCTGATGGATGAATGGTTTCTGGCGGGCGACGGCATTTTCATGAACAAGGCCCGCACCCGGCTTGAGGAACTCGTCCAGAAGGCGGAGATTTTGGTGCTTTCGACCCATCAGCCCGAAATCATGCGTCAGTGGTGCACGCGTGTCCTGTGGCTGGAGAATGGACATGTCCGGATGGATGCCTCACCGGACGAGGTTCTGGACGTCTATCTGGCACACACGGGCTGAGACGTCCTCAACTCCCTGAACCAAACCGGGTGAGCGCCCAGGTCGTCCCGAGATACAGGATGATCGTAAGGGCACACCCTGCCATCAGGGCCACCCAGAACGGCACTCCCACCCTCAGCAGCCGCGGAATGAGCAGAAACATCGGCAGGGACGGAAGCACATACCAGAACGTCGCTTCCGCATGGCGGCTCATGATGAGACGGTCAGGCTTTTCCATCCAGAGCCAGATCATGCCCAGAACCGATACCAGCGGCAGGGATGCAATCAGGGCACCCGCCCCCGGATAACGTCGCGCGACGCCTGAGGCTGCAGCGATCAGAACACCCGAGATCAGACATTTCAGAATGAAGAAAACCATATCCTTACCTAGGAGTAAGCGATCGTTTTCGGAATTTGTTTTTTCTGGGAATGTGGCCAACTCCAGGAGAGGAGTGGCGCGAGTGACGGGGCTCGAACCCGCGACCTCCGGCGTGACAGGCCGGCGCTCTAACCAACTGAGCTACACCCGCAAAGCTGCTTTTCAGCATCTTGGGACCTTCCGTTCGGGAAGCTGTTTGGCTTCCTCTCGGTCGGTGGCGGTGATTTATCAGCCTGCCCGGGGGGTGGCAATAGGGTTTTCTGAAAAAAAAGCTCACCTGGCCAAAAAAACTGCCTTGCCCGGTCCGGATGGGACGTATCCTTTGTAACGGATCGATACAGATGCGGGGATGTCATGACGCTGGGCCGACTGGGTGCGCTTCTGCTGATGGGGACTGTTCTTGCCGGGTGCGAGAGTGGTCCGCGTCAGTGCAAACTGATCATAAGCGGGGACATGCCGGTTCTGAATGACTGGGGAAGCCCCATCGTTCGTGCCGCAATCAATGGGCATCCCGTCGCGCTGATTGTTGATACGGGGGCTTTCTCCACCACGATCGGGAAGAGTTTCGTGGAGCCGCTCGGTCTGGACGATACAGGTGGAACCGTGTTCGTCCGTGGCGTCGGGGGAGACGAGTACGCGCGTGTCATGACAATCCGCACGCTGGACATGGGAAGCTCCAAGGCCCTGAACATCGCTGTGGCCGGAGCCGGGAAATTTACCGGAAAGATCGCCGGCCTTCCGATCGTGGGATTGTTTGGGCGTGATTTCCTGGGGCGCTACGATACGGTCGTGGACATGCCATCCCATCGGGTACGCCTGGTTGAAACCGAGGACTGTGAAACGCCGACGCCCGGATGGACGGGGCGTATTCATACGGTTCCCATCAGCCATCCCTATAACGGCGGCCAGAAGACCACGCTGGATATCCGCCTGAATGGCCACGCGACCGATGCTGTTCTTGATACGGGAGCAGCCAGCAGCCTGATCAGCATGGATGGCGCAAGAGCTGCGGGTGTGACGCGGGCCATGCTGGAAAAGGACCCGGTTACGACCGGTTATGGCCTCACGCGGGATCCGGTGAAGAATTATCGCCATCATTTCGACACCCTCCAGATGGGCGATATCGTCTTTCGCGATGTCGTATTGAGGGTCGGGGGTGATCTTCCCGATACGGATGCCCTGCTGGGAGCGGATGTTCTACGGCATTACCGGATCTGGATTCCCCGCTGGGGCCACCGGATGTTCGTCCAGCACGATGTCGATATTCCAGCATCAACCAATTGAAGAAGTCTGAGAGGCATTAACGGAGTTTCAATCAACTGTTCTCTAGGAAGGGAAGCATCTGGTCGGCTGCATGCGGCTGCCGTGGTGTGATCTGTGTTTCTGGAGGCGGTCTGGCATGTCCGACATGCGCTTTGTTCCCATGCAGCGGAGTTCCCTGTTGCGCAGGCGCCTGCTTCTGGCGTTTGCCATCCCTGTCGCTGTTTCTGTCTGTCTGGTGGGATGGCGCCTGAAGACTGCGGCGAGCCATACTGCAGGTATCTGGCAGTCCGTTTCCCCTGAACTGGCTCTTCTTGGTCTCTTTTGTGTTGCTGGAATCGTCGCTTTCTTTCAGGTTGCGGCTTACGGGGACGATCTGGCCGGAGGCTTGAGGCAACTTGCGTCGGAAGGAACGCTGCCACGAAACGTCCGTGAAGCCAGCCTGATCCGCTTGCAGGTCCTGCTCGGTGAAGCTCGGACGCATGCCGAGCGCAGCGACGCCATGACCGCCCAGGCGCAGTCGGCCCTTGCTGCTGTGCGGATCGAAGCCGAAGACGCCCGCCAGTCGGCAAGAGAAGAAGCATCCGAGCATGAGCGCGTTATTGCGGTTCTCGGAAATGCAATGGCCAGTCTGCGCGATGGCGAACTGGACTTTCGTCTCGAAGAGGCTCTGCCGGACCGGTACGACCGGCTGAGGCAGGATTTCAATGATACCGCATCGTCGCTTCAGAAGATGATGCTGTCGCTGAATGACAGCATTTCAACGATCTCCTCCGGATCGGCGGAAATCGCCTCGGCTGCCGACGATCTGGCCCGTCGTACGGAACTTCAGGTCGCCCGGCTTGAAGAAACCACAGTCTCGGTGGGGAACGTCACGGAGACGGTCCGCAAGACGGCGGCAGCGTCCGTCCATGCCAGTGAAGTCGCAAGTCAGACCCGCGATCGGGCCGAGCGGTCGGGTGAAGTGATGGCGGCGGCCACGGCGGCCATGCAGGACATCCAGCAGTCTTCCATCCATATTGCGCAGATCCTTGGCCTGATTGATGACATAGCCTTTCAGACCAATCTCCTGGCATTGAATGCCGGCGTTGAAGCCGCCCGAGCGGGAGATGCAGGCAAGGGATTTGCCGTCGTCGCTGCCGAAGTCCGGGCCCTGGCTCAGCGCTCGGCTGATGCCGCCAAGGAAATCAAGGGGCTCATCACCTCAAGCACACAGCAGGTCAGCCGGGGCAGCTCCCTGGTTGAAGAGACAGGGGTCGCGATGAAATCCATCGTCGAAAATGTCAGTGAAATCAGTGTTCTGATCGGGGAAATCGCGACGGCTGCGCGCAGTCAGGCCAATGACCTTTCGGAAATCAGCGTTGCGGTCAGCCAGATGGATCAGAACACCCAGCAGAATGCTGCGATGGTCGAAGAGGCCACGGCCGCCAGTCATAATCTGAGCGCGGAAGCTCGGGAACTCGTCGGAAGCCTTCAGCGGTTTCGTCTGAAAAGCCTGCATGACGCCGAAAAACCTCTTTTTGAGAGCGAAATGCCAGCCTCTGATCTTCCATCGTCGCAGTGGGGAAATGAGTCCTTTCAGACATCGGATGAAGGATGGGAGGAGTTTCGCTGATGAGCGTTCTGATGCTGCCTGAGCTACTGGACACCAAATACGCCCTTCCTTTTTCGGAACTCCTCAAAAAGGAAGAGAGGGAGTTTGTTCTGGATGGAAGTCAGGTTGGCCGGGTCGGTGGCCTCTGTTTCCAGATGCTTGTCTCCGCGTACCGAACGGCGCAGATGCAGGGTGCCGGTTTCGAGATCAGGAATATTTCTGATGCGATGAGAGAAAATCTTCAGCTGATGGGCGGGGATTTTCTTCTGGAGGCGAAGGGCGACGCATGAATATTCTGGTCGTTGATGATTCCCGAACCATGCGGGACCTGGTCAGTCGAGAGCTGCGTAAAGACGGTTATGAGGTGGAAACTTCGGAAGACGGCGTTGAAGCGCTGGAAAAAATTTCCGATTTTCTGCCGGCAGTCATCATAACAGATCTGAACATGCCGCGTATGGATGGGCTGCAACTGACCAGAGCCCTGCGCGCGCGGTCAGATACAAAATACGTCCCCATCATTTTTCTGACGACGGAATCCGGTGACGATCTTCGTCGTGCCGCACGTGAAGCAGGTGCGACCGGGTGGATCGTCAAACCGTTCGATGGTCCCAGGCTGCTTGCAGCGGTGAGGCGTGTCAGCGCATGAGCACTGAAGATTTCACCGATGATATGGACGCGATCCGACTGATTTTCTTTGATGAATGCGACGAGCAACTCACGCTTCTGGAAGAAGAGCTGACGGCGCTTGAGGACGAGCCGGAAAATGGAGAGAAGATCAACACGATCTTCCGGTGCGTTCACTCCATCAAGGGCGGAGCGGCCGCCTTTGGCATGGAAGATCTGGTAAGATTCTCCCATCTTTTCGAGAGCGTGCTTGACCGTTTCCGGTCAGGAGAACTGTCCGTAAATGCTGAGAGCATCAGGGTTTTTCTCAAGTGCAAGGATGCGCTGTCGGATATTGTTTCAGACTTTAAAAATGGGGGCAGCACTTATGAGGTTGCTCCGGAGATAACTGCCGACCTGGAGCACTATCTCGGGTCTGATGCTTCGGAACCGGAGCCGGCCTCTGAAGAGGTCAGGACGGAAGATATCTTCGGCATGTCTTTTGCGCCGGTGAAAATTGAAATTGATGCGCCCAGTGAGCAGCAGTTTTCAATTGTTCTGACTGTATCCCCGGAGTTTTATGAGCGCGGAGATGACATCCGGAATATCCTGATGGCATTGGAAGGTCTGGGGCAGATTAAGGTACAGGTTGATAGTGATGCTGTGCCACTTCTTGCCGATATTTCACCGGGCCAGAGTTATCTGACGTGGCAAATTCTGCTGACAACAGAAAAGTCACGAGAGAGCATTGATGAGATTTTTGACTGGTGTGGCGATGATCTGCAGGCGGTCATTACATCCGTGCCGGAAGAAGCTGAACAAACCAAAATACCATCTGCTCCGGTTGCAGAAGAGAAAACGGATCCACCGGTCCGAAAAGGAACCGAGCGAAAGGACTCTGCGACCGTTCGGGTTGATATCCAGCGGATCGACAAACTGGTCGATCTGATTGGAGAACTGGTGATCAACCAGGGGGCTATTCAATCCCAGATGCGTCGTAACAAGGTGCCGGGAGATTCATTTCTGGGGAGTGTGGTCACAGCGCAGGAGCAGCTTATCCACGAACTGCAGGAAAACGTCATTACGATGCGCGCCTATCCGATCAAGACGGTCTTCCAGAAGCTGGGGCGTGTTGTGCGGGAGACGGCCAGACTGACAGAAAAGCAGGTTCGGCTTGTTCTGGAAGGAGAGGACACAGAGGTTGATCGGTCCATTCTTGAAAAGCTCTCCGATCCTCTGACCCACATGGTTCGCAATGCCATTGATCACGGCATTGAAAGTCCAGAGGTCAGGGCGCAGGCGGGAAAGGATCCTGAGGGTCTGCTCCGACTGCGTGCCTTTCAACGCTCTGGTCGGATCATCGTGGAAATTCAGGATGACGGGGCCGGTCTGGACCCGGACAGGATCTACGAAAAAGCTGTTGAAAAGAAGATTATTGAAAAGGGTCAAAGGCTGGATCGGGAAGAAATCTATTCTCTGATTTTCGAGCCGGGGTTTTCGACTGTTGCAGAAGTGACCGATGTCTCAGGCCGGGGCGTGGGAATGGACGTTGTTAAACAGAGTCTTCAGCAGATCAACGGACGGATTTTCATCAGTTCATCGAAGGGAAAAGGAACTATATTTTCCATTTCTCTGCCTTTTACCCTCTCCGTTATCGAAGGCATTATCTTCAAGTCGGAAGGACAGGATTTTGTCGTTCCGATCAATAATGTTTCGGATACAATAATATTCGATAATAGTAAGGCGTTTCATATTGGAGAAGGAAAATATGGATACCCTTATCGGGATGGTTATCTGTCCGTAATTTATGCTTCAGACCTTTTGGACGTTCCTTCTGATAAGAAAAATCAGAAAATATGCTTCGTTATCGAAAATGAAAACGAAGAAAAAATGGCATTCATTGTAGATAAGATTATTGATCAATCGAGGTTCGTGGTGAAAAATCTCGAAGATAATTATCGAAAAATTGCCTGCTTCTCGACTGCGACCATTCTGGGCGATGGCAACGTAGCATTTATTCTGGATGTGGAATTTCTCTTTGGTGAGCTTTTGAAGAAAAGAGAAAGTTCATTGGAGGAAAGAGTATGATTGGGGAAAAAGCGCTGGTCTTTTCTTTGGGAAATCAGGAATTTTCCATCCCGATTTCGGCTGTCAAGGAAATCAAGACTTGGTCAAAAGCAACGCCTTTCCCGGCGGCACCGGCGTTTGTTGAAGGCGTGGTGAATGTTCGGGGATCCGTAATTCCACTCGTGGATATGGCCCGGATGATGGGCGTTTCTGAGAACAGTAATGAGAAGAAAGCTATTATTTTTCTGAAAAACAAAGACAAGGTTATCGGGTTCTCCGTTTCAAATGTGACAGATATTTCGGATTTGGATGAGGAGGAATTCAAGCCTCTTCCTGAATTGTCCAGCGATGATCTCAAATATTTTCTGAATGGAATCCAGCCTGTAGCAGATCGTCTGATATTCTCTGTGAATGTAGACGCGCTGTTTGAGGGGAGTCTGCAATGACAGCGATCCCTGTGCTGGAAACAGACGGAATTTCTGATGGAAATTTCCGGATTATCGCTGGAATTGCCAAGAGTTACGCTGGAATTTCTCTGTCAGAAAAGAAAAAGAGCCTCGTCTATTCCAGAATTTGCCGCCGTGTCCGGCAGGAAGGGTTTGGCTGTTTCGACGAGTATTGTGCCTTCCTGATGAGCGAAGCAGGTTCTGACGAACGTCAGCATCTCGTTTCGGCGTTGACAACAAATGTCACCAGTTTTTATCGGGAAAAACACCACTTTTCATACTTGGAATCCCTGCTTCGTCAGCAGTTATATGGTCGTTTTGAACGCGGAGAAGAACTCAGGATCTGGTCTGCGGCCTGTTCGAGTGGCGAGGAAGCATATTCGATCGCCATGACAGTCATAAAATGTCTGTCCACCATTCCGCATCTGAAAGCGAAAATTCTGGCAACAGATATAGATTCCGATGTTCTGCAGCAGGCTCGCCTGGGGAGCTATGCTTCCATAGAAGCCGAGGCTCTTTTTGAAGACGGAGTGCTGACGTCCTGTCGGCTTGAAGACGACCGGGTCGTCATGTCTGAAAAAATCCGGGAGATGATCCGTTTCCGACGCCTCAATCTGGTTGAACCCTGGCCATTTTCATCCTGTTTCCATGCCATTTTCTGCCGGAATGTCGCGATCTATTTTGATCGCGAAACGCAGGACCGGTTATGGGGTAACCTTTCTGCGCGTATTTTCCCGGGGGGAGAGCTTTATCTGGGGCACTCGGAGCGTATAGCTCATCCTGAGCGGTTTGGAATGGAAAGCTTCGGGCATAATGCCTATCGCAAGGTTTCGTCTGGCAGGAGGCGCTCTTGAGTGGCGCAAGACCCCTGACTGTCGTGGTCGTCGATGATTCCCTGACGACCCGCGCCCTGATCGCGGCCGCACTTCGGCGGGATCCCAGAGTAAAGATCGTGGGGACTGCCGGAACGCCCTTTGAAGCGCGTGATCTTATCGTGCGGCTGAATCCGGATGTGCTGACGCTCGATTTCGAGATGCCGTCCATGAATGGTCTGCAGTTTCTTGAAAAGATTATGAGGTTGCGGCCGATGCCCGTCGTGATGGTGTCGGGTCATCTTTCCAGTCACCGGGGACTGGTTGAGCAGTCGCTCCGGATGGGAGCTGCGGAATGGTATTCGAAAACGACCACGGCTAACGGCGAGGATCCGTTTGCAGGGCTGGGAGATGCGATTGTCCGGGCTGCGGCCATGAAGCAGCAGGCTCCTGTGCCGGTTGCTACAGATTCTGCAAACAGGACTGTTCCGAAGATAGGCACTGTCGTCGGGATTGGGGCATCGACAGGGGGCGTGGAAGCCTTAACGGATGTTCTGGGGCATTTCCCCGTGGCCTGTCCGCCAACGGTTATCGTGCAGCACATGCCGCGGCAGTTTTCAGAAAGCTTCGCACGTCGTCTGGACCGGATCGTGAAGCCGGAAGTCAGGCTTGCGGAAGAGGGCGATATGCTGAAACCCGGCACGGTGTATGTCGCGTCTGGTGGAGAGCGCCATCTGCGCGTCCGCTGTGGCGCTCGGTCTGGAGAATATGTCTGCCAGCTGGTTGCGGCCCCACCCGTTAACGGACATCGCCCTTCGGTGGATGAGCTGTTTTATTCCCTCGCCACCACAGTCGGGAAAAATGCTGTGGGGGTCATTCTGACGGGGATGGAATGTGACGGGGCGCAGGGTCTGCTGGCCATGCGTCATGCCGGCGCCTCCACAATCGGTCAGGACCGGGCGAGTTCCGTCATCTATGGCATGCCCCGAGCCGCATACGAACTGGGCGCTGTCGAGACGCAGCTTCCACTTTCCGCCATTGGCCCAGCCATTCTCAATCTTTGTGAACGTCGCTCTCTGGAGACATATCCATGATTTCAGCCTCCTCCATGTCCGTCCTTCTTGTCGACGATCAGACATCCATCCGCTCTATCCTGCGTAATACGCTGAGCCAGATCGGCTTCGTACAGATTGCGGGTGTCCGGAATGGGCTGGAAGCGCTCGAACATCTCAAAAGCAATCAGGTTCATCTGATTATTTCGGATTTCAACATGCCGGATATGGATGGGCTTGAGCTTCTGAAAGCGGTCAGAAGTAATGCACGGACTGCGAAAACGGGTTTCATCATGCTGACCGGACAGGCCAGCAAGGAGCTGGTTCAGCAGGCCATTGCGGAAGGGGTGAACAATTTCCTGGCCAAGCCCTTTACGGCAAGTTCGCTCAAATCCCGTATCGAAGCCGTTTTTGGACCGATCTGCAGTGTCTGAGGTGTCAGGGACGCTGGCATTGCCGCAAATTCTGGAAGGCGTGGGGGCGCAGCTGTCTTCAAGTCTTCAGGACCTGCGCCGGCTGGAGGACGCCTGTCTTAAGGCGTGTGTGGGCGAGAGTGCCATGCATCTGCAGGATTTCGACAGGATCACGCAGGTTCTGGGCCAACTGGCGCAGTGTTGTGAGCAGCTGAGTCATGAAAGCGGTGTGAGGGAGGTGCAGGTTCAGCGTTCCATAGTGGATGGCCTGACACTCTCAGAGGTTCGGCAGCGTCTGCTGGCAGGTGCCGTTCAGGTTTCCCCCGAGGCGGGGGAGATGGAACTTTTCTGAAATCCCGGAAGGATTTTGTCAGCTCGGTTTGCTCGCGTCATCGGGGTTGGAGCGGATCATGGTTCGCTGTTTCTGCAGGCCGCGAATGATCTGCTCGACGTCCTGCGGGCCGAAGACGATCCCTACCGGACCATAAGCCGGGTGCTGGAAAGCCAGCATGGAGCCTTCGGTCAGGGCATCGATCTGCAAGGCCCAGTTCGTTGTGTAGACCGGCGTAAAGCGCGCACCGGCAATAGGTGCCGGAGGCTGTTTTTCAATGAGGCTCGCATGTGCCAGCCCGAGACTGGTGATCAACTGGGAGAGCTGCTTCTCGTCCAGGGCAATGCTGCCTGAAACGCCGCTGCCTTCCAGGAAAGACAGGATGATGGTCTTGCCGTCCTCTGAACGTGTGACCTGCATGCGTGGTGCTGTCATGACGTCCGTCGCCTTTCTGCCCGGTTGCGTTGTGATCAGGTGGAAGCCCCAGTGTGGTGAAAGCCGCCCGCCCATGTCCACCAACCCAGACGTGCGCTCTGTGCATTCAGGACGTGGGCTGCGGCAACAGCGCTTTCGGGACTGGAGAAAATGCCGAAACAGGTGGCACCCGAACCGCTCATGCGGCTGAGCAGGCAGCCTGGCAGGCTCTCGATCGAGGCCAGGACCGTGCCGATGACAGGGCATTGTGACAGAGCCGGGGCCTGAAGATCGTTCGTGGTGGCGTTTAGGTCGGCCACCATGTCCTGCGCCGTGTTCCAGCGGTCAGGCAGAAACGGCTCGGGACGCTCAACAATACCGCCTCCTGCCGCGAAGGCCCGGAAAACGTCCGGTGTCGAGACACCGACGCCCGGATTGACCAGCAGGAGACCTGCATCTGGCAGGACAGGAGCGGGGGCGAGGATTTCCCCGATGCCCTGCATCCGTGTCGGGCGCTGGGCAACGCAGACGGGAACATCCGCCCCCAGTGTCTCGGCGATCGGAAAGAGGGCTGCCTGATCGACATTCCATTCCCGCGCCAGCAGACGCAGCGTTGCGGCGGAGTCAGCCGACCCGCCACCGATCCCGGATGAGACGGGCAGGTTCTTTTGCAGTTCCAGATGAAAGGATTCAGTCAGCCCGCCAATCGTGGTGCCAGCCTGGGCCTGAAGGGCGCGGGCGGCACGGAGCACGAGATTCTGGTCGTCCGCTTCAAGGCCCTGTCCGAACGGTCCGTCGATCGTCAGCGACATGGTGTTGCTTGGAGCAGTAAGGGTAACGCGGTCTGCAGCGCCTGCGAACACGGCAAGACTGTCGAGCAGGTGATAGCCGTCATCGCGGCGGCCGGTGATGTGCAGGAACAGGTTGATCTTGGCGTGCGCGGTGGCCTGAGGAGCGGCGGAAGAAGTCGTGTCTGGAAAGGTCATTGTTTCTGTTCGAAAGCTGCGAGATGGGGGCCGCCGTTCTGGAGCGCCTGCATCAGAAGGGCGCGATCCTGCGGCTGGGGGTTGTCGTCCAGGGACTGGTTCCACTGGTCCTGTGCGTCGGTATGCCGTCCGAGATACCAGTAGGCAACGCCGAGATGGTAGCCGATTTCAGCATCGCTGGGCGCATGTTCCGCAGCCTGCACCAGGATGGGGAGTGCGGTTTTGATATCCGCGCGATATTTGAGCAGGGCCCAGGCATAGCTGTCCTGAATGGAGGCATCAGTCGGCTGGAGATCGACGGCCTTTTTCAGCATGGCAAGGGCCTGAGCCTGATCGGCGTCGTGCTCGATATTGGCATAGCCCACGAAATTGAGCACTTCGGGCTGGTCTGGCGCGAGTTCCAGCGCATGCTTCATGTCGTCCTGCACCATGGGCCAGTTGCCGCTCTCTTCCGCAGCCATCGCGCGGCCGAGCAGGATGGGCCACAGGATCTCCTTGCGGGGCGGAGAAGCCTTGAGGGCGCGGGTATAGAGATCAATGGCCTGCGTATGATTCCCGCGCTGGTCTTCGACTTCCGCCAACTGGATCAGGAATTCGGGATTGTCGGGACGCAGGACGAGGGCGCGATGCAGGGCATCGGCTTCCTGCTCGAGGTCGCCCGAGCGCAGGGCCAAGTTGATGCGCTCCTGTGCAGCCAGGGCGGCGAGAGGGTCGGAAGGCGGGATGCCATCCAGTTCAGCCAGTCCGCTGGAGATCTGGTTGGCTTCCCGAAAGGTGTCGGCCAGAAAGATGCGGGCGATCGTCAGGCCGGGATCAAGAAAAATCGCCTGTTGCAGGGCAATGATGGCCGGGTCCCGCGGAATGCCGTCCTGCTGGATGACATCCGTGATCATGAGGGCGATCTGCAGGTTGAGAACCGCGCCGCCAAGGGCCGGGCTCGGGCTCTTCAGATGCGGAAGGCTCTGCTGGATCGGGCCGATGACGAGAGAGGCCAGAGGAGACGTCACGCCAAGGGCTGCGATGGCGTCACTGGCCTCCTTGTGATGGCCGTGGCGTTCAAGCCAGCTCCCATAGAGCTGTGCATAGAGGATTTGGAGTGTCAGCGGGTCGCCGGAAGCATTTCCCGTCCGGTGATAAAGCTGTCCTGCCAGCTGCGGGTTGGGAAGAGATTCCGCGATCATGGCCGCATGCAGAAGATACAGTCTGCGGGTCGCGGGTTGGGCTGCCGCTTCTCCCAGCAGATTCAGGGCCTTGTCGGCATGTCCCTCGGCCGCAAGGCTCCAGGCCATGAGAGTGGGGGCAGCAATGGCGACGAGCGGACCGTGATGGGGGCTGCGGGTCAGGATACGGCGCATTTCGGCCCAGTCCTGACGGGCAAAGGCATCCTGCGCGAGAATGAGGGTCCCGATATCGCTGCCGACGTCATGATCGGGCAGTGCGTTGGCGAGTCTGACAGCCTCGGCCTGTTTCCCGGCCATCGCGGCGTAACGCAGGGCATCATGCTGCAACTGGAGATTGTGCGGGGCGAGGGGCAGGGCATGCGAAAGCGCCAGATTGGCGGCGGAAACGTCTCCGCGTTCCATCATGACGGTCGCGGCCATCATCCAGCCGGTCAGGGATTTTTCGGGATTGACGGCCGGCAGCATAGCGGGAGGAACGGCGGCCGCGGCGCCCCCCGTGAGGCAGCCACCCAGCACAAGAGCGGGAAGCGCCAGACGGAGCGGACGGGAAAAATCCTCGAATGATCTGGGCCAGCCGCGTGTGATCTGCATAATGGACGAAACTCTAGCCCTCTTGAAGCCTGACGCCA
The DNA here is from genome assembly GCF_006539685.1 of Gluconobacter oxydans. Classification (GTDB taxonomy): domain Bacteria; phylum Pseudomonadota; class Alphaproteobacteria; order Acetobacterales; family Acetobacteraceae; genus Gluconobacter; species Gluconobacter oxydans. The sequence continues at coordinate 46,349 of NZ_BJNM01000019.1, forward strand.
ACCGCTCCTCCTTTTCCGTGAGAGCAGGGCTGCCGGCCCGGAGGCAACCAGAACGGATAGATCATGACGCCCCAGCCGGTTGTGAGCCGGGCCGAACTTCTGGCCGCGCTCCAGCTTCAGTATGAATGGGGAGCCGACGAGGCTCTGTGCGAACTGCCCGTGGACCGTCTCTCCGAGGCGGCCCCCCGGCTGCCTGCTTCCATGCCGCAGCGTGAGGGCGAGGGACAGCGGACGGCTGCGCGGCCTTTGCCGGAAATGTGGGATGGCACGCGTCCAGCCGGCGCAAAGGTTACCGGAGTGGCAACGGGGAGCCTCTCCTTGCAGGCGCTGGAGAAGGCGCCTGATCTTCCGACCCTGATGCGACTGACAGAGGCACCGGACGACCTGTTTCTGGCCCGGACCGCCACGCACCGGCTGGAACCGGTCTTCGTGGAGGACGCACCCTTCATGCTGATCGGCGAAGCGCCCGATGCAGACGAGGACCGGTCCGGCACACTCTTTGCGGGAGAGGCGGGGGCGCTTCTGGAGAAGATGCTGCGGTCAGCAGGGCTGGAGCGGGGGCAGATCTCCATGGCGCCGGCCCTGCCGTGGCGACCGCCGGGCGGGCGGACTCCGAGCGATACGGAGATGCAGGCCTGCCATCCGCTCCTGCTGCGGACGATTGCCCTGTGTCGGCCCCGCTTTCTGGTGACGATGGGGGTGACGCCCCTGAAGATGCTGCTGGGGCCGGATGCGGCTGTCGGACGGTTGCGCGGGAAGTGGACGGAGGTTTCGGTTCCCGGGCTTGCGACTCCGGTTCCGCTCCTGCCGATGCGTCACCCCCTTCAGCTGCGGGCCAGTGCGGCTGCGCGGCGGAATGCGTGGCAGGATCTGCTGATTCTGATGGAGAAACTGGCTCCGGAGGGATGAGGACCAAACCGGTACAAATGGCATCGTCAAAAAACTTCGGGAAAACGTAAAAAAACGCGCCAAGACAGGTGTTTGCCACTGGATTGTTTTGAGGTTGGGTTATATCATTGCCCAGTCCAAGGCTGCATCAAACTTAACAAGTTCTTGCCAACGGCATGCAAAGCGGCTAGCAACCCGCTGCTATGCGAAGGACAACCCCTTTCATTTCTGGCAGTAACGCACGGGCTCTGCTCGTCAGCGTGCTGATTCTGGCTGGTGGCTCACTGTCCCCGGCGCGTGCGGCAAGCACACGAGAACTCCCCCCTCAGCCGGAGCGGGTGGGAGATGAGACCGCTTTTGCCGAAGCCCGTCCGTCTCTGGGCGGGGATGGCATTGTTTCGCTTCCCCATCCGCTCACCGCTGCAATGGCCAGCCGCTACCGGCTGATCTTCCAGGCCCAGCGGGAAGGCAACGCCCGGATCGTTCAGGATCAGATGCGTCTGGTGACGGATCATGTCCTGCTGCCGGATGTGCTGGCCGAGCGCTATCTGGCGCCGGGCGCCCATCCGGCCGTCGAACAGCTCCGGGAATGGCTACATGACTATGCCTCCCAGCCCGATGCCGCCAGTATTCAGGCCCTGCTGCTGAAAATCGCGCTTCCGGGAACGGTGCAGCCCCAGTCCTTCGTCCGTCCGCTCGCTGCTGATGCGCGGGCTGAAGACGTGAAGGGCATATCTGCTCCGGTTGATCCCCTGCTTCATGCCTTTGTGCGTAATCCGCTTCTGGACCGGACGGTTCAGGAGCGGGTGCTCTCCGGCGTGCGGGGGGCGGAAAGCGCCCTGCATCTTGTGGATATCACGCCGGGCATGACGGCGCCCTATGCCGCCCAGCTTTATGGGGAGGTGGCGCTTGGACTGCTGTCCCAGGGCGAAACCCTGCTGGCTCTGCGGCATGGCAGCGCGGGATTTGGCCGCGGCAACAGTCAGGTGGGACTGCCTGCTTATGTTGCGGGTCTGGCAGCCTGGCGTGAAGGCCATATCGAGGCGGCCTACGACCTGTTCCAGTCCGCCGCCAATGCGCCTGTCACGACGGTGGAACTCCGCGCGGCTGCTGCCTTCTGGGCCGCACGTGCCGAAGGGCGGCGTCATGACATGGTCGGCTATGTGAAATGGCTCCATCGCGCCGCCATTCACCACGAGACGTTCTACGGTATTCTGGCGTCCCAGACGCTTGAGCTCGGACGGCACGGTCATGCGCGTCTGCCGGATGGCGGCGTGGAAATCACGCTGCACGATCCGGTGCCCGTTCTTGCGGAAATCGACGTCGAGGCAGTCGGGGCCCTTCCGCAGGGGCGTCAGCTCTTCGCTCTGCTGCAGGTCGGCGAGCGGATGCGGGCCGAGAACCTGATCCGGCGCATGTGGGTCGATGTTGCGGATGACAGCGCGCGGTCCCGCTCGCTTCAGCTCGTGGCGCAGGCGGCGGGTTATGAGGACCTGTCCGAACAGCTCGCCTCCCTCATCATGCATCAGGAAGCGCAGATGACGAAGCCGACGCCGCTTCCCCTGCCATCCCTGAAGCCCAGCCATGGCTTCCGGATGAACCCGGCGCTGGTCTATGCCCTGACGCGGGTTGAATCCAACTTCGACCCCTCGGCGACGTCAGGTGCCGGAGCGCATGGTCTCATGCAGATCCGTCCCGTAACGGCCAGCTTCGTCACCGCGTCGCACATGACGTATGACGCGCATGGCGTGGCGGTGATCCCGGTTGCGCCGGATATGGTCAGCCGTCTGCACAACCCGTCCTCCAATCTGGAGATCGGGCAGCTCTACGTGCTGTATCTGGCGAACCAGTCCAGCCGGGTCGCAACCGTTACGCCTCCCGAAGGCGGTGATCTGGTCCGGGTTCTGGCCTCCTATAATGCCGGCCCGGGTGCCATTGCTCGCTGGGAAGGCGCACAGAAGGCGGATATGCACGATCCGCTGTTCTTTATGGAAACGCTCCCCAATGGGGAAACGCGGGACTATGTCCATCGCGCCCTGACCTACACCTGGCTTTATGCGCACCGCATGGGGCTGCCTTCTCCGTCGCTGAAGGCGCTGACACGGTCCGAATGGCCGTCCTTCGGGGAAGAGCAGGCCATGGCGCATGAGCGAATGGCGCTGAACTAAAAGATACGGAACAAAAAAAGCCCCGGCCTGGACCGGGGCTTTTTTGTTCCGCTGCTGTGGGTCCGTATGAAAGACCGTAAATCTGCTCACGGCCATAAATGGAACCGTGAGCAGATCGCACAGTGGTTTTCCTACACCTTCAGGCCCGACGGGCCGTCTGTTCCGCGGGGAGGACGGTGTCTGTAAAATAGGTGTTGGTCGCCAGGATGGTGATGGAAAGAACGCCAAAATGCAGAGGCGCGCGCTCGCCGAGCGGGATGAGACCGTTTCCGGTCGTCCAGCGGCAGCGTGCGTTTTCCGGCCCTGCCCATCCGTCGAGGGGCTGATGCTCCAGATGCGCTTCGAGATCGGTGGTGTTTCCTGAGTCGAAAAACACGATATCGCCCACAAGAACGCCAAAGGCGCGACGGTCATCGACGAAAGGACCGATCGTGTCACAGGGACGCGATGCGCGGGACATGAGCCTGACCGAGCTGATCCCTGGCGGAATCATGAACAGGATCCGGTCTTTCGTCTGTCGCATCGGATAGATGATCTGGCCGTCTGATGCGAGGAGATGCAGATCGGGGTCTTCTGTGATTTGCTGAGTCTGGCCCGTGCTCGCCTTTGATGTGTCCAGCTGGCAGTGAGTAAGCGCGCGGGCTTCGATCTGGCGATAGAGGGGCTCGACGAAGGCCCGGCTGACTTCCAGCGGCGCTGCGGCATCTTCCCAGCTTTTGTGCTGGCCACCGATGGCGAGGATTTTTCCGTCCTGCCGGAAGGTGTGACGGTTGCCTGTATCGAGATAGCTTTCGGTCAGCATGCCGTCAGCCATGATGACCGAATGCTCCCTGGTCTCGAGGTGGAAGTATTCGTAGGAGGTCAGGGACCGGTCGTAGAAGATGGAACTGCCGTTTACGAGCATTCGGGCGGGGACAAAGCGGCCGTCCATGAACAGGCAGTGTTCCGCTGTGATCAGCATGTCCTTGTAAGGGACATTTTCCGAAATGGCGTTGGCGAGGATGCGGATGGGATAACCCGCCTGGTCATCCGGCATGAACGGGTTGGTGGTGGCCTGTCGCCAGCCGGTCCAGATGACTTCGCGGACAACGGGTGTGCCCTCCTGCCATACGAGGATCTCGTCGCCCGTGCGGATGTCCTGGATCGGGGTTTCGCCAGACGGCGTGCGGATCATGGAGTCAGCAAGGAAGCAGACGCCAATATAGGTGTTACCGTCGGAATAGGTGATGCTGAGCGGGTTATTGTCTGTGCTCAGGGCATTGTAGGTGCCGGTTGCGAGTGTGGTGCCGCTGGCCAGCGTGACAGTATAGGTGGCGATTTCGGTATTGCCATTCCCGCCATAGAGCGTGATCGTGCGTGAGGAACCGCTCCCGGCTATTGTATATCCGGTAATTTCGGTAACCGTATTCTGGAGTTCGATCGTGTCCTTGGCCGGGTATAGTTGGTGATCGATGTGCCGCTCAGGTTAATGAGCGTACCGCCGCCATTGAGGATCAGGGTTCCGCCGCCAGTACCGAAATTGATTGTGGAGCCGGTCAGGACGCTGGCGAGATTTGACCCGGAAACGTAGGAACCGCCCTCACTGATGTTGATGGTGGAGCCCTGAAGCGCGCTGGCAATAAGGCCGCTTGAGAAGGTCAGTTCCCCACCAACGACATTCAGTGTCAGTCCTGATACAGCGCTGACGCCTAGAGTGACAGTCGTGTCGCCGCCAATATAAAAATTCACGGCACTGAGTGCATTGAGAAGAATATCAATATCGCCGGTTGATCCGGGAACACTGACATAGGTTCCACTCAGAAGGCTGGCCGGAACGACAACAGAATCGGACCCAGTGACGATATTACCTGTTGGAACATTGGACAGTGTGGTGATGGTAGTGCCAGAACTGTCTTTAATGGTGACATTCTGCAATAAGCCCAGGAGGTCAGACTGAGTAACGGTATAAGTGGTGTTGGTACCGGGATATGAAGTCATGATACTTCCCCTTTTGTGTTAGGATTGCACTAACATCCGTCCTGATTTTATCCTGCATTTTGTTAGCGATATAAAAACAAGACTTATATAACTCCCACAATTTTTCGATTCTGCTCAACAAAAAATTAACTCAAATATAGGTTACTTTATCGATACTTTATTTAGAAAAAAATTGATTGTATTTAACAAATAAAATGTGTCTTCCGTGGTTTATGAGATGTATTCTCAATACGGATTTTAG
>NZ_BJNM01000020.1 GCF_006539685.1 Gluconobacter oxydans
GGTGGTCAGTTCTTTGTAGAAACACAGCTGGGAAAGGCCGCAGATCTGGCGACAGTCTGCCGTGCCGTCGATCAGACGGCGGCCATGGGCGTTACCGGCTGGATCAAGGTGGAAAATTAATGGACCGGGCAATCGTTTATGCGGGATCCATCCCGCTCGACACGGATATTCTGCGGGCCGGGCGTTATACCAAGGCCGCTTTCGGAAACCTGGCGTCCATGCTGTACGGTCCGAATGTCATGGCGGCGTCCGGACTGGGATATTCTGCATCCTCCAGCGATCTGAGCCTGACGGTCGAGGCGGGTTCGATCCTGGCGCCGGGCGTCATGGACGCCAGCAGTCTGGGCGGCAATGGCGGGGGGCTTGCGGCGGATACAACGGCTCTCACATGCCAGTATATCAGCACGACATCGCAGACCGTTACGCTTCCGGGGAGCGGCAACACCTATACCGTTTATGCAGTCTGCTCTGAGCAGGATGCTGATCCGACCGTGCTGCCATTTTTCAATGCCAGCAATCCGTCGCAGACGCAGGCAGGAATCCAGAATGACGGTGGCGCGCTGCCGGTGCGCCGGGCAGGTGTGATTTCTCTGGTGGCCGCTGCCAATCCGCCTTCCGCTCCCACGGGTGGATGTGTTGTGGCGCTTTACACGATTGCGGTTCCACAGGGAGCAAACAGCCTGTCAGGTGTGACGGTTCAGCCGGGACAGGTTTTCTGGCCGACCATCCCGGAACTGGCAACGCAGGCTCTTCTCAAGGCCTGCACGGAACCCATGACGCTGGTGACTGTGAATGGCTCGGTCTCCGTTCCGGCATGGGCATCCCGGGTGGAACTGCGCGTTATTGGCGGTGGCGGCGGTGGGGCTGCTTCTCAGTCGATGACGACTGCCGGTGCGTTTTCTGGTGCCGGTGGCGGCGGTGGGGGAGATGCCTGGGGTATCTACGCGGTCAGCCCCACGCAGGGAAATGGTCTGGCGATTACCGTCGGAAGTGGCGGTGGGTCCGAGCAGACGGGCGGGACTTCCCTGGTGAGTTACAACGGGCAGACGCTCCTGCAGGCCGAAGGTGGACAGGGCGGAACCTTTTATTCCACGACCGGATCTGCGGGCGGTGTGGGCGGCAATGCTTCTGGCGGCACGATCTGGAACCAGAGCGGAACCTCTGGTGGGGACGGGCAGTGCAACGCCTACACGTTCTCCGGATATGGTGGGGATGGCCCTTGGGGAGGTGCGGGACGTTGTGGCAACCAGGGGGGGCGCCTTGCAACGCGGTACGGCGCAGGTGGTGGCGGTTCTTACTCGGCAACGGCTGAGGGCGTGTCTTCCAGTGGTGGCACCGGGTTTCAGGGCTGTGTGCTGTACCGCTTCCTGCCCTGAGGCGGCGTTCAGTTCAGTGAGACCGCATCATCTGCCATATCTGGTGGGGGCATGGTCTTGCTGAACTGTCTGACGTCTTCTGCTGAAACAGGAGAGGCGTTGTTGCCCCAGGCATGGCGGATGAAAGTCACGACATCGGCAATCTGCTGATCGGTCAGTTTGTGACTGAAAGCGGGCATCGTGATGGAAGAGGGCGCGGCTGTCATGGCAGGAAGGCTCGCGCCCTTCTGGACGATGTGAACGAGAGACACAGGATCGCTCTGCATCATGACAGAATTGCCAGCCAAAGGCGGAAAGACGGCGGGATAGCCTTTTCCATCAGTCCTGTGACAGGCTGCACACCGGTCGACATAGATGCGGGCGCCGCGTGAGGACAGATCCGCTTTGTGAAGCTGGTCGGTGATCGTGGGATCATACGTCCATGGCGTCTGTGTCCGGTCGGCGGGTGGCAGACTTTTGAGATAATGTGCGATGGCGTGCAGGTCGTTGTCGGTCAGTTTCTGTGTGCCGTGCAGAACGGCCGAGGTCATGGAGCCGAAAACGCTGCCGGGATTCGAGCGGCCGGTCCTGAGGAATGAAACGATGTCTTCCTCGCTCCAGCGGCCCAGTCCGGTTCGGTTTTCCTGGCGAAGTGATGGGGGCGTCCAGCCATCTACGGGCGCACCGCCAGCCAGATAAAGGCTGCCGTCATGCGCAATCAGGGCTTTTTCCTGCATTGTGATGGCGCGCGGGGAATGGCAGGCGCCGCAGTGAGCTGGGCCTTCCACGAGATAGGCGCCTCGTGCAAGGAGTGGATCGGTGAACTCTCCTGCCGTGCTGGTGATTGCCTTATGGGGCGTGGGAGCAAAGGCCCAGCGCCAGAATGTCAGGGGCCAGCGAATGGAAAGTGGCCAGGGAATTTCGTTCCTGGGCGCTGAAACCGGCACAGCTTTAACGCCGTCCCTGAAATAGACAAAAAGAGCGTGGATATCGCTATCTGTCAGTCGGGCGTAGGACGGAAAGGGCATGGCAGGATAAAGTGTCGAGCCATCCCGGCGGATGCCTTGTCGCAACGCCTGTCCGAACTGGGCTTCCGTATAGCGGCCGATCCCGTGATCGGGATCTGGAGTGATATTGGTGGAATAGATTTTTCCCATTGGAAGGGAAAATGATACACCTCCGGAATACTCCGGTTTGCCATGAACGGAATGACAGGCAGCGCAGTCGGACGCTGCGGCCAGATAGCGTCCCTTTTCTACAATGGCTTTGTCAGAGTCCTGCGCTGTGGCTTCTGCTGTGAGACCCATCCCCAGAAAGCAGGCGATGACCAGCGGCCACTTCATGCTTTCACCAGAGGGCCAGGGGACTTCAGGTAGGTCGTCCGGATGTGATGTGCGGCCCAGTAGGCCAGAGCGGCCACCATTCCCGTTGGATTATAGCCCATTCCCTGCGGGAAAGCGTTCGATCCGATGACAAAGACATTCGACACATCCCAGCTCTGAAGATAGCGGTTGAGCGCACTTGTCTGGGGATTGTCTCCCATGATGGCGCCGCCTCCCAGATGGGTAGTCTGATAATTGCGGGTGTCAAAGGGCTGCCCGGCATTGAGATGAACCAGATTCATCTTTGTTGCCCCCATCGCGCGGGCGATGGGCTCGATCCTGCTGACGACATACTGGTTCATGCGGATATCATTGTCTTTCCACGTGAAGGTCATGCGAAGCAGTGGCTGCCCGTAAACATCTTTCCATGTCGGATCGAGATCAAGATAGACATCCCGATACGCCATATTGCTTCCATGGGCATCAATACCCAGCGAATGCTTGTAGGTATTGATCAGGGCGTTCTTGTAGGCAGAGCCCCATCGTGGTGTTCCGCCACCACCGGCGCCTATAGCGGCGGCGATCGGTTTCACACCCGCCTGATTGACCCAGACAGGCGATCCCCCCACAAAACCAAGCGGCCCATGGTCGAAATTCATGCTGTTGAAATCGTCAATGGCGACACCGGCCCCGCCGGCCCCGACGAACTGGTTGGTGTAGGTTGAAGAGGGGAGCCAGACGCGCGAGGATGTAATGGTCTGATAGACAAAATTGCGTCCGACTGTCCCGGTATTGCTGACCGGATCGTAAGGTTTTCCAATTCCGGACACCAGCATCAGATGAACATTGTTGAACTGGAACGCTCCCAGGATCACCAGATCAGCAGAAAGCGAGGTTTCTTTCCGGGTCTTCGTATCCAGATAGGTCACCCCGGTTGCTTTTGTTTTTGTGCTGTCGAGATCGACCCGCAGGACATGGGCATTCGGGATAAGGGTAAATCCTGGGTCCTGCCGCAATGCGGGCAGGATATTCACGTTGGGCGAGGCCTTGGAATACAGGTAGCAGTCATAGCCGCTGCAATAACCACAGAAATTGCATGGCCCCATCTGACAGCCATAGGTATTGGTGTATTGTCGTGATGCGTTGGCAGCAGGCAGGGCGTAGGGATGATAGCCTGCATTTTTTGCAGCATCGCGGAAGATCGATGCTGAAAAGGTGTCTTTCATGGCTGGGAGTGGAAAATTATCAGAACGATCCGGAGAAAAAACATTTCCGTTTCCGACGATTTTCCCCTGAACCTTGTACGCTTCCCCAGACGTGCCAAAGACCTTTTCCGCCTTGTCGAAAAACGGTTCGAGTTCTTCATAGGTGACGCCATAATCCTGAAGGTTCATGCCTTCGGGAATGAATTTCTCACCGTAGCGTTCGATCACGGAGCTCCGCAGTCTCAGATCTTCGGGGGCAACGCGAAAATGCACACCCGACCAGTGCAGTCCTGCGCCGCCCACGCCTTCTCCGGGCAGAAAGGCTGCGAGTTGACGGTAAGGGAGTGCCGTCTGATCCATCGTATTGCGGATCGTCACCGTGGACTGGGACAGGTTCTGGAAAAGGCGCTTGCGCACGGCGCCGCGCAGTTCATCAATCGATTCCGGATAGGCGCCTTCGACGGGCGTCGTCCGCTCGGGGCCACGTTCCAGCATGATGACTGACAGTCCGGCTTCGGTCAGTTCCTTAGCCATGATCGAACCGGCCCAGCCAGCGCCGACGATGACTGCATCGACATGCGTCCTGCCCATCTTAAGCGGTCTCCCCTGAAATGGAGACCGGCGCGAGGGGATAGGGAGCGCCTTCCTGATTGACCCAGTCCATGAAATCCGCCCTGGCGCCAGGGAAACCCAGCATGGTCCAGCCGCCAAGTCCCCGGTTGCCGCCGTAAAGCGGATCGGCGAAGGCGCCTTCAAGTGTATTGGTCCGGAGCTGTTCGAAAAAGACGCGTCCAGGGACTTCGTCTAGCTGGACCGATCCCCCTTCCAGCGCCGTCAGGATTTCATCCTGCTGCACCGGCGGGAGGTCTGCAAAGCCTTTGCCGTAATGTTGTCGGGTGTAGTGCTCAACGCCTGCGATGCCCTTGCGATACAGGTCGCGCGGGACAAATGGGAGCTGATACCCCAGATTGGCCGGTCCCTGCTGGAAGGGGCCGGACATGTACCAGTTTTCACCCCGGGCATAAGGGGTCTGCATCTGACGGTCGATGAATTCCGCTACCCCCAGCGCTTTTGCGCCCGGTCCGTTATCGTCAACAGGAAAGAGGCGCTCGCTGGCTGCCTCTATAAACCGGTATTCCATCGCATCGAAAAAGGTGGGCAGATAGGGCTGGGCTGCCTCAGCCGCCAGCGCTGCTGTCCATGAGGCATTTCCCGAAGCCATCCAGAATGATGTGGTCCCAAGAAGCCCCTTCACGAAACTGCGGCGGAGCGGACGGTTCAGTGTCGGTTCCATGGGGGGCACAGGTTTCTCCGGACAGTAGAACCAGAAATGACAGAAAATCTGGAAACGGTTATTTTACAAAAGGGATGCTCTCTCCCTAACGAAGGCAGGCGCAGTTCACCAGACATGTGCTCATCACAACATGACGAGAGGCGTGAATCAGTGCGTTTCAGTGCTGTCTGTTGAGGGAAGCTTCAGTATTCCGGGCTGGGGCGAGTGCTGGGTGGCTGTCGTTGTCGCCTCGGTGTCGGATCCTGTGGGGAAAATGGCGTCTGGTGCGCTCGGAGTGGCGGCGGGTACTGCGGCTTTTTCGGACGTGGCTGATCCCGGGGCAGTCTCGGTAGAAGAAAGTGCCGGCGTTGTCGGGGCGGCCACTGGTTCTGTTCCAGGTGCTCCAAGTGTCTGCTGCTGGATACCGCCATTGACGAGCGGAGTTCCGGCAGCATCCGTCATCCAGGAGAGGAGCTTCTTGCGGATCTGGAATTCCAGTTCCACGTTCATGTCCTGCATCATCTGGCTGGTAAGGGTATAGAGTTCCTTGCGCGAGGTCGGATCCCGGTCTCCCGCATCCAGCTTGTGGGTGATGCGCGCATGGACAAAGCCGGTATGCTGGTTGCCGGCATCCGCGACGTTGAGTTGTACGTCCATGGCGCCGGTCACCACGTTATCGCCTGCCCGGTTCAGATAGGCCTGCTTGATGATGAAGTCGGCCTTGCCGGAGGTTCCGCTGGCTACCAGACGCTGGTTTGCCATGGCCTTCAGAGCCTGGTCCGGCGCAACAGGGGCCTTTGCCGATAGTGAGTCCGGCGCAGCGGGAGCTTCATCCTGCACGTTAATGGAGGCCACGTTCAGATGGATCTGGGACAGATAGCTGTAATCAAGCGGAGGAAAGGTCTGGTCCGCATCTCCATCGGAGCATGCCGCCATGCCAAGGGACAGCACCAAAGCACTCAGACCAGTCCAGTAACGTACGCGCATATCCTGTCTCCTGAAGGCGCTACAGACGACCGAAAAGGGACTTGAGTCGACTTTTCAGCCCCTGTCTAGACGCGTGAGGGGGGGTAGCAGAAGCCGGTTGTTCCACTGGGAGCGGCGAGGGAGCTGGCGCAGCCGGTGGGGGCGGGGAATTTTCGTCTGAGGGTTTCGGGCGCAGGCCGGACGCCTGTCCGACGCCGAAATCCTCGGCCCTGAAGGGGCGCGCCTCGCGGATCAGCGCAGCATGTTCGGGATGGCGCGCATACCAGCTCAGGATCATCCCCGGGATCATCGCGCCGCCCGGATCATCACTGATGAGCAGCGGGGCATCGGGATAATAGAAAGAGGGGCGAAGGGCCGGAAGAACGTTGTTCCAGATCAGGTAGAAAACCGTATCGGCTTCCTGAAAACGGCTGACACTCAGAGGGCCCGTTTCGAACGTGATCTGTGCCAGCAAAGGGAGCGCTGTGAAGGGCGAAGAAACGATCAGCGGACCGTTTCCGCGTTGGGCAGCCAGCAGGGCCGTTATCCGGTTTGCGCCGATTTTGCGGCCATTCGGACATGGTAGTGCCTCACCGCTATCTGCATGGCCTGATGGCAGAAGGAGCGTATGCGGTGCGTATCCTTCAAGCCACGAACCGGCCAGCTCGTTCACGGCAATTTCGGGCAGGCTGTCGCAGGATGGTCCGGTCTGGTCGGGCAGGGGAGAGCCCAGCACTCCTGATGCCAGCGGCCAGAATACCGGATCCATGGCGGTCAGAAGGCGTTTCCGCAAGGAGGGATCCAGCGCCAGAACATGGCTGGCACGATAATTTTCGCCTTCAAGCCACCAGCATGCCTGCCGGCTGGTGCTTGCTTCAGTAAACACCACAACGCTGAAATCATCCGCGACCGGCGCCCGGTTGAGGGGCGCCCAGCCGGGATAAAGCTGCTCGACCGGAAAGCCATCGAGCTTTACGTCATCAAGCAGGGGCAGAGTCATGCAGAGCGTGCTCCAAGTTCATCGCGCGTGAATCGGAAACCCACGTTGCAGAATTCACAGTTCATCGTGATGGCGCCATTTTCGACCATGTGGTCGAGGTCGTCATCGGGGAATGTTTCCAGAACGGATGCGAGCCTTGCCCGGTTGCATCGGCAGCCATAAGCCAGCGCGCGTGGAGTGCCCAGACGGACATCCAGCGTACCAAAAAGCCGATGGATCAGCCGCTCGTTCGACAGGTCCGGATCAAGGACTTCCTGTTCCGTCACTGTGTCGGCCAGCGCGCAGGCGGTTTCCCACGCATCTTCGTCCTGTTCGGTGGTCTCGATGCCGCCTTCGGCCGCAATACGCTCCAGAACCAGTGCACCGGCCTTCCAGCCGTCAGGCGATTTCGCACAGAACAGCCGGATCCAGCAGTCATGCTGCTCGCTGGTCTGGAAATAGTTCATCGCCATATCGGCGAGCGTCGTGCCCGTCAGGTCCACGATGCCCTGATGCCGGTCCATGTCCGGCCCCTGGTCGATGGTGAAGGCCATGTAGCCGTCGCCCAGAAGCTCCTTGGCGGTTCCGGGCAGTGCATCGCGATCGGCGTCTTCACGCAGACGCGCGAAAAACCGCAGATCCCCGCTATCCGTCGCATCCGCCACCAGCATGGAAACCGGCCCATCGCCCTTGACCTGAAGGGAAAAGGCACCTTTGAACTTCAGGGCCGAAACCATGGCGGCTACGAGTGCCAGAGCCTCGCCGCCAAGCCGGGAGACGGCATCGGGATTGTCGTGACGCGACAGGATGGCATCCGCCAGTGGTCCGAGCCGCACCAGACGACCCCGAACCGGCGAACGTTCCAGATAGAACGGCATGACACCGCCCGAAACGACCATGTTCGGAACTTCAGGCCGGTTCGTATCAAGAAAGGGGGGTGTATCCATCAGCCGTTTTCTTTCCCCAGGGCCCAGAGCAGCAGGCCCTTCTGCGTGTGAAGGCGGTTTTCCGCCTCATCAAAGACGACGGACGCCGGGCCTTCAAAGACCTCGGACGTCACTTCCTCTCCGATATGGGCAGGCAGGCAGTGAAGGAACAGGGCATCGGGCGCAGCGTTTGCCATCAGGGCTCCATCAACCTGATAGGGCTGGAACACCTTGAGCCGCTTTTCGCGGTCCTTGTCTCCCATGCTGACCCAGGTATCCGTCAGTACTGCATCAGCCCCGGCCACAGCTTCTGCAGGGTCCCGGAAAATCTCGATTGTCGCGCCATGAGCCCGTGCCCACGCCACGGCATCGGGGTTGGGAGCAAAGCCTTCCGGCGTTGCCAGGCGGACATTGAAGCCGAGAAGGGCCGCGCCTTCCATCAGGGAAGTAGCGACGTTGTTGCCATCCCCGATCCAGGCCAGCGTTTTGCCGCGGATCGGCCCGCGATGTTCCTCGAATGTCAGGACACCCGCAAGAATCTGGATCGGATGGGAAACCGGCGTCAGGCCATTGATGACCGGCACCGAACTCCACTTCGCCAGTTCGCGCAGATTGGCATCATTGCCGGTCCGCAGCACGATCACGTCCAGAAAACGCGACAGGACACGGGCCGTGTCCGCCACCGTCTCGCCACGGCCAAGCTGCATGTCGCCCGGCGAGAGGACCGAAACCGACCCGCCAAGCTGTCCCATCCCCACCTCGAACGACACGCGGGTGCGTGTTGAAGGCTGGGCAAGGATCAGGCCGAGACTGCGGCCTTCCAGCGGACGATCCGGATGCAGGGGCTGGCGGCGGCCGTTCTGCAGAGCCTTGACCTTCGCCGAAAGGTCGATGATCTGCCGGATGACCTCGGGGCTGAAATCCCGCAGATCCAGGAAATGTCTCGGAGTGAGGGTTGCTGCTGTGGTGCTCACGATGCGTTCTCCTGCGTTGTAGGGGTTTTCAGGGAGTGAGCCGCCTTCACGAGCCTTTCGCAGGCTTCGCGGCATTCGGCTTCCGTCACGACCAGTGGCGGGACGAGGCGCAGCACGTTGTCCCCGGCACTGACCGTCAGAAGCTCCTGATTCAGTACGGCCTGCATGACGTCCGCGACAGGCGGCACGCAGTGCAGACCCCGCATCAGTCCAATCCCGCGGACATTGTCGAAAACACCTTCAGACCGGCTAACCACATCTTCCAGCATCTTCCCGAATGCGTCGCCGACGCTCCGGACATGCTCCAGAAAACCGGGGCTCAGGATTTCTTCCAGAACGGTCACACCCGCCGCACAGGCCAGCGGATTGCCGCCAAAGGTCGTCCCGTGTGAGCCCGGGGTCAGATGCCGCGCCAGCTCTTCCGTCGCAAGGACGGCGCCGAGCGGGAAGCCGCCACCGATCCCCTTGGCCACGGAAATCACGTCCGGACGGACGCCATACCATTCATGTGCAAACAGCTTGCCTGTCCGGCCAACGCCGGTCTGGACCTCATCAAAGCCCAGATACAGCCCGAATTCATCACAGACGGCGCGAAGTCCTTCCATGAATTCACGGGTTGCGGGCTTGATGCCGCTCTCCCCCTGAACGGGTTCGACGACGATACCCGCCGTGTGCGGCGTGATGGCGTCACGCAGAGTATTGGTATTGTTGAACGGCGCATGGTCGAAGCCCTCCACCACAGGACCAAAGCCCTTCTGATAGGCGGGATTGCCCGTCGCCGAGATCATGGCCAGCGTCCGGCCGTGGAATGCCCCGTCGAAGCACAGAATGTTGGTCCGCTCCGGATGCCCGTTTTCGAACTGGGCACGGCGGATCATCTTGACCATGCCTTCATTGGCCTCGGCACCCGAATTGCAGAACAGCACCGAGTCCGCAAACGTGTTCTGCACCAGCAGTTCCGCCAGCTTCTCGGCCTGGGGGATCCGGTACAGGTTCGAGACATGCATGACCTTCGCGGCCTGTTCCGCAATGGTCTTCACAAGCTTCGGATGAGCATGTCCCAGCGAGGTCACGGCAATACCGGCCCCGAAATCCAGATATCGTCGCCCGTTCGTCGCCGTCAGCCAGACGCCTTCGCCCTGCTCGAAAGCAAGGTCGGCACGTTTGTAATTCGGCATCAGCGCGGGGATCATGATGGATCTCTGAATATCTGGTTGAAAACGAAACGGTTTGTGCGGAATCGCAAAACCCTGCTCTGGTTGCCCGGAGCAGGGCTTCAAGTTCCACACCCTCATAGTGAAGGGCAGAAAGGGGTTCCGTCAAACCCCGACGCAACAGAATGTCCCGGTTAACCCGGCAGATCAGACCCGCTGATACATCAGATCCCGCGCCAGCCAGCACCCGACCCGCACCGCCGTCACGCTGCCGCCCTGACGCTCGAATGCCAGTGTCCAGTCTCCGGGTGCCGTATGATCCAGCGCCCGGGGGCAGGGCAGAACCCAGACATCCTTTGCCAGGCGCTGGAGCATTTCCATCCGGCCATCGCCCAGGATTCCAGAGAAACCGCCATAAACCACGCCGCCAGCCAGTTCGATGGTCACTTCGGCCTCGTCCAGTTCCTCGCAGCGATAGACACCGGCCAGTTCGGCAATATCCTCGCCGGGCGTCTCATCACAGCGGGCGAGGATGCTGGTGCGGTTCTCGCCCGGACGTTCCATCACGGCTTCCGCGCCCTCTGCAGTCTCCTGCGCTTTCACGACGACCGATCCCGCCTCGGCGCGCGTGGCTGAAATGCCTTCCAGAAGCTCCGGCACCATCAGATAGCGCAGCTTCGCTCCACCGGGCGCGGGTTCGATTCGGGCCGAAAGCCCCGTCTCCCGTTCCAGATAGGTGCCATACAGTGCCGTCGGCTGCTGCGTGCTGCGCTCGGGCTCGTAGGGCACACCCAGAGCCGCGGCCAGGATCTGCGCCGAGGCAACCTGCGCCGCACTCATGTGATTGAACATTACAACGACGGACAGACGCTCGGACGCGACATGCAGCCGATGGGACCTCCAGCCGCGCAGTGCGCCCCCATGCATCGTGACGTCCCGGCCGAACATCTTTGTCCGTTGCAGCCCGAACCCGTAAGGCGCGGGTTGCCCGTCGCTGAATGTTACCGGAACGGTCAGGCGCCGGTAAAGACTGTCCGGAGCGTCGCGCGTCTCGTCAATGAAGCGCTCCCAGGCGATCATGTCATCCAGCGAAGCGCCGAGTCCCGCATCGCCCGTCCACCAGATGTTGTTGATGGCCGGGCGGAAACCGCTCTCCACGCTTCCTTCGTAGCCCACCGTTCCATCCGGCATGGCACGTGTTTCGGCGGCAAGGATTGCGCGTTCCATGCCGACAGGATTGAAAATCGACGTCTGGAGCAGTTCGGCGAAGCTGCGCCCCGTCCGGTCCTGAAGAATGTCGGAAATCAGCCGGAAATTCTGGTTCACATAGGAATAGGATGTGCCCGGCTGGAACTGGAGCGTCCGCGTCCCGTCAATGACGCGTCGTGCCTCCCGGTCGCCGAAATATCCTTCGATGGGCGCGCCATGCAGCATCGCCACCGCCCAGTAATCCCGCAGGCCGGACTGGTTATGCGCCAGATGCAGCATTCCCGGTGAGGGTTCATCAAGCTGTGGCAGGCGTGCATCCACATCCGCGTCCAGTTCGGACGGATCGTCATACAGGTCCAGCAGCGTTCCGCAGGTGAACTGCTTGGTGATGGAGCACATGCGGAACAGCGTGGACGGTGTGAACGGAATGCGACGTTCCACATTCGCATAGCCCCACCCATGCCGGACCAGAACCTCTCCGTCCTTCAGAACGGCCACGGCCCCGCCGGGACCGGGAAAGCGGGCAGGGAGGGCGGAGACGGCCGCTTCAAGACGGGCAGAAAATGAATCGCTCATGGACGGAATGATGGCTCCAAGGCGTCTTGCCGTAAATGCCTTTCACGCCGCATACTCCGAAGCATTATGGAGGACAGTCCCGCCCCGCCACCCGTTCCGGATGCAGCGTCCCTGCGTGAAGCGGCGCTGGCGCATCTCGCCCGCTTCGCTACAACCGAACAGGGCCTGCGTCAGGTGCTGGACCGCCGCCTGCGTCGCTGGGGCGTACGCGCTTCCCGGGCGGGTCTGCCGAACGAAGACATCGAATCCGCTATTGCGTCCCTGCGCCCCGCCATCGACGGAATTGTCGCATCCATGACCGATCTCGGTGCAGTGGATGATGCCGGCTATGCCCGCAACCGCGCACTCAGCCTGACCCGGACCGGACGCTCCCGCCGGGCGGTTGAAGCCCATCTTGCCAACAAGGGCGTGGATCAGGACACGACCCGCGAAGCCCTTAACGACTCGCTCGGCGAACGCTCGGACAGCAGCGCGCAGGAAGCAGAGCTCGCCGCCGCCCTCGTTCTGGCCCGCAAGCGCCGCCTTGGCCCGTTCCAGAGACCCGACCGCGAAGAGGAAGATCCGCTCAAGGCACTGGGCGTCTTTGCCCGCAACGGTTTCTCCCGTGATGTCGCGCAGAGCGTGCTCGACATGGACTCCGATGAGGCGGAAGACCGCATCATCGCTTTCCGCAGTCTCTGAAAATGATGATGCCCCGTTTTTTCCGCTGTCTGCCGCTGGGCCTTCTGGTCGTCCTCGCGGCCTGCGGCAACCGCTATGAATACAGCCGTGCCAGCTTCAACGGCCCGCTGCAATGCGCACCCTACGCCCGCGAGCGCACCGGCCTGAAACTGAGCGGAAGCGCCGCCTCATGGTGGGGACAGTCCGCCGGGCGCTATGCCCATACCCATACGCCCCGACCCGGAGAAGTCCTGGTCTTCCGCGCCACGTCCCGCGTGCCCAGCGGCCATGTTTCCATCGTGCGCCGGCAGGTTTCGGACCGCACGATCCTCGTTGACCATGCCAACTGGGAGCCCGGCCGCATCGACCGAGCTGTCCCCGTGACGGATGTTTCCGCCCGCAATGACTGGACGCTGGTGCGCGTCTGGTGGGCTCCTGTCCACAGCCTCGGAAAGCGCGCTTATCCGACCTATGGCTTCATTTCATCGCACGACAGTGACGACGCTTCCTGAGAGGAACGCTTGCACAATCGCCCAAGCCTTGCCACATGATGGTGGCCTTGGCTTTTCGGAGTAATACATTATGGGCAGCATGAGCCCCGTTCACTGGCTGATCCTGGCGGTCGTCCTGCTCGTCGTGTTTGGCGGCGGTGGCAAGATCAGCGGCCTGATGGGAGACTTCGCGAAGGGCATCAAGTCCTTCAAGAAGAACATGGCCGACGATGAATCCATGATCGCGACGGATGCCACGCAGGCTCCGGGTCACATCTCTCCGCCGAACCAGAATCCCGGCTACAGCCAGACGACCAGCAGCGAAACGCACCGCAACCAGGTCTGATGCAGAACCTCAAGGTTGATGAAAGCTGGGGCAATGCCTGCCGTCAGATCGTGCAGGCTGGCCAGCGAATGGACCAGCGCGGCTGGGTTCCGGCCACGGCGGGGAACCTCTCCTGTCGCCTGCCGGACGGTCGCATCGCGATCACGCGCTCGGGTGGCCACAAGGGTTTTCTGACGGACAGCGACGTCATCGAGATTACCCCCGATGGTGTTCCGGTCGACCCCGCAAACCGTGCCAGCGCGGAAACGCTTCTGCACACGCAGCTTTATGCCCATGATCCCGCAATCGGGGCCGTGCTGCATGGTCACTCCGTGGCTGCGACCATCCTGTCCATGGATGAACCCTCCGACGCGATCACGCTGGCAGGCTATGAGGTCCTCAAGGTGTTCGAGGGCCAGACGACCCACGATACCAGCCTCGAACTGCCCCTGTTTCATAACGATCAGGACATCGCGCGTCTGGCCACGGTCGTCGCACCAAAGCTCTCGGACATGCGCCTTGGTTACCTGATCCGCGGCCATGGCGTGTATGTCTGGGGCAAGGACATGTTCACGGCCCTGGCCCGTCTCGAAGGGCTCGAGTTCCTGCTGGCCTGCGAACTGGCCCGTCTGCAGAAGAAGGCCTGATCATGAGCCGTCTGACCGTCTATCGCGACGATGCTCCCGATACGATTCTGCTGGACGTCACCACGCCCGGCGAGATCGCAGAGACCCTGCGTCCCCACAACATCCGCTTTGACCGCTGGTCCGCCCCCATTACACCGGCGCCCGACGCGCCGGCGGAAGAGGTGCTGGACGCCTATCGTCCCTATCTCGATACGCTGATGGGTGAGACGGGTGCTGGCAGCGCAGACGTGGTGCGGATCAACGCGTCCACGCCGAACCTTCCCGAGCTTCGGAAAAAATTCCTGTCCGAGCACACTCACAGCGAAGACGAAGTCCGCTTCTTCGTGCACGGGCAGGGGGCGTTCGTCCTGCATATCCGCGGGCGCGTCTATTCCGTCCTGTGCACACAAGGCGACCTGATCTCCGTTCCCGCAGGCATTCCGCATTGGTTCGACGCCGGGCCGTCGCCGGATGTCGTGGCCCTGCGCGTCTTTACCGATACGACCGGATGGATCGCGCAGTATACCGGCGATGACATTGCCAACCGTTTTCCGGCCGAAGTGCCTGTCGAAGCCTCCGGCAACTCCTGAAAGTCCCCCATGATCCGTCTCGTCCTGCTTGATATCGAGGGCACAACCCTGCCGATCTCTTTCGTACGGGACGTCATGTTCCCCTATGCCGCGAAGGCTCTTCCGGCCCTGATGCAGGACCATACGAACCCGATAGTTGTGGGCGCCCGTGCAGATATCGTCATGGAGCATCCGGGGCAGGACCCGCTGAAGGTCTGTCAGGACTGGATGAAGGCGGATGTAAAGGCTGCTCCCCTCAAGACACTTCAGGGCCTGACCTGGCGTCAGGGCTTTGAGGATGGAACCCTTCAGGCCGATCTGTATCCGGATGTCCCGCCCGCCCTGAAGGCTTGGTCGAAAGGCGGTCTGCGTCTGGCCGTCTACTCGTCCGGCTCCATCCCGTCGCAAAAGCTGCTTTACGGTCACACGGCGCAGGGTGACCTCACGCCGCTGTTCGAGGATTTCTTCGATCTTTCGACCGGCGGAAAAAAAGACGCGGCCTCCTATGAAAAGATTACAGCCGCTGTCGGTCTGCCCGCAGACGAAATCCTGTTTCTGTCCGATATCGGCGCCGAGCTTGATGCCGCCCAGAGGGCAGGGCTGAGCGTCTGCCAGCTTGTCCGTGAGCAGGACGGCACCGTTCCCCATCCGGGCGTGCCGCAGGCGCCGGACCTGAACGCCGTCTCCACCCAGTTCGGCCTGCCCGTCGCATGATCCTGCATACGGACTGGCGCAATATTCCTGCCGCTGCGCGCAATACGGTTGCGGCCCTGGGCAATTTCGACGGTGTGCATCGCGGGCATGTCCATCTGCTCGACACGCTGCGGATGGCGCGTCCCGATCATCCGCTTTCGGTCGTCACGTTCGATCCCCATCCCCGCACGCTGTTCCGACCGCAGGATCCGCCGTTCCGCCTGATGCTGCCGGATGTCCGTGCCGCCGCTCTTGGCGAGCAGGGCGTGGATCATGTCTTCCAGATTCCGTTCGATGCGGAGTTTTCCCGTCTGAGCTCCGAGCAGTTCGTGAACGATGTTCTGGTCAACGGCCTTGGCGTGGCGCATGTGGCCTGCGGGGCGGATTTCGCGTTCGGCCACCGTCGCACCGGCAATATCGAGCGCCTTGAAACCCTTCTGGCACCCCATGGAATCGGGCTGACCATCGTGCCCCAGCTTTCCGATGAGGGCGGTCCGATCTCTTCAAGCCGCATCCGTCGCCTGCTGCAGGAAGGTTATCCCGAACGCGCGGCGCAGGAACTTGGCCGTCCCTGGAGCATCACTGGTCCCGTCATGCACGGAGACCAGCGCGGACGCCTCCTCGGTTTCCCGACTGCCAACATCCCCCTGACCCAGCATGTCGAGCCCGCACGCGGCGTCTATGCCGCGCGCGTCACGCTGCCCGATGGCCGCGTCATTCCCGGCGTCGCCAATATCGGCCGCCGTCCGACCATCAATGATGGTCAGGAAAGCCGGCTCGAAGTCCATCTCTTTGATTTCAACGAGGACCTGTACGGCCAGATTCTCAGTGTCGCCCTGATCGCCCTGCTGCGTGAGGAAAAGCGGTTCTCCGGTCTGGACGAACTCAAGACCCAGATCGCCGCAGATGCTGCGCAGGCCCGGTCCATCCTGAACGCCTGACGTCCCCGGTTTTTCCCTTTTTCAGCGCCGTCAAACCCCCTTTTTCGGTCCGGGAAAGGGGGTTTTTGTTACGTATCGTTCTGTGTCATTTATGCCACGCTTCGACATGGAGAATGAGAATCTTTCGCAATGTTGCTGAATCTGTATTGAGAATTAGTCGCATTAACTCTTTAAGGACAGCATCCGTTTTCGTTTGCAGGATCGTGATCCGATGTCGTCCAGAACACCCCGCCACCCTCTGGGTCCGCTATCTCTTGCCGCAGGACTGACGCTCGTCTGTTCCGCCGCACACGCACAGGGCGACACCGGGCATCATCACAAGGCCCGTCGTCACCCGGTTTCCAAAAACGACGCAGCTAGCGCCCAGACGCCCAAGGCCCTTCCGCCGAAAGCTCCTACATCGGGGTCTGCTCTAAAAACGACGGACAACAGCATCGTCGCAACGCCTGAGGAAACCGAACATCTGCAGGTCATCGGATCTCCGATGAACACCTTACAGACCCCCATCGGCATTGGCCGGATGCCCGAAGACGTCATGCATACGCCGCAGACGATCAACGTCGTGCCCAAGCTCCTGATGGAACAGCAGAACGTCAAATCGCTCGACGAGGCCCTGCGCAACGTGCCGGGCATTACCGCGTCGGTCGGTGAAGGCGAGGGCGGCATGGCGGGGGACCAGTTCCTGATCCGCGGTTTCCAGGCGCAGAACGACATCTATGAGAACGGCCTGCGCGATTTTGGCGTCTATACCCGCGACAGTTTCAATTACGACCACGTTTCGGTCATCAAAGGACCGTCTTCGGAAGTCTTCGGCAATGGCACAACGGGTGGCGCCATTAACATCACCACCAAGGTCGCGCATCTCGGGGACAGCTACAGCGGCGGCTTCTCAGGTGGGTCGGGCGCCTATTATCGCGGCACGCTCGATTTCAACAAGCAGATCGGTGACTCCACGGCCATCCGCATCACGGGCATGGGCAACGAGAACAACACGGTCGGCCGCGACAATGTCTTTTCCCATCGCTGGGGTATTGCCCCGTCCATCGCCTTCGGTCTGGGCAAGCGCACGACCTTCACGCTGGAATATTTCCACCAGACGGACAACCGCGTGCCGGATTATGGTGTGCCGGTCGTCACCAAGCCGGGAACGAGCATTGCAAAGCCACTGACGGAATATGGCCTGAACCGCAACAACTGGTACGGCACGACCTATGATCAGGATGCGTCGAATGTGGACATGCTGACGGCGCGCCTGAAATTCGACCTGAACAAGAACATCACGTTCTACAACGATGCGCGCGGTGGCATGTACAGCCGGTACTTCTCCGCATCACAACCGGGCTGCGATACGACCTGCGCTACCGAGTATTTCACCGATCCTGAAGCGGCGACCATCAACCGGCGTGGCCATCTGGGCGGTCCGGAGCCCTATCAGCAGAACGACTGGTCCGTGCAGGATGTGTTCTCAGGCATCGCGAAGTTCTCGACCGGCAGCATCCGTCACCAGATGATCGCCGGTGTCGATATCTCGCATGTCTATGACCGTCGCACGAACTACGCCTACAATTTCAACGGGCAGAACGGCACGAAAACTGACACGACAAGCCTGCTCCACCCGTCCGCCACCCAGCCGGGTCTCCTGCTCGGATCGCTGGGTCAGTACAGCGGAAATCTCGTGAACATCTCCGGTGTCGGTCATGCCATGTACAAGACGGGCGATGCCACCGATGTCGGCGCGTTCTTCTCCGAACAGATGTGGCTGGCACCCTGGTTCTCGATCCGTGGCGGTTTCCGCTGGGATCACTGGGACAGCCACTACTCCGCCAATGGCGGAACGGCCGGCGCCGGCGTGTCTTACGGACAGACACAGGATACGTTCAATCCGACCGTCAGCCTGATGTACACGCCCAACAGCAACATCATGGTCTATTTCAACTGGGCCCAGTCCACTACGCCGCTGGGCCTGTATGTGACGAACAGCTCCGAACCCCTGAAATCCACGACGCAGGGTTTCAGCCCCGAACGTAGCAGTCTTTACGAACTGGGGGCGAAGTATAACGCCTTTCACGGCCGCATGGGCTTTACGGCGTCCGTGTTCCGTATGGAAAAGGGCAACGCCCTCATGACCGACCCTTCGACGGGGGATGTGTCTTCGTCCAGTGATCGTCAGCGTAACCAGGGCGTTGAACTCAGCGTTTCGGGCGAAATCCTGAAGAACTGGACCATGATCGGCACCTACGCCTATTATGACGCCACAACCGTCTCGTCCCTGACGGCGGCTGATGTCGGCAAGCGCATCCAGTACGCGCCGAAGAATTCCGCTACCATCTGGTCCACCTACACGATCGCGCCGAACCGCCCGTGGAACGTCACGTTCGGTGGTGGTCTGACCTGGCGTGATGGTGTCTACCTGAACGCCACCAACACAGCGGCCGTGCCCGCCACCGTGGAATGGGATGCCGTGATTTCCCACAATTTCGGCAAGCACTGGCGCGTCGCCATGAACGGCTACAACCTCGACAACCGTCTGAACTACAGCAACCTGTTCAGCGACCGTGCCACCCCAGCTGTCGGCCGCTCCTTCCTCTTCAACCTTTCGGCGAATTACTGACCGAAACCGCCGCGCCTGACGGAGAAATTCCCATCTCCTTCAGGCGTTCGCGCACCCGTTCCAGCAGGTCCGCATCACCTTTTGGCCCCAGCGCCGTCAGCTTCTGATCCATCGCCAGCAGAATGTCGGACGTCGCATCTACGACAGCCTGGCGCCACCAGCCCAGCGCCTCATCGATCTTCCCGGCATCCACAAGCGCCGTGGCATGGTTGTGCTGCCCCCGGTAATCGCCGCCTTCCGCTGATTTCCGATACCAGTCCAGCGCCGCGCCCCGATCCTGCGGCACAACCCATCCCTCTTCCAGAAACCGCGCATACAGATTCATGGATTTCGCATGGCCGTTATTTACCGCTGTCCGGAACAGGTCCAGCGCCCGCGCCAGATCTGTCTCCATGCCAATCCCGCGCATGGTCAGGATGCCCAGATTGTACCGGCCCCATTCGTCTCCAGCCGCAGCAGCAGCTTCATAACAGCGCGCGGCCAGTTGAAGATCCTTTTCGCAGCCCCAGCCGAACTGGAAACACCGTCCACGCATGTTGTGTCCCGGGCCGAACCCGGCATTGGCCGCGATCGTGAACCAGTCCAGCGCTGCCACCGGATCACGCGGAACATACACGCTGTCCAGCAGCACCTGTCCCCACTGTACGATCTGAAGATGCTGTCCCTTGAGCGCGCCCTGCCTGATTTCCTCGATCTGCGGTGGCAGGGCAGGGGGCTCGGGACGGCGCGTGGGCACTTTGCGGCCCAGGAATTTCTGAACGATCCGTTTCATCAGAGTGCGGGTACGATCTGCTGGACTTCAAACCCGTCCCTGCGGAGCAGGGCGGGCAGCCCCTTCGGCCCCGCCATGTGCAGGGAGCCCACGGCCGCGAACAGCGATGTCCCGCTCTCATGGATCTTCTCGATTTTCTGCGCCATGCCGACATTCCGATCATCCAGAAGCCGCGTCATGAAGCGTCGCTCCTGCGCGGTATTCAGGCAGTCGCACCAGTCCTGATAACGATCCAGCCGTTTCACGTCGCTTGAGGCCCACATCTCCGCCAGACGCTGGTTTTCGGCCTGCGTCTTGCCGGACGACACGCCCTTGACGATGTCATCGATGAACGCATCCTCATCCTCAGCGTCCGGTCCAATCAGCAGGTCCCGCTGCATCTGCACCGTCTCCAGCCCGATCAATGGCTTTTTCAGACTGCCCGCCATGCCCTGCAGAACGCCATCCACGGCATAGTCCGGATAATATCCGTCCTGGCGTGACGCCAGGGATTCGACGCCTGCCGCTTCCACGCCAACCGCCACATGCGCAAATGCCGCGCTGGGCACACATTGCTGGTCCATAAGCGCATCCACTTTCGCCTTGCGCCCCGACTGCACGAGATGCGCCCATCGGGCCGGATCTTCCGACTGGCGCAGCGTGGTGGCCGTGTCCGGGGCGTTCAGATCAAGCTCAAGGGCGACCTCGCTGCTGTGCAGGATCGCGGCGCGTGTCAGCGGGCCGGGCAGCAGCCAGTCCTGTTTTGCGACATGCAGCGTCCCATACAGCCAGGAGGAGTGACCGTCCTTCGTCACTTTCCACAGGAAGCCCCGGTCCGGTGCCGTCTGGAACATCTGTGCCATCCGGGCCTTGTCCGGCACGCTTGCCGCTGCCGGGCAACGGGGCGCCTGCGCGTGTGCGGCCATGCTGAACCCCGTACAGACACCCAGAACGGCTCCTGCAACAGACTGGAAGAGACGAAGTGCGTTCACGGTTCTGCCTTCTGAAAAAAGCGCCATATCGCCCATCATCCGCGAGTCCCGCCGTCCCGGCAACCCGCTTTGGGGCAGCCCTGCATTGCTGCCGCCCTTAACGCGGACTTGACCGGATTGGCTCGCGATCTCCATATAACCCACCCTTTGTGTGAATGACCGAAACTGGCTCGTCCCTCATGTCCGATAAGACTCCCGATCCTTCCGTTGCCGCCTTCAAGGAACAGCAGGACCGCTACCGCGATACCGTGTTCCTCCCCCGCACCGGTTTTCCGATGCGCGGCGGCCTGCCCAAGCGCGAGCCTGAAACGCTCGCCCGCTGGGCCGCGACAGGACTGGACGAAAAGATCCGCGAGGCCGGGAAGGGACGTCCCGTCTTCACGCTTCATGACGGACCGCCCTACGCCAACGGCCACATTCACATCGGACACGCCCTGAACAAGGTGATGAAGGACGTCATCAACCGTGCCCATCGCATGTCGGGGTATGAAGTCCGCTATCTTCCGGGCTGGGACTGCCACGGCCTGCCGATCGAATGGCGGATCGAGGAGCAGTATCGCAAGGCCGGCAAGGACAAGGATCAGGTGCCCCTGCTCCAGTTCCGCGCCGAATGCCGCCAGTACGCCGCCCAATGGGTGCAGAAGCAGGCCGAGGACTTCAAGCGCATTGGCGTTCAGGCCGAATGGGCAAACCGCTATGTGACGATGGACTTCAGCTCCGAAGCCAAGATCGTCGACGAAATCGGCAAGTTCCTGCTCAATGGCAGCCTCTATCGTGGCCTGCGCCCCGTCATGTGGAGCCCGGTCGAGAAGACGGCCCTGGCCGAAGCCGAGATCGAATATCACGACATCGACTCCACGACGATCTTCGTGGCCTTCCCGATCATCAAGGATCCGACGCCCGCCCACGCCCTGAACGGTGTGTCGGCCGTCATCTGGACGACCACGCCCTGGACCATTCCGGCGAACCGCGCGCTCGCCTATGGTCCGGACATCACCTATGTCGTCCTGCGCGTCGATGAGACGAACGAGAACAGCGTGGTTCCGCAGGGTGCCAAGCTGCTGGTGGCCGAGGATCGTGTGGACGCCTTCTGCACGGAGACGGGCATTACGGCGCATCACATCCTCTACACGCTGCCAGGCAACGGGCTTGAAGGCGCGGTCTGCGCTCATCCGCTGCGTGGCCGTGGCTATGAGTATGACGTGCCGATGCTGCCGGGCGATTTCGTCACGACCGATGCCGGTACGGGCCTTGTCCACATGGCGCCGTCCCACGGTCAGGACGACTTCATGCTCTGCCGTCAGTACGGCATCGAAGTCCCCGAACTTGTGCAGGACGACGGCCGCTATGCCCCGTGGGTTCCGCATCTGGCCGGCATCCACGTCTTCAAGGCGGCCGATCCGGTCTGCGACCTGCTGACCGAAGCCCGCCAGTCCGCCGAACATGACGACGCCCCCGCCACCGGCCTGATGGCCCGCGGAACGGTCCGTCATTCCTATCCGCATTCCTGGCGCTCCAAGGCGCCGATCATCTTCCGCGCCACGCCGCAGTGGTTCATCGCAATGGATGGCGAGACGAAGCTGCGCGAAAAATCCCTGAGCGCACTGGATAACGTCACCTTCGTCCCCGAAGCCGCCCGCCGTCGCCTGACCTCCATGATCGAGCAGCGCCCCGACTGGTGCATCTCCCGCCAGCGCGCCTGGGGCGTGCCGATCGCGGTTTTCGTTGAGAAGCGCACCGGTGAAGTACTGCGCGATGCGGCTGTCATGCAGCGTATTGTCGAGGCTTTTCGCGAAAAGGGAGCGGATATCTGGTACGAAGCCGACCCGTCGCTGTTCCTTGGGGAAGGCCGGAATCCCGCCGATTACGAACAGGTTTTCGACATCGTGGACGTCTGGTTCGAGAGCGGCTCCACGCATCGCTTCGATCTGGGGCAGGAAGGCCTGAACTTCCCGGCAGATCTTTATCTTGAAGGCTCCGACCAGCATCGCGGCTGGTTCCAGTCCTCCCTGCTGGAAAGCGTGGGGACGATGGGGGTCGCGCCCTACAAGGCGCTTGTGACCAACGGTTTCGTCATGGACGAGCAGGGCCGCAAAATGTCCAAGTCTCTGGGCAATGTCGTGGCGCCGTCAGACGTGACCGAAAGCCTCGGCGCCGATATCCTGCGTCTGTGGGTCCTGAACTCCGACACGAACGAAGACCTTCGCATCGGACAGGACATCCTCAAGCAGCAGGGCGAACTCTATCGCCGCCTGCGCAACACCCTGCGCTGGCTGCTCGGTGCGCTGGATGGCTTCACGCCCGAAGAAGCCGTGTCCTACGCCGATCTGCCGCCGCTGGAGCAGTACATCCTGCACCGCCTGACGGAACTGCGCGGCCTGATCGCCAGTGCGGTCGAGACGCATCAGTGGGTTGGTGTCTACCCGGCACTGCACGGCTTCTGCACCACTGATCTCTCGGCCTTCTATTTCGACATCCGCAAGGACGCGATCTACTGCGACGCCCCGTCTGACCCGACGCGCCGTGCAGCCCGCACGGTGCTGGACGCCCTGCATCGCGCGCTCTGCACTTGGCTGGCGCCCGTCCTCGTCTTCACGGCCGAGGAAGCCTGGCAGGCCCGCTTCGGCGAGGACGACAGCGTGCATCTCGCACAGTTCTTCGAACCGGAAGCTGAGTGGAACGACCCGGAACTCGGCAACCGCTGGGAAGACATCCGCGCCTATCGCCGTCTGATCACGACCGAGCTGGAAACGGCCCGCCGTGACGGCACGATCGGCTCTTCGCTCGAAGCCAGCGTTACGCTGCCACTTTCGCAGGAAGAGGCCGGGATCTTCGGCGGGCTGGACTGGGCCGAACTGCTCATCACCTCCCATGCCGAAACCGAGCTGCTGCCGGGTGACACGGCTCATGGCGGCCCGCAGGTCGAGCGTGCGCCGGGCCATAAATGTGCCCGCTGCTGGAAGGTCCTGCCTGAAGTTGGCGAGAACACCGAGCATCCGGCCCTGTGCCGTCGCTGCATCGACGTGGTGAGTGCCTGATGTCCCTGTGGCATGAGGGGATGAGCCGGACAGGCCGCATGGTTCTGGGGTTTGCCCTGCTGGTTCTGGTCCTCGTTCTGGATCAGGCCAGCAAGGACTGGATCCTCTATGTTTACCATCTGCCGGACCGGGGATCGGTCGAGATCCTGCCGTTCCTGAATTTCACGATGGTCTGGAACCATGCCGTGACGTTCGGCATGTTCGGCGGCCTCGGCAGCCGCGGGCCATGGATTTTCTGCGCGGTTTCCCTGATCGCCGTGGGGCTTCTTGTCTGGACCCTGACCCGCACGAAGCGCACGCTCGTGGCGGCGTCCTGTGGGGCGATTGCCGGTGGCGCCATCGGCAATGTCATTGACCGCCTGCGCTATGGGGCGGTTGTGGATTTCCTGCACGCCCATGCATTCGGCTGGTCATGGTATGTCTTCAATATCGCGGATTCAGGGATCGTCTGCGGCGTCATCGTCTGGCTGATCGACTCCCTGCTTGCGGAACGTCAGGCCGCTGCCAAGTGATGCGATTGCGGAACTTGTTCCAATGGCTTGCCCCCGCGTCGCGCGGACTGTAGGAGTGTTGCATCATGATCGCGTCCCAGGGGCCCTCCATGCGCCGTAACCGTCTTTCCGTTGCCCGTCTCAGTGTCCAGATGGGTGCCATGGCTTCCGTCGGCCTGCTGCTTTCGGGCTGCTCGGGCGCCGATGTCTCACGCGCGATCGGTCTCGAACGGGCCATGCCCGACGAGTACACCGTCACGACCCGCGCCCCG
Source organism: Gluconobacter oxydans (assembly GCF_006539685.1). Classification (GTDB taxonomy): domain Bacteria; phylum Pseudomonadota; class Alphaproteobacteria; order Acetobacterales; family Acetobacteraceae; genus Gluconobacter; species Gluconobacter oxydans. The sequence goes on from NZ_BJNM01000020.1 coordinate 24,400, forward strand.
CTCTCCATGCCGCCTTCCGAGCAGATGCAGCTCCCCGGTGCCGCCGATGCCCATCGCCCGGACGAAAGCCCGCGGATGCAGGCACTCGAAACCCTGTCACCGGACACGGCCCTGCATCCGGATTCCGGCAAGGGCAGCACCGGCCAGACCGCACTGGTCGGACAGGTGGACAAGTCCGCCAGCGCACCGAACAACGCCGAGCTTGGCGCGGCCGATGCCGGTTTCGTGGACAACCTGATGTTCTGGAAGGGCGGCAATGCCGGTTCCGTCGTCGATGGTGACGCCGAAAACCGCCGCATCCGCGAGAACTCGGCCCTGGGCCGCAATCCCGCAACGGGTGCGACCCCGACCGTCAGAAAGAAGAAGGCCTTCCTCGGCGTTCTCTGAAGTACCCTCCGTCCCGACTGCCCCCTGATTGGGTGGACGGGACGGCCCTGTCTGCCGTCCGGCCCCTGTCCGGACGATGAGGAGGCATCGTGTCCGAGGCCCCGTCCTTTCCCCGCCCCACAATCCGTCGTCTTTCCGGCCACGTTATCGATCTGATTGCGGCTGGTGAAGTCATCGAACGTCCTGCTGCTGCTCTGAAGGAGCTGGTCGAGAACGCTATTGATGCCGGGGCAACCCGCATCGTGGTCGCCCTGCGTGCCGGCGGGACGGACCGGATCGACGTCACCGACAATGGCTGTGGCATGACCCCGGGCGAGCTGGAACTGGCCGTCGAGCGGCACTGTACCTCCAAACTTCAGGACGAACGCCTCGTCCAGATCCGTACGCTTGGCTTCCGGGGCGAGGCTCTGCCGTCCATTGGCGCCAGCGCGCGCCTGTCCATCACGTCCCGCACGCCGGAGTCCGATACCGCCTGGTGCATCCGGGTGGATGGGGGTGTCATCACGCCGCCCCAGCCTGCCTCCGGTCCGGTCGGCACGCGCATCGTTGTGACAGACCTGTTCTTTGCCACCCCGGCGCGGCGCAAGTTCCTCAAGAGTGCGCGTGTCGAAAGCAGCCATGCCGAATCCGTCATGCGTCGTCTGGCCCTGTCCGCGCCTCATTGCGCCATGCGCGTCCTGCTGGACGACAAGGTGCTGTTCGATCTGCCCGAGCAGAGCCCCATTGCTCGGGTAGCTTCCGTGCTGGACACGACGCCTGACACGCTGATCCCCCTCGACGAACAGCGCGGGGCCGTGCGTCTGTCTGGCTTCGCCTGCGGGCCGGCCCGCACCCGCGCCACCGGATCGGGACAGTTCATTCTTGTCAACAACCGCCCGGTCACGGACCCCATGCTCCGGACCGCCATCCGTGTGGCCTACCGCCCCGTGATCGAGCGTGGCCGGTTTCCGGTCATGGCGCTGCATCTGACAGTGCCGCTGGAACGCCTGGACGTGAACGTCCATCCTGCCAAGACCGAGCTGCGTTTCGCCGACGAAGCCGAAATCCGGTCTCTCGTGATTGGCGGTCTGGGCCGGGCCTTGGGTCATGGTTCGAATGGCGGTGGTGGCATTCATGCGAGCTTCGGTTCGCGGCCGTCCATCGTCTATCCGCCCCGGCCGCCGGAGCCACGGGAAGCTCCGGCTTCCATACCGCTACAGGGCAGCCTTCCGACCGGTTATGCCCCGCGATCCTCGCCTCTGCCGGGCGCCACCCCGTCTCTGGCCCGACCGGGTTTTGCGGAAACGGATCCGGCTTTCGCTCCCGCCGCCCGTGCTCCGCAGCAGCCCGAAGCGCTCGATCCTGCATTCCCGCTGGGTGCCGCCATCGCGCAGGTCTTCGATACCTATATCCTGGCCCTCGCTCCCGATGGGGACCTCGTCCTCGTGGACCAGCATGCCGCCCATGAGCGCCTGACCCATGAACGCCTGCGCGAACAGTACGCCAATGGCGGCACGCTGCGGTCGCAGGCCCTGCTCCTGCCGGAAGTGGTGGACCTGCCGCGTCGCGAGGCGGAAGCCCTCATGGCCCGGGCCGAAGACCTGTCAAAACTGGGGATCGATCTTGAATCCTTCGGCCCCGGCAGTGTTCTTTTGCGCTCTGTACCGGCCCTTCTAGGGGCTCAGGACATTCAGGGTCTCCTGAAGGATATTGCCGACGAGCTGGCCAGTGATCCGGATCTGGACGCCGCCAGTACGGGAAGTTTCTCGCATCATCTGGATGCCATTCTCGCACGCATGGCATGTCATGGCAGCATCCGTGCAGGTCGTCGCCTCAAGCCCGAGGAAATGGATGCCCTGTTGCGCGAGATGGAACTGACACCGCGTGCAAATACTTGCTCGCATGGACGGCCGACATGGCTCAAACTGACACGGCGTGAACTTGAACGTCTTTTTGGGCGCGTTAAATAACACGCAGGGTTGAAGAGCGGTTTCTTGCAACACCATGTTAGGACCAGCGGCGATCACTTTGGCGGCAGGAAAGACAACAGAATGTCAGCGTCACTAAAAGGCAGTTCCGAGGTCAGCAATGCCTCGCTCATCCACTCCCTGCGGGCCATCGTGGGCGCGCGGCACGTCCTGACGAAGCCGTCGGCGACCTACCGCTTCCGCAAGGGCTTCCGCTTCGGCATGGGTGACGTTGTTGCGGTGCTTCAGCCGGGCAGCCTGGTGGAACTGTGGCGCGCTGCAAAACTCTGTGCCGAAACGGGCCGGATCATCATCATGCAGGCCGCCAATACCGGTCTGACCGGCGGTTCCACCCCTGACGGCAACGACTATGACCGCGATGTCGTCATCATCAGCACGAACCGCCTGGACGGCATTCATCTGATCGGTGAAGGCAAGCAGGTCGTCTGCCTGCCAGGCTCTACGCTGCATGATCTGGAAGAAAAACTCGCTGCCATTGGCCGTGAACCCCATTCCGTGATTGGCTCGTCCTGTATCGGCGCCTCGGTTCTGGGCGGCGTCAGCAACAATTCCGGTGGCGCGCTGGTCCAGCGTGGACCGGCCTTCACCGAGATGGCCCTGTTCGGCCAGATGGGCGAGGACGGCAAGCTCCACCTCGTCAACCATCTGGGTATCCGTATTGAAGGTAATCCCGAGCAGGTCCTTGCCGCCGTGCAGGCCGGTCAGCTTCCGGAAAATGCCATCGACTGGAAGGCCGGTCGCGGTCATGACGAGAACTACGCCACCCATGTCCGCGACGTGGACGCCGATACTCCCGCCCGTTTCAATGCCGATCCCAACCGCTGGTACGAAGCCGCGGGCTGCGCAGGCAAGCTGGTCGTGTTTGCTGTCCGTCTCGACACGTTCGAAGCCAACAAGAATCCGGGCGTGTTCTATATCGGGACGAACAACACATCCGACCTCGAAGACCTTCGTCGCCATGTTCTGACCCATTTCGACGAGCTGCCGATCGCCGGTGAGTACCTTCACCGCGATGCGTTCAATATCGCCGAAAAATACGGCAAGGATACGTTTGCGGTCATCCGCTATTTCGGTACGAAATACCTGCCGATGTTTTTCTCCATGAAGTCCCGGTTCGACGTTTTCGCGCAGCGCCTGCCGTTCCTGTCCGATCATTTCAGCGATCTGGCGATGCAGTTCCTCAGCCGCTTCCTGCCGAAACAGCTTCCCCAGCGCATGTGTGACTACCGCGACCGCTTCGAGCATCACCTGATGCTCAAGGTCTCCGCCCACATGACCGCACCCGTCCGTGCCTATCTGGAGCAGTGGGCCTCGAGCACGGGTGGCGCCTTCTTCGAATGTACGCCGGATGAAGGCACGCGCGCCTTCCTGCACCGCTTTGCCGCAGCCGGTGCCGCTGTGCGTTACCGTGCGGTCCATACGAAAACCGCTGAAGACATCGTGGCGCTCGACGTTGCCCTGCGCCGCAACGACCGTGAGTGGTTCGAGGTCCTTCCCAAGGAGATCGAGGACCGGATCATCGTCAAACTCTATTACGGCCACTTCTTCTGCCACGTGATGCACCAGGATTACGTGATCAAGAAGGGCTACAACGCCATGAAGGTGGAGCACGACATGCTCCCCGGACTGGATGCCCGCGGGGCGCGCTATCCGGCCGAACACAATGTCGGGCATCTCTACAAGGCGCCCGAGGAAATGGTCGAGCATTACCGCAGCCTTGATCCCTGCAACTGCTTCAACCCCGGCATTGGTCTGGCGACGAAGAAGCGGAACTGGGTTGCCGAGAGCGTCTGACGCGCTCCCGGTTCTCTTTCAGAATGCGGCGGTCAGGCTCATGTTGAAGGACCGCCCCATTCCGGGCAACGGCCCCAGAATACCCGTGGCGTCATAGTCACCCAGTGAGAGGCCGCCGAGCGGCAGGTAGTATCTCTGGTTCAGCACGTTCGCCAGTTCGGCATTGAGCGTGAAATACCGCCAGCGATAGCTCCCCCCAAGCCCCAGCAGCGCATAGCCCGGCGTGCGGAGCTCGTTGCGCAGCCAGTCCACCGTGTCCTTGGACTTTACGAGCGTCACTTCGACGCGCCCAGTCCAGTTCTCATAGGTCTCGTGCAGCCCGATCACGCCATTTGCCGGCATCTGGTGATACAGGCCCGAATGTGTCACCAGATCCACGCCGCGGACCCAGTTGATGTTTCCGACAAGCTCGCCCCGTCCGTAGGCATGTCTGTCCCACAGGCGCACCGAGCCTGAGGCGTTGATGCCATAGCTCTGGACGTTGTGGTTGACGAAACCCAGCATCGACAGCCCGTTCGAGAAGCTGCCCAGGCGCCGGACGTTAATGTAGTTGTGTGTGTAGGTGTAAAACGGCTGGATTTTCAGGTCCCAGCGCTGCGTCGGGTTGGGGTCATGCCAGTCCACCGTCACGCTGGCCGTATTGGCGACTTCGGGCGACAGGTTCAGGTTCCCCACATAGCCGTTGCCATCGCCAAACCAGCCGATCATGCGCGTCGCCATGCTGCCCATACCCCAGGCATAGCGCTCATACAGGTTCGGCGAGCGCGTCTTGCGGGCATAGCCGCCCTCAATGGACAGGCTGTCCAGCGGCTTCCATCGCCCCGTTGCCGTGACATCGAAATTGACGTCCGTCCGGCCGCGTGACGCCTTGTTGAACGTCTCGGCTGCGGCCGCATCCGCCATCGACATCATGCTGCTCCAGGAATAGGGGGCGACCTTCCTCGTATTCATCATCACCACATCATTGCGGAACCCGAGCTGCGTGGAAAAGCGTGGCAGCCACTGCGCATCCCATTCCACGAAATGGCCCAGCCGGTCCCGATGGCCGTTATTGATGTTGTGATAGGTGCCGGGCCCCATCATCGTGCTGCCCTGCAAAGGCGGCCACCAGTCGTTCAGCCCGTTATGATCGAAAGAACTGCCCAGCTTCAGCGTATGCTTCAGCCCGAGCGGAATGGTCGCCTTGATCGCATAGGCAGCCGTCCGCGCATCCGTGTTCATCGGCATACCCGTGGTGGCACTGTGGCCGCCTTTGTCCGAGAGCATGTCCATGACATGCGTCACCCGCTGCCAGGACCCGCGCACATCCAGGGTGCCCCAGTTGAAGTCGCCCTTGTACTTGCCGTTCACGAAGGTCGAACGGTTGTTCGTCATGTCCATGTACTGGTTGGGAAAGCCCTCATACGGGATGTCCTGCTGACCGAACGTCAGGGCCAGCAGATGATTGGCTTTCTTCACGCCCAGCGTCACCGCATGGTTGAAGCTCAGGTAATCCGTGGAGCGCACGCGCTGCCCGTTTCCGCCGGCCTGATAGTCGCTGGCATGGGAGTAGGACGCCGTATAGCGCAGGCTGAACATGTCATTGGCGACCTTCAGGGATCCGGAAGCGCCGGAGCCGCCGCCATTGCTGCGATAGTCGCCGCGCACATGTCCCGTTACGAGGATATTGCCTGTCTTGGCAAACAGCGGGTCTTTCCGCTCGATTTCCACGGTGCCGCCGATGCTGTCTCCGCCCAGACTGACCGGCGTGATGCCGGCGATTGCCACGGCGCGGGATACGCTGTCCGGATCGACATAGGACATGGCCGGGTTCATGTGGTTCGGGCAGGCCGCATCGATCCGCATCCCGTCCACGAGTGTCGCCACCCGGTCATCGGCCATGCCGTTCAGGACGGGCAGGGCGGAAACACCCCCTGCGGAATAGGTGCTGTAGCCCAGTGCATGATCCAGAAGATGCGCCGTATCCGCGCTGGTCGTCCGGGGCTGGCGCACACCGTTGACGGTCAGATGTTCGGTTTTGCCAGCTTCGACGGAGTCCGGCTGGGACAGGATTTCCTGAGCAGAGGCCCCTGAAAAGGCGCTCAGGGTCAAAATGATGGCCGCCAGGTACGGGCGCACGTGAGGTGCACCGCCTGCGCGGGCGCTGAAAAAGGGGAGCATGATCCGCATCCTCGACTGGTCTGAAATCCAGTCACGGCGAATCACGTCCTGAAGAGCTGCCCGAAACGGGCAGACCGCAGGAAGTTCCGTCCTCCGCCATGACCACGATGGGGGTCAGACGAAGCGAGGTGGTCCCCGGGACGGCGGAAGCAGACGCCAGATTGCAGGTGGCGCGCGTGGTGTGCCCGGGTGTTGCCGGATCTGACGTCCTGTGGACCCACAGGCGGGCACGAGCGGCAGACTGGCGAGGATGACCGCCAGCAGTTGCAACAGCGGACAGAGCGGGCAGGTGCCGTCATGGGAATGGTGATGATGATGTTGCCCGGCCGTCATTCCGGGCATAGGGCCCGCCATCCCCATGGGTGACGGTGCAATGTCGATCCCCGTCAGGCGCTCGATCGTCGCCCGCGGACTTTCTTCGGGATAGGCACATCCCTGAAGGACCAGCTGCCCCAGAAATCCCAGAAGAACCACGGCGATGACTGCAAGCGCAGACAGACCGGACCGTTGGTTCGAGGAGGGAAAGAGGCGGGACATGACGTCCGCATCTGGCGCGCGTGTCGCAGGCCGGTCAAGGGAGCGAAATACGGCCCATCCCTATATTTCTGTCAGTTTTCAGCCGATTATTGCTCAGGCGGGATCAGTGGAGCGGCTTCTGGCGCCCTGTCAGGACATTCCCGGCCGATGCCGCCGCGATGCACAGAACGCCCATCCAGCGCATGATGGACAGCGCCTCATGCAGGAAAATGAATCCTGAAAGCGCACCCAGCATCGGCTCCATGCTCAGCAGGATTCCCAGCTCGCGCGGGTTCAGGGTCCGCATCGCCATCATGTCTAGAATATAGGGCACGGCCGAGGAGAGGACAGCGACGCTCAGCGCGGCTCCCCCCTGCCAGGGATGGCTCAGAACCGTCGGAATCGTCGGGATCAGGCAGGGCAAGAGCAGGATACCGGCCGTGCTCATGCCCAGAGTGGTGGCGACGGGGGCGGGGAACATCTTGCCCATGCGTGTGCCGGTCAGGATATAGACCACCCAGCCACACCCGCTCAGCAGGGCCGCGGCCACGCCGAACAGGTTGAGTGACGACAGGCCAATCGTCGCTCCCTCGGGCCGCAGCAGAAGGAAAAGCCCCAGAACCACAAGCCCTGCCCAGCACAGATCCAGCCATCGGCGGGATCCAACCAGTGCCAGCGTCAGAGGGCCGGTGAACTCGAGGGCGACAACAACGCCCAGCGGCAGCCGGACCAGTGCCACATAGAAGCAGAAGTTCATGACCGCGACAGCGGCGCCATAGGGCAGTAGTAGTTTCAGCCGTTCGACTGTCAGCGAACCGCGTGTCGGCCGCCAGATGCACAGCAGGATCACGGCCGCCAGACACACGCGCAGTCCCACCATGCCGGTCGGACCGAACAGGGGAAACAGCCCCTTTGCCAGCGTTGCGCCGATCTGAAAGGAGGAAATCCCTCCGATCAGACATCCGACGGCCTTGAGCTGGCTATGAGACTCCGTGGTACTGGCCGGTGACGACACGCTCAGACGTCGAGCTCGTCAACGGATCGGGCATGTTCCTGAATAAAGCGGAAGCGCAACTCCGGCTTGCGGCCCATGAGGCTCTCGACACGCTCGCTGGTTGCCAGGCGGTCTTCGGCCGGGGTGATGACCCGTAGAAGCGTGCGCCGGGCTGGATCCATGGTCGTTTCCTTGAGATCCTTCACCGGCATCTCACCCAGGCCCTTGAACCGGGAGACCTCGACCTTTGCATTTGGCTTGAAGTCGGCCTTGATGCGACGGACGCGGTCCTGATCGTCCATCGCATAGACCGTCTTGGGCCCATGCGTGATGCGATAGAGCGGCGGCTGCGCCAGATGTAGATGTCCGTGCCGGATCAGCTCCGGCATCTCGCGATAGAAGAACGTCATCAGCAGCGAGGCGATATGCGCCCCGTCCACGTCGGCATCCGTCATGATGATGACACGCCCGTAGCGCAGGCGGCTGATATCGAACGACGCCCCGATGCCGCAGCCCAGAGCCTCGGTCAGGTCCCGAAGCTCCTGATTGGCCCGCAGCTTGTCCGTTGTCGCAGATGCCACGTTGAGGATCTTCCCTCGCAGCGGCAGCACGGCCTGCGTCTCGCGGTCACGGGCCTGACGTGCCGAACCACCAGCCGATTCGCCCTCCACGAGGAACAGCTCCGTTTCCGCCGCATTTTCACGCGTGCAGTCCGTCAGCTTGCCCGGCAGACGCAGCTTGCGCGTCGCGCTTTTGCGGGCCGTGTCCTTGACTTCACGACGGCGCAGCCGCTCTTCCGCCCGCTCGACCATGAAGGCCAGCAGGGTGTCGGCCTGTTGCGGGTTGCCGCCCAGCCAGTGATCCACACGGTCACGCAGCGCGCCTTCAACCAACCGCGAGGCTTCCTGAGAAGTCAGCTTGTCCTTGGTCTGGCCCTGGAACTGCGGATCACGGATGAAGACCGAAAGCTTGGCGGCAACGGAGCCGAGCACATCCTCGGCCGAGATCGCCGCAGCCCGCTTGACCTTGCGCTGGACGCCCCAGGCGCGAAGCCCTTTGACCAGAGCGGCCCGGAACCCGGCCTCATGTGTTCCGCCCTGAGGCGTGGGAATCGTATTACAGAACGAGGAGAGCGACGCCGTACCGCTCTCCAGAAACGCCACGGCCCATTCCACGCGGCCGCCCGTGCGGCCATCTGCCGCAATCGGCAGCTCGACGTCGCCGGCCCAGATCGGCGTCAGCAGATCCGGATCAGGCCCGAGTTCCGCTGAGAGGGCGTCTTCCAGACCGTTGGGGAACTGAATGGTGGCTTCAACCGGCGTCTCGTCTCCGGCCTTGATGAAAGACGGCTCACATTTCCACTGGATCGTCACCCCCCGGAACAGCGCGGCCTTGGAGCAGCACATCCGGTAGAGGCGCGCAGGGGAGAAATGATGATTGCCGAAGATTTCGGGGTCGGGCGTGAAACGCACCGTCGTGCCGCGACGGTTGGGCGCATTGCCGACTTCCGCCAATGGCGCCAGCGAGACACCGCGCACGAAGTCCTGCCGGTACAGTGTCCGGTCTCGCGCGACCTCGACTTCCAGCTTCTCGGACAGCGCATTAACGACCGAACTGCCGACGCCGTGCAGACCGCCGGAGGTGTCATAGGCTTTGCCGGAGAACTTTCCGCCCGCATGGAGCGTGGTGAAAATCACCTCAAGCGCGGATTTCTCGGGAAATTTCGGATGGGGATCGGTCGGGATGCCCCGGCCATTGTCGCGCACCATGAGCGTGCGCGGGCCTTCCAGCCGGACGTCGATGGTCGTGGCGTGCCCTGCCACCGCCTCATCCATCGCGTTATCAAGGATCTCGGAGGCCAGATGATGATATGCGGTATCATCCGTGCCGCCGATATACATGCCCGGACGGCGCCGGACGGGCTCAAGCCCTTCCAGCACCTCGATGTCGTGGGCGCCATATTCCGTGTCGACCGTGCCCTTGCGGGCGCCGCCGGTCCGGGTTTTGCCTGTCTTTCCTGACTCGAACAGATCGCTCATGTCTGCGTTGTCGCCGTCCCGTCACGGAACGTCAAGCGAACGCTTCGCGACAGGATCAGAGATTGGCTCAGGCGCGGTTCGTGTGGCGGATGGCTGCCCGCTTCGTCACGCCCTTGCGGGAGTGGCGGTCAATGGTCGCCGGAGCTTCGCAGCTTTCATAGGAGGCCGGCTGGGCCACGTCTTTGGCTTCGGCGTAATGCGCCAGATCGGATGCGGATTCCAGAGCGTCGATCTCGTCGAACATCGCCTCGCGCTGCTGGCAGAAAACCGTACCGGACTTCAGTCCACCCAGTGACTGGATGTCGGCCAGCTGCGTGATGTAATCGTCATGTTCGACCTGCGCACGACGACCATAGGTCGTGTGGAAATAGCTGTTCAGACGCTCGTCCGCATTCAGCAGGGCCGGGCGGAACTTGCTGACGAAAGCGTTATAACGGTCCTGCGCCTTGCACGACAGCGCCGTCACCATCAGCTCGGATTTCAGGCCAGCCACATCGAAGGCTTCGTGAGCGGGCGAATTGCCACAATCCGCAGCGCGGGCGGACAGGGGATGAACGGCAGCAAGCGTAGCGCAGGAAAGCCCGACAGCAAGCAGGCTCTTGAAGGAACGACGGAAGATCGACGGCATTGACAGACTCCACAAGACCGGATCGACCGGCCACAACCACTGGAACAGACTACCCGCGGTCGACCCCCTGCGAAAGCTGATTCTGCGTCTGAGGAACGTGCGGCAAGCCCTTAATCCGAAACATGATTTCGTGGCAGAAAATTGGCGCATACCCTCTCAACACCAATTTATCCGCCATCAGGCATAAAATACCGTCAAAATGGCCGCTGTCCCTTCACGCAGTCTTTCGCCCCGTGCTGTCCTGTTCTACATCCGAACGTCTGTCCGCCGTGAAAACGCGGCATGTCCAGTCACGATGCGTTGGAGTTGACCGTGCGTCTGCGAGGTTCTGCCATTACCCTGGGTTCGGCACTTGCCGTATCCCTGCTTCTCTCCGGTTGTGCCCAGCAGCCGATCGTCCAGCGTTCCGTGGCTCCGAATCCCTTCGGCTATCAGCGGACCTCCGCTGTCTGCCACGTCTCCGCCGTCAAGAAGGCCGCTGACGGCACGATGAGCGTGGACATGACTGTCCGTAGCGATGACGGACTGTGCTCCATCGCCATCCAGAAGCCGATGGGTGGCAACTATGCATCCTTCGGCGTCAATCCGCCGCCGGCTCACGGCAAGGCCTTCCTCTACAATTATGATGGCAAGACCTATGTGGATTACACGCCGGCCACGGCTTACGCCGGAACGGATTCGTTCACGGCCGAGCTGATCCCCGGTGGTGGCCAGAAGCGCGAGCATCTGACGATCCACGCCACGGTGGATGCAACAGGCGTCGTTGTCGCCAAGCCGCCCGCAGTCGTCGCTCCGACGCCCGCGAAGACGACGGCCAAGAAAGCCACCGTCCGCCACACGGTGCGCCGCAAGAAGTAAGTCTTTTCCATCACGTCGATGGGTCTGAAGGGGCGGGGAGGTTTCTCCCCGCCCTTTTTTATGTCGGAAGGGCGTAGGACAGACGTAAAAAAACCGGCGACCTCGTGAGAAGCCGCCGGCTGACCGGGAAGCCGCGTCTGTTCGCAGACCTTACTTGAAATCGATTTCCACGCGGCGGTTCTGGGGCTCGCGGGTATTGGCAGCGGTGACCACAAGCGGGTGGCTCTCGCCGAAGCCCTGCGTCGTGATTAGCCCGGCAGCCACGCCGTCACGGACCAGCTCTTCCTTGACCGTGTTCGCACGACGCTGCGAGAGCGCCATGTTGTAGGCCTCGCCACGATGTCCCGGGTGGGCGGCGGACGTGTCGGTATAGCCACTGACCTCGATATGCGTGACTTGCACGGAGGTGGAGTTGCGGGCTGCGGCGGCCACAACGGCTTTGGCGCGCGTGCTCAACTCAGCCGAATCCCAGTCGAAGAACACCAGATAGGTGCGGGTGGGGGCCGGGCCCGGGATCGGCCTGGGAGCCGCAACCGGCTTCGGCGGCGGGGGAGCCGGATTGAACTCGTAGCGCAGCCCCAGCATCAGCGAATGGTTGAAGTCCGTGCGGGTATCGCGGTTGCCACTGGACACCCCGAATTCCTTGGTCTTGTCCCAGCCGCCATAGATTCCGGTTGCCGTGGCATGGTGCCCGTTCGGACCCATCAGCGTATAGAAGCGGTACTCGGCGGTGGCGGACAGACCCACAACCCAGGGAACAGGGAAGGATAGGCCGAAGATGCCCTGATAGGCGAAGTTCCCAGTCGTGCCGCCCACATGCTGGTCAAAGGCGCCGTTCGGGGCATGAACATAGGTGTTCATGGCCTGCCAGCCATAGCCGATACCGGCGCCGAAATACGGGAAGACCCAGGACTTGCCGATATCCATGTCGAACAGGGCATTGGCCATGACGCCATAGCCCTGCTGACGGCCACCGACGGAAGACGGGAAGGTGCTGGAGCGGAACTGCTGCAGACGGTTGTTGCGGTAGTTGCCCTCGACCTCGACGCGGAATCCGTTACCGAGTCCGTAGCCGAGGCTGCCAATACCGGTCACACCGGCCTGGTAATGGTCACGTCCGCTCGGAAAGACCGGGGACAGGCGCGCGGTCTGGTCCTGGTTGAAGCTGGCGCCGCCTTCACCTGCAATATACAGGCCTTTGACGGGCTGTGCGGTTGCGGCACCCATGACGAGCATCGAAACGCCTGCAGTGAACCCGGCACGGGTAAGCCAGGTCCTGACAACGGATCGTTGCGTCATGTCATTTCTCTCCAACCAGACAAATCTGCCAACCTTATCTGCGTGTGTTCTTGCTGAAAGCTCGGACGATGGCAACGCATCACACAGCACAATGCCGCATCATGCGGTTTTCTGTATGGCAGGTTCGCCATGTGCTGTGTCTTCACTCCCACAGTTTACGCCTCTTCGTCCAGATCGAGTCGTCGCGAGCCGAGGGTGCGCTCTATGGGCTGGGACACGTCCCGCATCTCCAGTTCGATGATCCACAGGTCGGGATCATATTTCTTCTGCCGCTCCAGATAGGCGTCCACGCCTGCCGGATCGGTGGCATCAACGCGGGCCCACCCGTTTCCGTCTTCGCGCAGGACGCCGGTTCCACCCGAGCGGTCTGTCAGGACGATCAGGACCGCTCCGGCGTCCTCGTCGCCTTTCTTCAGGACCATGGCCGAGGTTCCGTCCGAGGAAATACGGCGCAGGACAGCCCGTACCCAGAGTCCCGTTTTCAATCGTGCGCCCATGACTGTTTCCGTTCGTCCTGCAAAGTTAGTGGATGGGCGCGCTGTTCTCATCAGGAACAGACTCCAGCGCCGCCCTGTAGGCGGCAGGGGAGGACAGCAGCACCCTGGCGGCGTCCATATCGGCATCCGAGCCGATAGCGGCCGGGCAATGTTTCCGGATATCGAGGATTTTCGTCACCGGAACCGGATAGCGGGCCGCGCGTGCCATCTGCACGGCCTCGCCCTGCAGGGTGTTTCCCTGCTTCAGGGCGGAGAGCTGGGCCTGAAGGGACTCGGCACCAAGCGATGTGCAGACCTGCGGCATGACGCCCAGACCCTGGATGGGCCAGCCGAGCGGGGCCTGATTGCGACTCCACGTCACGAACAGCTCCCCGCCGTTCGGCATCTGTCCGATCACCTGCACGAGTCCCTTGCCGAGCGTCTCGCTCCCGATCACGACGGCGCGCCGGTGATCGGCCAGCGCGGAGGCCAGGATTTCAGCCGCGCTGGCCGTCCGTCCGTCCACGAGAATCACCACCGGCGTGCCATTGGTCATGTCGCCACCCTGAACGGCCCAGATATGGTTGGCCAGAGGGTTCCGGCCATGCGTGGTCACGGCCACGCCATGATCCAGCAGCAGGGCCGCAGTGGTGACGGCCTGCTGAAGGACGCCGCCGCGATCACCACGCAGGTCGAGAATAATCCCCGCGGTCTTGTTTTTGCTGGCAGAAGGAGCAGGCGTATCCGGTGTCGGTTCGTCCACGACCTGATCGATATACTGGCTGATCTCTTCTGCGGTCTGGGTCGAAAAGGACGTGACGCGGAGAACGGTGAAAGGCCCGTCCGTCGAGGCAAATACGGTTTCAGGCGGAACCTGTGTCCGTTCCAGCCGCAGCGTCGTAGTCCGATGGCCTTTTGCGGCGATCCCCAGTGTGACGGAGGTATGCTCGTCCCCCTCCAGCCAGCCCTGAACCGTGGTGACATCCTGACCACGCGTCGACCGGCCGTTGACGGAGACCAGACGCTCGCCCGTATCCACGCCGGCTTCCCAGGCGGGGCCGTTGGCGTTGACGGCCGTAATCATGATCATGCGGCCGCTCTGGCCCAGACTCAGCCCCACCGTTCCCGTATTGCCGGTCCGCCGCGTGCGGTCCGAACTGGCGGGAGAAGGACCGAGATACCGGGAATAGGGGTCAAGATGATTGAAAAGTTCGTCGAAAAAGCCCTGCAGAAGCGCGTCTGATCCGGCCTCCCGCAGCGTTGCGGAGTGCTGCCAGGCGGCCTGCATGGCTGCTGTGACCAGATCGGCCCATGCCCCGTTGCTGTCCGAGGCCGGCATGATCCGGCTGAACACAACCGTCTGCCCCTGAAGGACATTCAGTATTGTGGGGCCCTGCGCAGATGCATCGCCAGAGGTCTTTTCCGCCGCCATTGCCCCACCAGGAGAGGGCGCCGGTCCCGACACTTCCGGGCGCGTTTCCGTGACGGAAAGGGTCGGGTCGATGGCCGTCAGCCCGTCCAGTCCCCACAGGCAGAAATCCCGGGCGGAATGCGCCTCGAGAGTGCGGGGTTCCAGAAAGCCAAGGGCTGCAACCAGCACTTCGCGTGTCAGGGAAACTGAAAGTGCTGGCTGCGGTACGGGCGACGCAGCGGAGATGGCGGGAGCTGCCTGTCCTGCGGTTCCGGCTGTATCTGCGGGTGTCTGTGCCTTTGCGGGTCCTGTCGGAGCGATCAGGATGAACATGCAGAACGCCAGACAGAGAGCCGGGCGACATGCCGCCTCGCGGCTGCGCGGCATGAAATGGATCATAGGGCGGACGGCATGACGCAAGACGGGGTCCTTGGAGACGGGACGGCAAAGAAGGCTGCTCCCCGTAAGGCGACCACGCCACAAACTTCAGCCACGGTAAAGACTTGCCAGACCGAATGTGGGGTCGGCAGTGCCGTCAGGCAACACTGTCGACCCGATCTGTTTTCAGCCTTCCGACGACGTGTCGGAAACAGTCTTACGCTTCCGCGGCGTTGTGGTTTTCGTCTTTGTGGCGGATTTGGCCGGGCTACGCTTTGTTACCTTCTTCGGGGCCGTCTCATCCCCTTCCGCAGCCGCAACGTTTTTTTTCGCCTTTGCTGCTTTCGGAGCCGCTTTTTTCGCGGAAGTTTTTTTTGCGCCACCTTTCAGTGGCTTGCCCTTCTCCGCCAGAAGCGCCACGGCCTCATCCAGCGTGACCTCATCCATATCCTGCCCCTTCGGCAGGTTGGCAATCAGCTGGCCATGCTGCGCGTACGGGCCAAACCGTCCCTTGCGGATCATGACCGGTTCGCCGTCTTTCGGGTGCGGCCCCAGATTGCGGATGGAGGCCAGTTTCTTGGCCAGCGCATCCACGGCACGGTTCAGCCCGACAGTCAGGACGTCATCATCCTTGTCGAGCGTGCCATAGATGGCGCCCATCTTCACATAGGGTCCGAAGCGCCCCAGACCGGCCTCGATCTTCTCGCCTGTTTCAGGGTGAAGTCCGACCAGACGCGGCAGGGACAGCAGACCCAGCGCCTGTTCCAGCGTCATGGTATTGCCGTCGAGACCCTTGGGGATGGTCGTCCGCTTGGGCTTGGCCTTCTTGTCTTCGGGGTTCGGCTCTCCGCGCTGGATATACAGACCGTAAGGCCCGCGGCGGATCGTGACGTCCTCGCCGGTCTCCGGATCCTGCCCCAGAACCTTCGGGCCATCATTCAGCCCTTCGGTATCGCCTTCCTCGGCCACCAGACGGCGGGTGAACTGGCAGGTCGGGTAGTTCGAACAGCCGATGAAGGCGCCGAACTTGCCCAGCCGCAGACCCAGTCGCCCGGTTCCGCAGGATGTGCAGACACGCGGATCGGCGCCATCGGGACGTGGCGGGAAGAAATGCGGTCCAAGATCCTCGTCCAGCGCGTCGATGACGTCCGAGATCTTCAGATCCTTGGTCTGTGCCACGGCAGCCGAGAAATCATGCCAGAACGCGGCCATGACATCATGCCAATCGGCCCGGCCGCCTGAAATGTCATCGAGCTGCTCTTCAAGCGAGGCCGTGAAGCCCGTATCGACATACCGCTCGAAGAACGACGTCAGAAACGCCGTGACCAGACGGCCGCGATCTTCGGGAACGAAACGCCGTGCGTCCAGACGCACATAGTTGCGGTCCCGCAGCACGCCGAGAATGGACGCATAAGTCGAGGGACGGCCAATGCCGATCTCTTCCATTTTCTTGACGAGCGAGGCTTCCGAATAGCGCGGCGGCGGCTGGGTGAAGTGCTGTTCGGCTTCCACAGCCCCCGTCGTCAGGCGATCGCCTTCCTTCATGGGGGGCAGAAGCTTGCCGTCCTCGTCCTCGGCCTTCGTGTCGTCACGGCCTTCGATATAGAGCTTGAGGAAGCCGTCGAACGCGATGGTCGAACCCGTGGCGCGCAGAAGCGTCTGGCCGCTCGCGTCCGCCAGCGTTACTGCCACCTGATCCAGTTCGGCTGACTGCATCTGCGAGGCGACGGAACGCTTCCAGATCAGTTCGTAAAGCTTCTTCTGTTCCGGCGTCAGGGCATGGGCGACCTGCTGCGGTGTCAGGAAGACGTCCGTCGGGCGGATGGCCTCATGGGCCTCCTGCGCATTCTTGGCCTTGGTCGAATAGCTGCGCGGATAATCCGGCACATACTCGTCTCCGAACGCCTTGCCGATATGCCCGCGGATGGACCCGATGGCTTCCTTGGCCATCGTCACGCCATCGGTTCGCATATAGGTGATCAGACCGGTGGTCTCGCCACGCAGATCCACACCTTCATAAAGCTGCTGGGCCGTCCGCATCGTGGTCTGCGCGCTCATGCCGAGCTTGCGTGAGGCTTCCTGCTGCAGGGTGGACGTCGTGAACGGCGGCGGCGGGTTGCGCTTGGTGCGCTTGCGCTCGACGGAGCGGACCGTGAACTGTCCACCCAGAACGGTATCGCGCGCGCCGAAAGCCAGCTGCTCGTTGTTCAGGTCAAACTGGTCGAGCTTCTCGCTCTTCAGATGCGTCAGCCGTGCCTGAAATGCCGCTTTGCCCGGCGTCGTGAAGCCGCCGGTGACGGTCCAGTATTCCTTGGGGCGGAACACCTCGATTTCGGCTTCGCGCTCACAGATCAGGCGGAGAGCAACGGACTGCACACGCCCGGCACTCCGGCTGCCCGGCAGCTTGCGCCACAGGACGGGAGACAGCGTGAAGCCCACCAGATAATCCAGCGCGCGCCGGGCCAGGTAGGCGTCGATCAGCGGACGGTCCAGCTCACGCGGAGCGGCCATCGCAGCCGTGACGGCTGATTTGGTGATTTCGTTGAAGGTGACGCGATGGACGTCGACGTTCTTCAGAAGCTTCTTTTCTTCCAGAACGCTGCGGACATGCCAGGAAATCGCTTCGCCTTCGCGATCCGGGTCAGTGGCGAGGTAAAGGTTCTTCGCCCCCTTCAGCGCCTTGGTGATGGCGGAAATCTGCTTGGCACCGCGCTCGTCCGTCTGCCAGCTCATGGCAAAGTTCTCGTCCGGGCGCACGCTGCCGTCCTTGGGCGGCAGATCCCGCACATGGCCGAACGAAGCGAGCACGGTATATCCGCTTCCCAGATACTTGTTGATCGTCTTGGCCTTTGCCGGGCTCTCGACCACCACAACGTCCGTCATCGCCACTCCGGTATTCCGCGTCACTTCAGTTCGGCAGCAACGCCACGCGTCCGCCGGGCACAAACTCCACGACCCCGCCGAGCTCAAGCTCGGCCAGCGTCGCAAGCACTGCCGACACGGAGAACTGGCAGCGGCGCACCACATCGTCAACTGCTACCGGTGTTACAGACAGGAGGGAACAGACCGTCTTCTGGGCCAGATCCGGCTCAACCCAGTCCTCGCTGGTGGGGCTGCCCCAGGGCGTGGAAGGCTCGGAAAAGCCCGTCAAAGGCGGGCTGTGGGCGGATGAACGCTGCCAGGGCGCTTCCTCGCGCGGTGGAAGCGCCGAGGGCAGGACCTGAAGAATATCGTCAATATTTTCTGTCAGGGTGGCCTGGCCCGTTTTCAGCAACTGGTTTCCGCCCCGTGATCGCGGATCGAGCGGTGAGCCGGGTACGACGAGGAGTTCGCGGTTATAGGACTGGGCCAGATCGGCCGTGATCAGAGTGCCGGACCCGACAGTTGCTTCAATGATCAGGCACCCCAGCGAAATCCCCGCGATCAGGCGGTTGCGCCGTGGGAAATGGCGGGCCTGCGGAGCTGTGCCGAGCAGAGCTTCCGTCACCAGACATCCCCTTTCGGCGATCTGCTGCTGAAGGGAGGCATTCGCGGGCGGATAGACATGATCCAGCCCGCCCGCGATGGCCGCGACCGTCAGTCCCGGATAAAGAGCTGCCGCATGCGCCGCCGAGTCGATTCCCCGTGCCAGCCCCGAAACCACGCAAAGTCCCGAATGGGCAATTTCGGCCGAAAGGCTCTCTGCAATCCGGATTCCGGCCGCAGACGCATTACGCGCGCCCACAATTCCCACGGACCGCATTGAGAGTTTGCGAACATCTCCAAGTGTGAACAGGACAGGCGGGGCATCCGGGATGCAGGACAGGAGCAGCGGATAGTCCGCATCACCCCGCACGAGCATCTTTCCGCCCAGTTTTTCAAGGCGTTCCAGCTCATCCGACATGCGCGAGACGGTTGGAATGACAGGGTCTTCCCGGCGTCCCGCCCTGCGCATACGGCCGGGCAGGGCGGCAAGAGCAGCGCCCGCACTGCCGTACTGTGTCATCAGTCGCGCAAAGTTGATCGGGCCGACACCCGTTGTCCGCGCCAGACGCAGTATGTCGATTCGGTCTGTTGCGGGCAGGACGGGGCGCATGTCCGGAGAAGCTGTCATAGGGTATTTTCCTTAAGACAGATTTCTTAACGGACGCTTAAAATCTAGCGCCGGGATGCCTGGTCAACCTTCACGCGCGGTTCTCGTCCCGTCACAAGCCGGGCAATATTGCTGGAATGCCGGGCCCAGATCAGAAGCGAAATAAGAAGCGTCGCTACCGGAATGGGGGTGTGCAGCGGCCGTCCGGACAACAGCACCATCAGTCCCGGTGCCAGCAGGAATGCGGCCAGTGCTCCGGCCGAGGAAATCCGGCTCAGCCGTGCGACCAGCAGCCAGACCACGCAGCAGGCCAGTCCCACCGGCCAGCACAGGACCCAGATCGTCCCGAGCCCTGTTGCAACGCCTTTTCCGCCCCGGAAACCGAGCCAGACCGGGAAACAGTGCCCGATGACAACCGCTACGGCCGCCACGGCCATGGTGGTTTCGCTGGCGCCAGGAAAGAAAAACCGGGCGATCAGGACAGCCAGAGCCCCTTTGAGGGCATCCAGCAGAAGCGTCGCCGCTGCCAGGCCTCGACGGCCCGTACGCAGGACGTTGGTCGCACCGATATTGCCTGAGCCGATCTTGCGGATGTCGCCACCACCGGCCACGGCCGTCAGAAGCAGCCCGAAAGGGATGCTCCCGATGACGTAGGACACAAGAGACAGCAGGATCAGCTGTGCCTGAAAGCCGCTCATGAAGCTGCTCCCGCCCGTTCATCACCGGCCAGCTCATCCGCCGTGAAGACTTCCACGCCGCGTTTGAAGGTCCGCAGGACGCGGCCCTTCAGGTCTTTTCCATCGAAGGGCGTGTTCTGCGCCCGGCCCGGAAGGTTTCCGGCCACGACGGTCCAGGAGTCTTCCGGATCGAACAGGCACAGATCGGCATCGCTTCCAACCGCCAGCGTTCCGGCCTTGAGGCCAAGCAGTGCCGCAGGGGCCGAGGTCACCAGACGCAGGGCATCAATCAACGGTAGCCCAGCCCCGAGCGTGACGCCCAGAAGGGTGACCAGACCGGTCCCACCGGCTCGGGCCTGTGCAAATGGCAGTCGCTTGTCATCGGCATCCGCCGGTGCATGATCCGATGCTACGGCGTCGATCGTGCCATCCGCCAGCGCCGCACAGACGGCCTTGCGGTCCGCTTCGTTGCGCAGGGGGGGCGACAGTTTCGCATAGGTGCGGAAATCGCCGATATCGTCTTCGGTCATGGCAAAATAGGGCGGTGCCGTATCGCAGGTCACCCGGATTCCGCGGCTCTTGGCCTCGCGGATCAGGTCCAGCCCTTCTGCTGTCGAGACGTGTGCGAAATGCAACCGCGCCCCCGTCATGGCTGTCAGACGCAGATCCCGCGCGATCATGATGGCTTCGGCTTCTGCCGGAACCGAGGGTAGCCCCATCCGCACAGCCCGTGCTCCGGCCGTGGCGCAGGCGCCTTTGGCGAGAGAAGGTTCTTCCGGATGCTGCACCACGATGGCGTCGATGAAGCGCGAATAGGACAGCAGATTGCGCATCTGCTTGGCGTCCGAAATGGCCCGCGTCCCGTCCGTAAATGCCACGGCTCCGGCATTCTGGAGCAGGCCGAGTTCGGCCATTTCCCCGCCCTCGCAGCCACGTGTCAGCGCGCCATAGGGATGGATCGAGACCATCCCCGTCTCTTCGCCTCGGACGCGCAGGAGATGAACCAGCGCTGGATTGTCGATCGGGGGCGAGGTGTTGGGTAGGACCGCCATCGTCGTGATGCCGCCGGCCACAGCAGCCCGCGCGCCAGAAGAGACGCTTTCGCGATATTCCGATCCCGGCTCTCCAAGCGCCACGCGCATATCCACCAGCCCCGGACATAGAACGGCTCCTGCGCCGTCAATGACCCGTGCTCCTTCGGGAACAGAGCCGTCCTCGCAGGCGACGATCCTGCCCTGACGTACCACAAGCCGTCCGGTCTCATCGCGGCCCGAGGCCGGGTCGATCAGGCGGACATTTTCAAAAACGATATCACTCATGCCGGCATCCGTGCCCGGGACAGGCGGTCCAGAACCGCCATCCGCACAGCCACGCCCATTTCAACCTGTTCGGAAATCACGCTCTGATCCGAATCCGCCACGTCCGAAGCGATTTCCACCCCGCGATTCATCGGTCCCGGATGCATGACGAGCGCACCGGGTTTCGCCAGCGCCAGACGTCTGCGGTCCAGTCCGAAGAAGTGGAAATATTCCCGTGCACTGGGCACCAGACCGGCCCCCATACGCTCTTTTTGCAGGCGCAGGGACATGACGACATCCGCGCCTTCAAGGGCGCGGTCCATGTCGGAATACAGCTCGACATTGCCGAGTCCGGCCATGGCGCCGGGCAGGAGCGTTGGCGGTCCCGCCAGACGGACCCGGTTTCCGAACGCCGTCAGCAGATGAATGTTGGACCGTGCC
Organism: Gluconobacter oxydans; assembly: GCF_006539685.1. Lineage (GTDB taxonomy): Bacteria > Pseudomonadota > Alphaproteobacteria > Acetobacterales > Acetobacteraceae > Gluconobacter > Gluconobacter oxydans. The sequence continues at coordinate 45,795 of NZ_BJNM01000020.1, forward strand.
ACACGGCTGTGCCCGACATCACCGCAGATCGCGACTGTCAGGCCTTCAAGGCGGCCAAAATGACGACGGATCGTCAGCGCATCGAGCAGCGCCTGTGTCGGGTGTTCATGCGTACCGTCGCCAGCATTGACGACGCTGGCCTCGACCTTGCGAGACAGCAGGGCAGGAGCACCGGATTGCGCGTGCCGTACGACCAGCAGATCACAGCGCATGGCATTCAGCGTCGCCGCCGTATCCAGCAGTGTCTCGCCCTTGTTCACCGAGCTCGTGGCGACGGACATGTTGATCACATCCGCGCCCAGCCGCTTGCCCGCGAGTTCGAAACTCGTACGGGTGCGGGTGCTGTCCTCGTAGAACAGGTTGATGACCGTCCGCCCCCGCAACGCATCACGTGGCGCGGAACGCGAACGGCTCAGAAGCGCGTAGCTTTCCGCCAGATCGAGGAACGGTACGAGCTGTTCAGCTGACAGCCCCTCGATTCCCAGCAGATGCCGGGGGACGGAAGGCCGCTCAGGCATTGGCAGACCCGGAAGCCAGAACGGCTGCAATGCGGGCCAGGACCTCGTCCTGCCCCAGCGCCGACAACGTCAGGTCAATGCCGGGAGACGTCGTGGAGCCCGTCATGGCAGCGCGCAGCGGCTGGGCCACGGAGCCAAGCTTGATCTCGTGCTTCTCAGCATAGGAGCGCAGCGTGGCGTCAATGGCTTCGGGCGTGAAATCCTTGAGAGCGGCCAGCTCCTTGCCGACGCCTTCGAGAACCCTGCGTCCGTCCTCGCCGAGCAGCTTCTCGGCCTTGGGCGTGAAGGTCAGCGGCAGGGTGAAACCTGCGAAGGCCGCATTGTCAGCCAGTTCGACCAGCGTCTTGGCGCGTTCCTTGAGGCCCGGCATCATCGCCAGGATGCGCGCGCGGGTTTTGTCGTCCGTCACAACGCCTTCGCGGCCCTGAAGGCGCTCCATGACGTCATTCGTCAGGCGCTCGTCATCAGCCTGACGCATCCAGATTCCGTTGAGATGCGCCAGCTTGACGTAATCCATGCGCGACGGGGACCGGCCCACGCCGTCCAGATCGAACAGCTTGATCTGCTCTTCGCGGGAGAGGACTTCGGCATCGCCATGGCCCCAGCCGAGACGCAGCAGGTAGTTGCACAGGGCTTCCGGCAGATAGCCTTCCTCGCGGAAGTCTACGACCGACTGCGCGCCATGACGCTTGGACAGCTTGGCGCCATCCGGGCCATGGATCAGCGGCAGATGTGCGAAATGCGGCAGGTCCCAGCCCATGGCGCGATAGATCATGGCCTGACGGAAGGTGTTTGTCAGGTGATCGTCACCGCGCATGACATGGGTGATCTCCATGTCATGATCGTCGCAGACCACGGCATGCAGATAGGTTGGCGTTCCATCGGAGCGCAGCAGGATCAGATCGTCCATCTCCGCATTCGCCACACGGACTTCGCCCTGCACCAGATCCTTGATGACGGTCTCACCTTCGCGCGGTGCTTTCAGACGCACGACATAAGGCGCGCCCTCGGGGGCCTCGGACGGGTCACGGTCCCGCCAGGTGCCGTCGTAGCGGGGCGGGCGCTTCTCGGCCATGGCCTTCTCGCGCATGGCGGTCAGCTCTTCCGGCGTGCAGAAGCATTTGTAGGCCTGTCCCTTTGCCAGAAGTTCCAGCGCGACTTCCGTGTGGCGGTCCTGACGGGCGGACTGGAAAACCGGTTCCGCATCCGCCTCGATCCCCATCCAGGCCAGACCGTCGAAGATCACGTCCACGGCCTTCTGGGTGGAGCGTTCCTTGTCGGTGTCCTCGATCCTCAGGAGGAATTCGCCGCCGTGATGGCGGGCAAAGAGGAAATTGAACAGGGCGGCGCGGGCGTTGCCGACATGCAGCAGACCCGTCGGGGAGGGGGCAAATCGCGTACGGATGGTCATGGGGCCGTCATATCACGCTCTGCCCCGCGCTTCCATCCGCCAGCGCAGGGTCCGGTACAGGGCAGGTCCATATCCCGAACCCGTCCGTCAAAACGCCGTGTCTTACAAAAAGCTAAGCCTCTTCAAGCGCGTGTGATTTCCAGCCCTCTGCCGAACCTGCCTATCCTGACCTTCAATAGTGCAGGTGGTACCTTTCCAATGAACCGACGCGATTTCAACGCCCTGCTGGCAGGGCTGGGACTGACCTTCGGAGAGGGCAGGATCCATCACGCCAGCGCCACGACCTCCCGCGTGGACGTTTTCACGCTGCGGGTCAATGACTGGGTTCCGAACAATCCGGATCTCCCTGTCATCGTGTATCGCAACGCGCTCGAAGCCGGGCCGAACCGTGAGGCGGTGTACGAGGATCTGTTCGCCCATAACGGATGGCCGCCGCAGTGGCGGAATGGGGTTTACCCGTTCCACCACTATCACAGCCTGGGACACGAAGTTCTGGGCTTTTCCAACGGTTCCGCACGCTTGATGCTCGGAGGCCCCAAGGCCCGAACAGTCGAGGTACGTGGCGGGGATATTGCCGTGCTTCCGGCCGGAACGGGGCACTGCAATCTCGACTCGGACGAGGATTTTACCGTCATAGGCGCCTATCCGCCCAACCAGTCCTTCGACATCCTCCGTGCCGCCCCGACAGCGGAACAGCGCGCGCGTATCCACGGTCTGCCATTCCCGAAGACCGATCCGGTCCAGGGCGCAGCAGGTGTTCTCGCGCGGGAATGGCACCCTTCATGACGGCCTTTCCTCTCAGACGACGCCCTTTCCTCGCAGCGCTCGCGGGTCTGGGCACTGTCAGTAATGCCGGCGCGGTGGATTCCAACACGCAGAAGACGCGAATTGGCATCATCGGTACCGGCCATGTCGGCACGACGCTGGCTGAACTCTGGGTTCATGCGGGCTATCACGTCATGGTCTCGTCGCGCTCCCT
>NZ_BJNM01000021.1 GCF_006539685.1 Gluconobacter oxydans
AGTGATATGGATCAAAAACTGAACCTCCTGACGAAAATGTCAACAGGATCTGTTTTCAATTGTGATGGTGTCATATAATCTATTGCCATGTCAACAGATGAGGTGTCAGCAGAAATGGCTGTTCAGTACGATCCGTCCATTCTTCGGGACAGCAGTTTTCATGACATGGGGCTGACCTTTCATGTCCTGCGACTGTCGAGTCTGTGGCGGGCGCAGCTGGGCCGTCTCCTGCTGCCCGAGGGCATGACGCTCGCGACCATGCGGCCCATGGCGTACCTGATGGTGATGGGAAACGGGATGAAGCAGAGCGATCTGGCGTCCGTCATGGGCGTAGACAGTTCGGCGCTCGTGCGGGTTCTCGATCATCTGGGGCGGGAAGGGCTAATCTCGCGGAAGCCCGATCCGCAGGACCGTCGCTCCAACCTTCTGGTTCTCACGCAAGCCGGGTGCGAGCGGTGCCGTCAGTTCCACCGCATCGCGGCGGATCTGGAAGCCCGTCTGACCGAGGGACTGCCTTCGGATGCCGTGGCGATGATTCGCAGCCAGCTTGGCATGATGGAAGGGAAATTTTCCCTCTCCGGTTTTTCTTCCCCCTGATTTTCCGGACCTTTCATGCGCAATCCTTTTCGCCAGCTTCTTTCTTTCGACCGCAACAGCGTGCGGTGGCGGAATTTCGTCTCAACGGCGGCTTTTACGGCCAGGGTTTTCCTGTCCATCGGTATTGCGCTCTTTCTCGCGTTCATGATCCAGCTGGAATCGCCGATGAGTACGGTCACGACCGTCCTGATCGTCGCGAACCCGACCGTGGGTGCTCTGGTCTCCAAAAGCGTTTGGCGCATGACCGGGACGGTGATCGGCGCGGCCCTGAGCACGGCTGTCATGGCCATGTTCGTACAGTCCGCCGTCCTGTATTTCATGGTGCTGTCGGCCTTTGTGGGCCTGGCCTGCATGACGGCAACCTGCCTGCGCTATTTCCGGGCCTATGCGGCGGTTCTGGCAGGTTACACGATCATCATCGTGGCCGTTCCCGCGTTTGCGCATCCCGAGAATATTTTCATGTCCGCCATGATGCGCGTGTCGGACGTAGCACTTGGGATCGTGGTGACGGCGGCGGTGTTCATGGTGACATCGCCGCGTCGGCGTCAGGGCACGATGGACGCGCTTTCGGGGGCGTTCCGCGAGACGATCCGCCATGCCCTGGTGTTTCATGAAGGACTGATGAACCGCTCCGATGCGCAGGATGTTCCGGGTTCGGAACCTGTGGGAACTGAAGGGGCTTTCCGGAGCCTTCCGCAGACAATCTATGACGGGCGGCAGCGTCTTCTGGGGCAACTGGCACGGCTCGGACCTGCCATTGAATACGCCGCGACGGACAACCCCGATATTCATGCCGGGGTGCGGGGATACCGGCTCGCCGTCAGCCGCATGACGGGGCTTGTCGCGTCCTATCATCCGTACTGGCGCAATCTGGGAGTAGCAAATCCGCTCTCTGCGCCTGTTCATCGTGAGATCCGCGACACGCTGATTCAGCTCCTCGCCCTGACGGAAAGTGCTGGATGGATCGAGCGGCCGCAGGGCGTGCTGGCCTGTCTGGAAGAGGCGCTCGGGCGGCTTGAGGTTCTGGAGGAAGCGGCGACTTCGCCTGCGGTTCAGGCATCTGTCGATAATGTCCGCGACATTCTTCTTCAGCTTCGTGAGACGGTTCTGGACCTGTCCAGCCCGCGCGGCCCGCATGTCCGCGTCCGGGTGCTGCCTTATCTGGAATGGATGTCGGCGATCTATAACGGGCTGCGCGGGATGCTGATCGCCTTTCTGGCCTGCATGATCTGGTACATCACCTATTTCCCGACAGGGCCGATGATGATCATGTATGTCGTGGCGGCATCGAGCCTGCTGTCCACGGCGCCCTCGGCGGCACGGGCCAGTCTTCCAATGGCGATCGGGACGGCGCTGTCGGTTCCGGCCTGCTGGCTGTGCCATATCGCCGCAATTCCACGCGTGGACGGCTATCCAATGCTCTGGCTGTCGGTCTGTGCCTGCATGCTGCCGGGCGTGTGGCTCCAGTTTCATCCGCGTTACGGCGTGGGGGCGTTCGGCTACACGGTCTTTCTGGCCATGCAACTGATGATAACGAACAGCATGGTTCCCGATGACATCACGCTCATCAACACCTGGCTCGCCATTCTGATGGGCTGTGCGCTTCTGGTTCTGGTGTTCCGGGTGATCATGCCGGCCGATCAGCGGCTTTATGCCTCACGGCTCGTCATTTCCCTTGGGCGCAGTTTGCAGAGCCTTTCGGCCCGGCCTGCGGCGAAGGTGCCATCCTGGATGGTGTGGGAAGGGACGCAGATTCAGAAGGTTTCCATCCTGCTCATGCGGTTGTCTCTGGTGGCGTCTCCCATCGACCGTCAGGGCTATGTCGATGGTGCGTTTGCCGCCCTGTCCCTCGGGCGTCTGCTGATCCGGCTGCGGCAGGCCGTGGAACCGGCGGGGCTGAATGCTCGTGAAAGGGAGGCTCTGGATGTGGCGCTTGCGTCCTTCAGGACCCTGCGGCGGGATCCGGTCGGGACGGCTGCGTCTCTTATGGCGGCCGCGGGGTTGATCGGGGCGGGCGAGGCTTCCGGGATGGAGGGACTGTACCGTGTCCGTCTGGTGTCGTGTCTGGAGCAGAGTGCTCATATCATTGACAGCATTCCGGGTTTTTTCCATGCGGATGGCCCGTTGCATCTCTGGTATGCCGAGCGGGGACCTGCGACGCTGGTTGCGGTCAATCCTGCGCGGTGAGGATCAGGGCGTTGTCCGCTCGCGGATGACGTCCAGCGACAGGGACGCGGCTTCGAGAATATGCTGCTTCGTCAGGCGGCCGAGTTCCTCGCCGTCGCGAGCGCGGCAGGCCTGAAGGATCTGGAAATGTTCGGCGTCGGTGGCGGCTTTCCGCCCCGGCAGTTCCAGATGGGCGCGGATGTAACGGTCGAGCCGGGAATGCAGGTCGTGGATCATGCCGTACAGCCTCGGGCGCTGCGCTGCGGCATAGATGGCACCGTGAAATTCCCAGTTCAGACGTCCGGACTGCTCCATCCCCTGGGCGCCGCCTGTTCCGCTGACAAAGGCCTCATAGGCGTCCTCGATCCGCGCCAGATCGACACGGGTGAGGGATGTCATGACCAACCCCGCTGCCATGCTTTCCAACGAGGCGCGAATGTCCGAATATTCCAGAATGTCCGCCTCGCTCAGCCCTGTGACCACGGCGCCGCGATGGGGCAGGAAAGCGATCAACCCTTCCGCCTCAAGCTGTTTGAGAGCCTCGCGGACCGGGATGGTGGAGACGCCGAAATTGCGGGCAAGCTCCGACTGTCGCATCGGCTGACCGTCAGTCAGGATACCCTCTGTGATGGCACGGCGCAGGGCGTCCGCAATTTCGAGCGAGGCCGAGCCGCTTTTCGTATCAACAGGTGTAAACTTCGGCTCGGCAGCGCGCATGGGGTCGTCCGTCAGTTGGGGGGCAGTCCTCTTAGCATGGCCGGCGCGAACGGCCATGCCGGACAGGACCGTTATCCGATGGTCATCAGGCTGGCATTGCCGCCCGCGGCCGTTGTGTTCGTGCTGACGACCTTTTCCTGAAGCACCCATTCAGGCCGGATCGGGCTTTTCGCGTCAAGCATGTAAAGCTGGACGATCATGCCCGAACGCGACAGGGCTGCACGGGCCTGTTCCGCCATCTGCTTTTCTTCCGGAGATGCAAGGATCGTCCGGCATCCTGCAACACGCCCACCCTGCGTGCGGCGGATATGCAGCGCAAGCGCATCGGGAAGGTCGGAAACCCAGTCCGAAGCCACATTCGGTCCCTGAACGAAGGCCGTGTTTCCACCGCTCAGGGCAAGGCCCACGGCGCGAAGCATGGTCTCGCGGTCGCTGGCGACGCACAGGACGGCGCCACGCGGCAGAAGCTGATACAGGTTGGTCTCGCCGACCGGGCCGGGCAGTTCGCGCGTGGTGCCGCACATGCCGTGCTGCATGGCGTCCACGATTGTCTGATAGAGCGGGAAGCTTGTCCGCATCAGCCAGGACAGGAAGAGCCGTGCGGGCTCTGGCAGTTCCTGGTTTTCCCAGTCCGTATGGGCCGGGGCGGTGCTCATCAGGCGACGCAGGATCAGCGGACCACCGGCTTTTGGCCCCGTACCCGACAGCTTTTCGCCGCCAAAAGGCTGACTACCCACAACCGCGCCGACCATGTTGCGGTTGACGTAGAGGTTCCCGGCCTCGATGCGCGAGGTGACATGCGCCATGCGGCTTTCGATCCTTGTGTGCAGACCGAAAGTCAGGCCGTAGCCGGACTGGTTGATCGCGTTGATCAGGGCCTCGAAGCCGCTGGCCTCAAAGCGCAGGACATGCAGGACCGGCCCGAAGACTTCGCCCTTGAGGTCCGCCAGACTGTCGATCTCGATGATCGTCGGGGCGATGAATGTGCCGTTCGATGTGGTGTCCGGAAGGGGAAGGGACCAGACAGCACGGTTCTGCGCGCGGGATGCGTCGATATAGGTCTGGATGCCGGATTGGGCTTCAGCGGAAATGACCGGGCCGACATCCGTGTGCAGTTCGGCCGGATTGCCCACGCGCAGTTCTTCGACCGCACCACGGAGCATGGTCAGGACGCGATCGGCGCAGTCTTCCTGGACGCACAGGACGCGCAGGGCGGAGCAGCGCTGGCCGGCACTGTCGAAGGCCGAGACCAGAACATCCGCGACCACCTGTTCGGTCAGGGCGGAGCTGTCCACGATCATGGCGTTCTGGCCGCCGGTCTCGGCTACGAACGGAACGGGTTGCCCGTCTGCGCCGGTCCGGCTGGTCAGAGTGCTGGCGATCAGGCCGGCCACGGCGGTGGAGCCGGTGAACATCACGCCAGAAATCCGCGGATCGGCCACAAGGGCCGCGCCGGTTTCGCCCGCACCTGGCACAAGCCGGAGGGCGTTTTCCGGCACGCCCGCTTCGCGCAGAAGGGCGACGGCGCGCAGGGCGATGAACGGTGTTTCCTCGGCCGGTTTTGCGACGACCGTATTGCCAGCCGCCAGTGCGACCGAAATCTGTCCCAGGAAAATGGCGAGGGGGAAGTTCCACGGGCTGATACAGGCGACAACGCCGAGCGGCGCGCTGCTACCGGCCTGGGCCGTTTCGCGGGCCTGAACGGCGTAATACCGCAGGAAATCAACGGCTTCGCGAACTTCAGAGAGCGCATTGGCATAGGACTTGCCCGCTTCGCGAACCAGAAGGGCCATCAGTTCGCTCTGATGCTCTTCCAGCAGATCCGCTGCGCGATCGAGCTTGGTGCTTCGTGCGTCGGCGGAAAGAGCCGCCCATGCTGCGCCTTCGCTTTCGGCGGCATCAATGGCCTTGCGGACATCCTCTTCGGTTCCGAAACGGACACTGCCGATCCTGTCCAAATGGTTGGCCGGATTGCGGATTTCCTGCGTCTCACCCGAGCAGGACAGGTCCTCCAGCGTCTGTTTTTCGGAGGCGCAGACGGCTTCGGCCAGGGCCGTGACGGTGTGTTCGTCGGTCAGATCCAGACCGCGGGAATTGGTGCGTTCGGGCACGAACAGGTCCTTCGGCAGGGCAATGGCCGGATGCGAGGCGCCCGGAGGCTGGACGGCTTTTGCGAGCGCGACCGGATCGGCGATCAGGGTCTCGATGGGAAGGCTCTCATCGCCGATCTGGTTGACGAACGACGAATTGGCGCCGTTTTCCAGCAGGCGGCGCACCAGATAGGCCAGCAGCGTCTCATGCGAGCCGACCGGGGCGTAGACCCGGCACGGGCGGTTGAGCTTCTGCGGGCCGACAACTTCGTTGTAGAGCGTCTCGCCCATGCCGTGCAGGCACTGGAACTCGTAGTCGCCGATCTGGAAGTTCAGACCCGCCAGCGTGTAGATCGTGGCCAGCGTGCGGGCGTTATGGGTCGCGAACTGTGGGAAGACGACATCGCGCGCCGCGAGGAGTTTTTTCGCGCAGGCGATATAGCTGACATCCGTGTAGCATTTGCGCGTGTAGACCGGGAAATCCGTCTGGCCTTCGACCTGCGCTTTCTTGATTTCGCTGTCCCAGTACGCGCCCTTCACCAGACGGATCATGAGGCGATGTCCGCTGCGGCGGCCGAGGTCGATCAGATAGTCCAGAACCTTGGGTGCACGGCGTCCATAAGCCTGCACGACGATGCCGATGCCGTTCCAGCCGTCCAGTTCCGGGCAGTGGCACAAATCTTCGATCAGATCGAGCGAGAGGTCCAGACGTTCGCTCTCTTCGGCGTCGATATTGATGCCGATGTCATAGCGGCGGGCCTGAATGACCAGGTCCTTCAGCGTTTGGCCGAGTTCTTTCAGCACACGCTCGCGCTGGGCGAAGGCATAGCGCGGGTGCAGGGCCGAGAGCTTGATGGAAATCCCGGCTTTTTCATAGACATTCGCACCGCGCGCGGTCTGGCCGATCACGTCGATCGCGCGCTCGTAGTCACGGCGGTAGCGCAGGGCGTCCGCTTCCGTCATCGCCGCTTCGCCGAGCATGTCGTAGGAATATTTGAAGCCGCGCTCTTCGGGTTCCGTGCTGACCTTGCGGGCTTCCTCGATGGTTTCGCCGATGACGAACTGCTCGCCCATCATGCGCATGGCGATGTCGAGCGCACGGCGGACCAGCGGCTGCCCGCCACGTCCGACGAGGCGGAACAGCGCGGCAGCCAGTCCTTCATCCGTGTCGTTGGTCAGCTTGCCCGTCAGCATCAGCCCCCACGAGGCCGCATTCACGAAAACGGATTTTTTGCCGCCGACATGGGACAGCCAGTCCCCCGTGCCGATCCGGTCGCGGATCAGGGCGTCGCGTGTTGCGGCATCCGGAATACGCAGGAGTGCCTCGGCCAGACACATCAGGGAGACGCCCTCGGCGGAGGATAGCGAGAATTCCTGCACGAGTGCTTCGACGCCGCCCGGACGACGCTGCGTCCGCAGCGTACGGGTCAGATGGCGGGCGACGTCAAACGTGTTCTGCTGTTCCGTTTCGGTCAGCGTGGCCTGTTCGATCAGGGGAAGGATGCATTCCGCTTCGGGCCTGCGCATGTCTGCGGCGATGGCCTGACGAAGGGAGGAGCGGACAGGATAGGACGGCACAAAAGTTGACATGGACTCAGCCTCGGACACGACACTCGGTCTGAGTCCTATAATCATATACGATCCTGAGTAAAATATATGAAATGATGGTCAGATCATTTTTGTGGCGTATCTTTGCATCCGAAACGTTCGTGCCATGTCGGGAGGGCGCTACCACCGGGAAGAGGGGACGCCTCATACACGCCCCGGGCGATGGCGCGGGCTGTGACCTGCGTGGCGGCATGGAGGATTTCGGTCCATTCCTGACCCAGGGGAGCTGGCTTTTCGCAGGTCGAGACCCCGATCATGGCGTCTCCATCCAGCGGCAGGTGGGCTGGAAACACGCCGCGTGCCACGCCGTCCTGCGCCAGAATGGCGAGACGTTTGGCCTGTGTTTTGGTGAGGGTGGCGTCCGTGGCGATAAGGCCGATCGTGGTGCCGGTGACGGAGGCCCATTTGGAACGCAGGCGTAAATCCTCAGTGCTGAGATGCGCCGGCATACCCAGACCGCCGAATTCGTCTCCCTGCTCGAAAGGCGCGCTCCAGAAATGCGGCCCGTCGCCGATTGTGGCCGTTCCGACGGCATTGACGGCGACCAGTGCGGCCACTCGGTGCCCGGCGGGTGTGATCGCGCTCGCTGAACCCAGCCCCCCGCGCAGTATGGCGGTTGTCGCGCCTGTTCCTGCGCCAGCCGTGCCCAGTGTGAAAGCTCCGCTTCGGGCGCTGGTCGCGGCCTGATGGCCCATTTCGGCATAGGGCGAATAGCGGCCCCATGTCGTCTGTCCGCCCGCAGGAAGGTCGTAAAGACTGGCCTGCACTACGATGGGGACGCGGATGGTGCCCGGCGGCAAAGGTGCGTTGCCGAACTGCTTGCGCAGCCAGGCCTGAACCCCGGTTGTCGCGTCCAGCCCATAGGTCGAGCCGCCTGACAGGAGGACCGCATGGATATGCCCGACCATGTTTTCCGGTTCCAGCAGCGCGGTTTCCCGCAGGGCCGGTGCGCCGCCCGGGAAACTGCCGGAGGCGATGACGGGGCGATCGAACAGGATCGCTGTCACGCCCGTGCGCAGGGTTAGATCCTGGCTATGGCCGACGCGGATGCCGGGAATGTCGGTAAGGAGGTTCAGGCTGGTCATGACGCCTCGCGGGTCAGTAGGTGTTTTCAAGAAGCGCCTTCGTGGCGGGCTGGGTGGGCGTATCCAGAATATCGGATGCCGGGCCGGATTCCACGATCCGACCCTGATCCAGAACGGCGATATGATGCGACAGATGGCGGATGACGGCCAGATCGTGACTGACGAAAACATAAGACAGTCCATGCTGCTTCTGAAGATCGAGCAGCAGGTTCAGGACGATGGCCTGTGTGGACACATCCAGCGCCGAGACGGCTTCATCGGCGATGATGACGGAAGGGCGTGTAATCAGGGCGCGGGCGATGGCGATCCGCTGCTTCTGGCCGCCGGAAAAGGCTCTCGGGTAGCGGCTGGTGATATCGTCGGAAAGTCCGACGTTCTGGAGGGCTGTGCGGATGCGGGCGTCCCGATCCGGGACGGGACCCAGCGCTTCCCCCACAATATCACCGACCGTCTGACGTGGATCGAGCGCGCCAGCCGGGTCCTGAAAGATCATCTGGATCGCGGGACGGATTTTCTTCCGCGCGGCTTCTGATGCGGTCACGAAATCCTGCCCCTGATACAGGATCTGCCCTTCATCGGGCGCGATCAGGCCGCTGAGGATACGGCACAGGGTGGATTTTCCGCTTCCCGAGGCCCCGACGATCCCGAGCGTCTGGCCTGCCTGCAGATCAAGGCTGATATTTTTCAGAATGGGTGGGCGTGCAGATCGCGTGAAGGAGAAACCCTGCCGGCCTGTCCTCCCATACGTCACATTCCGGGCTTGAAGGATCGGGGTCATGACGGCGCCGTAAAGACGGAAAGGGGCGTAAGCGGCGTGCGGGCCGCGCCGTGCAAGGACATGGCAAGGAGCGCCTGCGTGTAGGGATGGTGTGGGGCGTCAAACACGGATGGGGTCGGGCCCTGTTCCACGCAGGTGCCGTCTTTCATGACCAGAACATGATCGGCATAATGACGCACCAGCCCGAGGTCATGGGAGATCATGAGAACGGCCATGCCCTGCGTTTCGCAACGGCGGGTCACGAGCGCCATCATGACGGCCTGGGTCCGGGCATCGAGTGCGGTGGTGAACTCGTCCGCGATCAGGAGTTCGGGCTGGCAGGCCAGCGCCATTGCCAGAAGGACACGCTGTCTTTGGCCACCGGAAAGCTGATGCGGATAGGCGCGTTCGTTTACGCCAGCTTCAGACAGGCCGACCTGTTCCATAAGCGTGCGCGTTTCCGTGTCGATCTCGCGAGGGGAGAGCGTCGTATGAAGGCGGAATGTATCCCCGATCTGTGTTCCGATACGGCGCGTGGGATTCAGGGCCGTCATGGGTTCCTGAAAGACCATGCCCAGTCTTTTTCCCCGGAGCCGGCACCAGTCCTGTTGGGAGAGTGTGGAAAGCTCCGTCTCTTCAAGCCGGATGCTGCCGTGAGCCTGAAAACCGGGGGGCAGCAGCCCCATCAGGCTTAGTGCGAGCGTGGATTTCCCTGAACCGGATTCCCCGGTGACAGCGAGGATCTGGCCCGGTTCAAGCGTGAAGGATACCTCATGCAGGATCGGCCGCTCCGGGCTCTGGACGCTCAGATTCCGGACATGGAGCAGAGGGCTCATGGGGTGTGCTCCTCATGGGCGGCATCCAGAGCATCCCGCAGGCCATCCCCGAACATATTGAAGCCCAACACGAGCAGCATGATCGTTACTCCCGGGATGGCGACCAGCAGTGGATGATCGAAGATATGGATCTGATACGACGCTAGGGCGCGTCCCAGATCCGGTCGGGGCGGAGGGGCGCCCAGACCGAGATAGGACAGCCCGGCATCGGACAGGATCGCGAGGGCCAGCGAGGAGGTCGCCTGGACCGTCAGGAGCGGCAGGATGTTGGGCAGGACGTGGCGGCGCATGATGTAAACCGGGCCACGTCCGGCCAGTCGGGATGCGGCGATATAGTCCTGAATGAGGATGGAGCGTGCAGCCTGCCGTGTGATGCGGATCTGGGCCGGGAGGCCGAACAGGGCAATGGCGAGGATTTCACCCGTGGCGGAGGCTCCAAGAGCTGTGACGAGCAACGCTGCGATCAGGACAGGCGGGAAGGCCAGGCCCAGATCGGTTAGTCCCATGATGGCTCTTGCGGGTCGGACCGCCGCGATCAGGCCGAGGGCCGTTCCTACAATCGTGGCGAGGCAGACGGCGATCGCGGCGATCGTCACGCTGTTGAAGGCTCCGGTCAAAACATGGACCATGAGGTCGCGACCGAAAGGATCGGTTCCGAGCGGATGCAGCAGGGATGGCGGTGCATAACGGTGCAGAACATCGATGGGCGGCGCGTGACCGCCATCGAGCAGGGTTATGACGGTCGCGGGGAGGAGGACAATTCCGAGCAGAATGCTCCCCGCCCGGAGCGTCCGGTTGGGACGCTCTATCATGATGGGTCGGCCTCAAGGCGCGGATCAAGCCAGCGAACGAAGATCGTCATCAGCACATTGAGGACCATCACAGACGCGACGATCAGCATGACGAGGTTCTGTACAACGGGAATATCGCGCTGGTTGACGGCCTCCAGCAGGAGCTTTCCACAGCCGGGCAGGCTGAAGACGCTTTCGACGATGATCGTTCCGGTCACGAGGACCGGAAGCTGGATCCCGGCCAGGGTCAGGACGGGGATCAATGCGTTCGGCAGTGCGATGCGCCACAGAACGCCGCGTCTGCTGTAGCCCTGTGCCCGGGCCGTGCGGATAAAATCCTGCGACAGGGTTTCGATCAGGGACGAGCGCATGAAACGCGCCGTGATGGCGGCCTGCGGGATGGCGAGAGCGATGGCGGGAAGGGTGAGGGCCCTGAGCGCCGGGAGGGCACCAGCATGCCAGCCGGGAAAGCCGCTGGAGGGCAGCCAGTGCAGGGTCAGGGAAAACAGGAATGTCATCATCATCGCCAGCCAGAAATCCGGGATGGATTTGAAAAGCTGGAGGAAGCCCATCAGGCCCGTATCAAGCAGTGTTCCGCGCTTGGCGGCCGCTATCACGCCGAGCGGGATGCCTGCGCCCAGAGACAGCAGCATGGCCAGCAGAATGAGGGGCAGACTGCTTTGCAGGCGCTCGCCGATCAGGCTGCGGACGGGAACATCATAAATGTAACTCTGGCCCAGATCACCGCGAATAAATGCGCTGATCCAGTGTAGGTATCGCGCGGGCAGGGATGATTCCAGTCCCAGTTTCTGGTGCAGGGCCGCCAGACTTTCAGGGCTTGCATCCAGCCCGAGCATGACCGCTGCGGGGTCGCCGGGCAGCAGGTTCATGGCCGCGAAAATAACGAGGCTTGCGACAACAAGAAGAACCAGCCGTTCCAGTAGGATACGGAAAACAGCCATGCCCGTCATGGCGCCCAGGAAACGCCGGCGACCGGGCAGCCTGCGATGGGCTGGTTGGTCCACAGTCCCTTAAGGTGCCGGTTCATGACGGTTTCGCGGGGGATCGCGAACAGGAAAACATTGGGCTCGTCCTGTGCGAGCTGTTCCTGCATCTGCACGGAAAGCTGGTGCCGCCGGGTCATATCCGCCGTCGCTTCGTACTGTTCTACGAGCCCGTGAAAGACCGGGCTGTGATAGTGGAAATAGACGGGCGTGCGGTCATAGATCGTGATGTCATGGGGTTCAGTATGGGCGATGACGGTCATGTCGAACTGGCCCTGTCCGTAAACCTGACCGAGCCATGTCGGCCATTCCACGGGCTGAAGCGTCACATTCAGCCCGACCTGTTCCAGATAGGCGGCAATGAGTTCGCTGCTGTCGCGTGCATAGCCGATGGGCGGGAAGGTCAGGGTCAGGTGCGTGCCGGATGCCACGCCCGCCTCTTTCAGCAGGGCGCGGGCATGGTCCGGATCGTAGGGATACCGGTCGGGCAGGGCGACGTAATCGGGGTCGTCCGGTGCCATGTGAGATTGCAGGAGCGTCCCGTCTCCGTCGGCCACGGCCTGGATCAGGGCTTTGCGGTCAATGGCCTGTGCGATGGCCTGCCGGACGCGGAAATCGCTGAACGGGCGGCGGGCGTTGTTGAGCGCGAGAATGGCCTTGAACGGAAAGCTGCCCCGGATGACCTGCAACTGCGTATTTCCGGCAAAGCGGCTCAGGATTTCCCGGGACGGGAAAGACGGATAGGCATCCAGCTCCCCGGCCAGCAGCGCGTTACTGGCGGACAGCGGATCGGGCATGAAGCGGAACGTCACCGATCTCAGGGTCGGTCTGGCGCCCCAGTAATCCGGATTGCGGGTCAGGGTCAGGTGGTCGCCACGCCGCCATTCACTGAACACGAACGGACCTGTACCGACGGGATGGCTGATGTTCTGCGCTGCGGACGCCGGCGAGAGAATGGCGGCGTCGTTCCAGGCAAGCTGATAGAGGAAGCTGCCGTAAGGATGCTGAAGCCGGATGCGGACATGCAGGCTGTCCGGGCATGAGATGTCGGCGATCTGGCTGAAGATGGCCCTGTGCGGGTTGGTGCTGTCCGCTGCACCTGCCCGGAGCAGGGAAAACTTTACGCTGTCGCAGGTCAGGGGCGTGCCATCATGGAAACGCACGCCGTCATGAAGCGTGAAATCATAGGTCAGACTGTCCGGCGAGATATGCCAGTCCTGCGCCAGAAGGGGTTTGAGGGTGCCCTGTTCGTCCAGCCGCATCAGCCCTTCGTAGATGTTGCCGTACGTCACCATCCCGATGGCTTCGCTGGAGCCGCGCGTCGGATCCAGACCCGGCGGTTCGATGGCCAGACCGATCGAGAGCGTATCGCGCGTCTCGGCTGCCTGCGCCGTCCCGGGGACATGGGACGCCGGAAAGCCGACCGCCAGAACGGTCAGGAGAATGGACACGGTTTTCAATCAGGCGCTCCGCGAACTTGCAGCCTCAGGGCGCAGGATCACGGAAAATAGGGCCTTCGTCGCCTGAGCGAAAGGGGCTGCTGTTCAGGGGCGCGGGCTCATGCTGGCGATCCGGGCAGCGAGCTGTTCGACGAGGGTCCGGGTCAGGGCGACCTTGCCACTGTCGGTCGTCACCGTGCCCTGTGCGGTGAATGAGCCGCGGCTGCGCTGAATGGGCTGGTGCTCGTCCGAGGGGATCAGCGCCCAGTCGGCAGTCAGGGCACCCTGACCGCTGCTGTCGAGATCCAGCCGGCTGATATTGACCGCAAGACGCAGGGCAGGAGTTTCGGCCAAAGGCTGCGTGGTTACGACATAACCTGGCCAGTCCTGTCCCAGATGGGCGGCAAGAAGGTCGGTCACGCCCTGGGACAGACGGCTTCCCCAGCGCCCGTTGGGGCTGCGGTCAAGCTGGTCGCCCTGACGTATGAGGATATCCTGACTGTCGAGATAATCCGGGAGTGTGACATGCGACACGTTCAGGACCGGGGCCGATGCGGGCAGCGTGCCGCTGTTCTGCGCGATTGCGGGGGCCCCAAGCGTATAGAACTGCATGGGGGGCGCGGCACATCCTGACATCAGGGCGAAGGCCAGAAGGGCTGCGGATCGGGTCATGAGCCGTGTCACGGGTTTGGTCTCCGGAAGGAACAAAGGGCGGCGGAACTGTCTGCTCATGGCCGGCGTCCCGTGAGGAGGAGCTGCGGATTACGCTCCACGTCCGTTGCAAAACCGCGCAGGGCGGATGCGGCGGCGGCAATATCCCGCAGGCTTGCTTCGAGATTGGCGCGGTCGGCAGAGCGTGGGGACGTCATGCTCTCCAGATTGGCCAGACTCTTCGAGGCCTGCTGGACGGCGTCATTGCTGTTCTGCAGTACGGCATGGAGTTCATGCCCGCGCGCATTGAGCTGGGTGGCGCCCTCATTGGCCAGCCTGTCCACACTGAGCAGCGTCCGCGTCAGGACGGGTTCAAGGTCCGTCACCGTCTTGCGGGCGGCATCGACCATGTCCCGGCTGTGATCGGAGGTGTCACGGATGCTCTGCACAAGCGCCGGCAGTTCCCTGTCGAGCTGGTCCGAAAGCTGCCGGACCGAGGCCAGGGTCGCATCGGCGTTCTCGCCGATCTGCTTCAGCGGCAGGTCCTGAAGGCTCTGTGTCATGGCCGCGATGGTGGACTGCTTGGTCGGGATTTCGGTGATGCGGGCGATATCGGGATGCAGCACGGCCGGGGTCGAGGGGGCGAAATCCAGATCGATTTCAGACGTGCCGGTAACGAAGCTCTTCAGGTTCATCTCGCCGCGCAGACCCTGCTGGACGAGTTCTTCCATGCCGGGGCGGTGATGAGTGCTGCTCGTCAGGACGATGTTGTCGGGGCGTATGGTGACGAAGACCGGAATATAGGCGTCTTTCGTAGCCGGATTGTATTCGATGACGACACGGTCCACCGCGCCGACCTGGACACCACGGAACGTGACGGGAGATCCGACAGACAGCCCGGACGAGGCGCCATGAAACACGAGAACGGCTTTTTCCGTCCGGGTGAAGGGATGGAAATTGCCGAACAGGACGAACGCCGCGACAATCAGGCCCGTCCCCCCAAGGACGAAAGCACCGACAAGAGCCTGCCTGTTCATCACGTTTTTCCTTCTTCGTCGCGTTCACGGTGCATGAAGGCATGCACCTGTGGATCGGTACAGTTGTCCCTCAGGTCCCGGGGGGAGCCATGGGCGATCGGGGTTTTTGTCCTGGCGTCCAGGAAGATGCCGTCATCGGCGATATGAAACAGGCTCGGCAGTTCGTGGCTGACGATGACGATCGTCGCGCCAAGCCCGTCCCGCAGGTTCAGGATCAGGTCATCGAGCCGGGCCGAGGTGATCGGATCAAGGCCCGCGGAAGGCTCGTCGAAAAACAGGATATCCGGATCAAGGGCGAGGGCGCGCGCCAGACCAGCACGTTTGCACATGCCGCCACTGATTTCCGACGGGTAGAGATCAATCGCCTGTAACATGCCGACGAAACCCAGCTTCAGTTCCACAAGCCTGCGGATCACGGAGGGTTTGAGATCCGTGAACATCTGGAGCGGCAGGGCGATGTTCTCGCCGACCGTCATGGAACTCCACAGCGCGCCGCTCTGGAACAGGACGCCGAAGCGGTGGTTCAGATCCGTGCGATGGGCTTCGTCTCCGGCCCAGTAGTTCTCGTCCCCGACATGATATTCGCCGGCGGATGGGCGCAGCAGGCCGATCATGCTCTTGAGAAGCGTGCTCTTGCCGCAGCCCGAGCCGCCCATGACGGCGAAGATGCTTCCCTTGCGCACGTCGAGCGAGATGTTTTTCTGGATGATCTTGGGGCCGAAGGAGAGCGTGATATCGCGCAGGGACAGGACGGTCTGGTCAGGCATGTCTCAGATCCCCAGAACATCGGCGATGACGGCGAAGATCGCGTCGATCGCAATAACGCCCACGATCCCCACGACGACGGCGCGCGTGGCGGCAATGCCGACATCCGCGGCCGAGCGTCCGGCCTTCAGGCCGATCCGGCAGCTCGTCAGACCGATAAAGGCCCCGAAAACGAGGCTCTTGGTGAAACCGAAGATGAACTGGCCGATCCCGAACGCCGTGACCGTCTGATGGAAATATCCCGCCGCCGTGATGTCCAGCATCGAGATGGCCACGACGAAGCCGCCCAGCATGCCAATCAGGCACCCATACAGGTAGAGGAACGGCATCGTGATGATGAGGGAGAGGACGGCCGGCAGGATCAGATAGGTTGAGGTCGGAATGCCGAAGACGTTCAGGGCATCGATTTCTTCGTTGCCCTGCATGGTGGAAATCCGTGCGGCATAGGCGCCACCCGTCCGACCGGCCATGATGATGGCGGTCATGACGGCGGCCATCTCACGCACCATGGCGATGCCGACCAGACTGGCCACATAGATGCCGGCGGCGAATTTCTGAAGCTCGACGGCGCCCACGAAGGCCAGGATCGCGCCGATCAGAAAGTTGACGATCCCCACGATGAGCAGGGCGTACGGACCGGCATCGGCCGTATTGGCCAGCAGATCGACCATGCGCATCCGGCTGCGGCCAAGAAGCGTGAGGACGGCGCCCTTTGCCGTCAGCGCGCCCAGTTCGGAGACCACGCCGACTTCCGTCATCGATGCGATGGCGTGATTGCCGACTGTTTCCAGAAAAGGGGTGCGGGCCGTCTTGTGATGGACGGGTTCGTCGGGGACTTCGGGCAGCAGTTCGAGAAGCTGGCGCATCGGGCCGGGCAGCGTCTGCATGTCCAGACTGATGCCTGCGTCATGGGCAACGCGCTTGAGATCCCACAGGAACGCCACAAGCCCGGTATCCCAGACCTGGAGATCGGATGTCTGGAAAGACAGATGAGCGCCGGGCGCCTTTTTCAGTCCGTCTTTTGGAAAAACGGGAATATTGCCGGCCCGCGCCTGCCAGGTACCGCTCAGAACCATGACCGGCGCGGTCTGCTCGCCCTGCAGATGCCACTGCGGCGTTCTGTCTGCCGGCTGTGCGGCTGATGGCCCTGTCGTGGTCAGGTCTGTCATGGACTTTGCATTTCCGGTCCTGACATCCCCTGATGCTGCAAAAGAGCGGAAAGGCTGGCGGGAAGTGACACTTGAAGAAACAACTGGCTGGCGGTTACGGGCGAGACGGGGTGGAAATCCGATCGCCGTCCTGACGTGGCACCTTATCGGCTGCAGGCAAAAGATCAATGCTCATGAAAGGTTCTGACACGGATCGACTGTACCCGAAGAACGCTGTTCTTTTCGTGACGGGAGGGCTGACTGTTACGCGGATATTTCTGTTATGATCATTCTGTCACGATTTGGAACCTGAAAACCCTCTATGGCCAGCCAGCTTTCCCTGATTGTCCCGTTCTGGAACGAAGAAGCCGCCATCAGCCATTTCGTGCGGAGTATCCTGCCTGTCCTTGACGGGATTGCGGACACGGACTGGGAAATCGTCTGCGTCGATGACGGCAGCAGTGACGGCACGTTGCGGGAGCTGATCGGATTTTGCGAAACCGACCGGCGGTTCAGGGTGCTCGAACTGTCGCGCAATTTCGGCAAGGAAGCCGCGCTGACGGCCGGTCTCGATGCGGCGACGGGAGATGCGGTCATCATCATTGACGCCGATCTCCAGGACCCGCCTGAGATCATCCCGAAAATGGTGCAGGCCTGGCGCGATGGGGCAGAGGTCGTGCTGGGCAAACGGATCGACCGGTCCAGTGACAGTCTGCTCAAGCGCAAGACGGCGTCCTGGTTCTATGCGCTGCATAACCGGCTTGCCCATATCCGGATTCCGGGAAATGTGGGGGATTTCCGCCTGATGGACCGATGCGTGGTCGAGGCGCTCAAAAGGCTGCCCGAACGTCAGCGGTTCATGAAAGGCCTGTTCGCTTGGGTCGGCTTCCGGACGGTCAGCATCGATTACGTCCGTGCGCCCCGTGCGGCGGGCATGACAAAGTTTTCCGGCTATTCCCTGTGGAATTTCGCCCTGGAAGGCTTCACCAGCTTTTCCTCTGCGCCCATCCGGCTGTGGACCTATCTGGGAACAGCGGGCGCGCTGCTCTCCATGTTTTATGCGCTTTTCATCGTGTTGCGAACGATCGTCTGGGGCAATCCCGTTCCGGGTTATACATCCCTGTTCGTGGCGATCATTTTTTTCAGCAGTGTGCAGATCATCAGTATCGGCATGTTGGGGGAATATATCGGCCGTATCTACATGGAGACGAAGCAGCGCCCGATTTACGTGTTGCGCCGCACGTACTGACGGATCGAATGCGGTCAGGCATTCTGTTGCGTGATCGTAAAAAACCGCTACTCTTTTCCATAAAGGACCAGGGCAGAGGAGAGATACGGAACATGCCGGAGAGGCTCGCCACAAAAAGGTACGGTTTTCTGAAGCGGCGCCATGTCCTGCTCGGAGGGGCGGCGGCCTGTGTCAGTCAGATGGCCGCCTGCGCGCGTCCGGGTTCTTCGTTTGGCTCAGTGGACGTTCTTGTCCGGGATGCCATCAGAAGAGGTGAAGCTCCGGGCGCCGTGGTCGCGATCGGTCATGATGAAAAGATCGTGCACCGGTTCGTCTATGGAAAGCGGGCGCTTGCTCCGGTGTCCGAACCTCTGGACTGGGAGACGCGCTTTGACATGGCGTCCCTCACCAAGCCGACCATGACGGCGCTGGCGGTCATGCAGCTGGTCGAGCAGCAGAAGCTGCATCTGGATGACCGCGTCAGCCAGTATTTTCCGGAATTTGCATCCAATGGAAAGGGCGACATTTCGGTTCGTCTGCTCATGACCCATTATTCCGGCCTGCCGCCGGACA
Source organism: Gluconobacter oxydans (assembly GCF_006539685.1). Taxonomy (GTDB): domain Bacteria; phylum Pseudomonadota; class Alphaproteobacteria; order Acetobacterales; family Acetobacteraceae; genus Gluconobacter; species Gluconobacter oxydans. Next base: position 18,493 of record NZ_BJNM01000021.1, read on the forward strand.
TTCCCCTGAACGATCCCTGGACCGGGAAGGCCGAGGGCGTCAGACGGGCCATGACGTCTCCGCTCGCCAATCCACCGGGCGAGAAGTTTGTTTATAGTGACATCAATTACATCATGCTGGGGCTTCTGGTCGAAAAGCTGGGCAGCCTGCCGCTCGACCAGTATGCGCGGATCAATATTCTTGAACCGCTGGGCATGACGGAATCCGGCTATCTTCCGGCGACCGGTCTGCGTTCCCTCATTGCCCCGACCCAGTATGACGAGCAGGGCAACATGCTGCGCGGCGTGGTGCATGATCCGACGGCGCGGAGAATGGGGGGCGTGGCCGGCCACGCCGGGCTGTTTTCGGATGCGCGGGACATGACAATTTATGCGCAGGCCCTTCTGGATCGTCTGAAAGGACGTCCGAGCCGCTTCCCCCTGCGCCAAGAGACGCTCATCCTCATGACCACGCCGCAGCAGCCGGCAGGAAAAACGGAGCTTCGGGGACTGGGCTGGGATATCGACACCCATTATTCGTCCCCGAGGGGAGACGTGTTTTCCCACCGCTCCTTCGGACATACCGGCTTTACCGGTACGTCTCTCTGGATCGACCCGGACAGCGACAGCTATGTGCTGATCCTGACCAACCGGGTCCATCCTTCAGGGGGCCACAGTGTCGTGCGGCTGAGGCATGATATCGCCACGGCAGCGGGAAGGGCGCTCGGCCTTTCCGCGCCGGTCTAGGAGTTTTCCGCAGCTGCGTGTCAGGGAACGCGCCGGACACCGACGAAGGGGTGAACCGGATCCTTCGGACAGGATCCGGGATACAGGGCGATCAGCTCCAGAACATGCCGCGTCAGGGCATCGCGGCTGGTTCTGATCCTTTCCCCTTCCGCCTGACGCACGGTGTCGCTCTGTGACAGGAGATCACCGGCATAGCCGACTTCCCGCGCCATTTCCGCATCCGGCAGTGCGGAGAGCGGGACGAACTGGACCGGAAGATCAAGTGTTTGGGCTTTCGTGCGGTTCGCGTCCGCCTGAAGGCCGAAAACGGGCAGTGTGCCGGAACTGCTGACCGAAAAGCTGCCCGAGGACGTAAAGCTCCCCGATAGTGACAGCGTAACCGGCCCGGACATCATGGCGACAACCGGGTCCGGAGCATGCTGGCTGCATTGCAGGGCGCGGACGTTCCGGTCGAACCCAGTCTTCTGCTCCTCTGTCCAGTCCTGCACATGCGAGGTGCTGACCACCCCCGTTTTCGTCAGATCCATCTGGACGCCGGCAATGGCCTCACTGATCGTGACAGGGGACGGAGACCCCGCCGAACAGCCGCCGAGGAGGGCGAGTGCCAGCAGGCCCAGAGCAGAACGGCCGGAGGAAATCCTGCCGCTCATACGCCTCTCACTTCCGCCAGAAGGGCTTCGAAGGCTTCTCCGTTGGGCGATGTACCGGGAATGCCGATCCAGTTCTGGCGTGACAGCAGGCCATAGGCTTCATCGGCAATTTTCGTAAAGGTGTCCCACGGCATGAATGTCCGCGTGCCCCAGGTATTGAAGAAAAGCCCTTCAGGATTATAGCCCACGAGGGCGATGGCATGACCGCCCACCGGCGTGCGGTCGGAAATGGCGTTCCAGTCCCAGGTCGCGCCCAGTGGAAGATCCATGAAGCCCTGTGGCACCTGAACCCCTGCGAGAACGCCCCCAAGATAACAGATGCCGCGGCGGATCCCGTCGCAGTCCTGCGGATCGATCGTGCCGTAAGCCGTCAGGTAATCCAGGGTCTGTCCTGGACGGTGCAGACCCTGACGCAGCCAAAAGTTCAGCTCGTCCAGCAGGACCGTTCCGTTGTCCCGGGCCCCCGTCTGCGGATCAAACCCGGTCACGGCCCCGTAGTTGTTCAGCACCATATCCGTGGACAGCACGACCAGCCCCTGCGCGGCATGGGTCCATGTCGCCGTCAGGGCCGCATGGGCCGCGAACGCACAGCAGCCATACCGGTCGTTGCCCCACATCTGATAGGGCACCCCTTCGGACCAGTCCTTCTGCACGGGAACGGCGGGAAGGTGTGCGGCCAGCATGGGCGCCAGACGGTAGGTTCGCAGATCATGCTTGGGCGCACGTTTGCCAAGGCATCGGGACATGGGCAACTCCGGCAGGAACATAAAAGGGAGCGGTTCAGGCGAACCGCTCCTGTCTTCGGGACGAAAAAGCGGACGGAGGGTCAGACGCCCTGATAGATCCGGGCGCGGATCAGTTCCGGCGACTGCGTCGTGGCTGCGAAAGGGGCGGCCGTGAGGCCTGCGAGGGCTTCGACCAGCGGGATCATCGCGGACACCGTGCTCATGTAAGTGGCGGCGGAGGGCGAGTAGACCTTCACGATCGGCGTTGCGATGGCCAGCAGAGTCTGCAGATCGGTGCCAAGGCTCTTGGCCCAGTCCTTGCCGGTCGTAACCGTGATGGAACCGCTGGAGTTGGCCGCAACCTGTGCGGTCACGCTCTTGATCTGGGCGATCAGGTTGTCAAACGTCGCCTTGTCCGTGGCGGACAGATGACTTTCCAGATCCGGAATGCTCTCGATGGCCTGAACCGCATAGGCGATGGCAGCGGCGTCACTGCTCAGGGCCTGGGTGTTGAACGTGGTTGTGCTGCCAGTGGTGGTGCAGGCGCTCGTGGACGCGAGAAGAAGAGCGCCAAGGCTCAGGGCGATCAGACGGTTACGCATCAGTAAAAGCTCCAGAAATAAAAAAGCCGCCTCAGGAGGCGGCTATGGATCGTGAAAATGAAAATTGTCCCGGGCAGGCGTTCAGCCCGGCTGTGAAATGACCGATGTTGAAATCAGTTGACGCGACGGGGCGGCTCACCGGCCTTCGGATGTGTCGAGACCATATCCAGCCCCAGCTTTTCGGCGTCTTTCGCACGCGAGGAGCCAACCGGCACCATGATGGCTTTCGCCCCCGGCTGATAGGCGCTGGTATTCCAGCCTTTCGCCTGCGCGATCATGCTCACGATCCGGAACAGCGGCAGCAGCTTCGACGTGCTGGCCGGCGGCTTCCAGAAGCGCAGGGCCAGCGCGGCCGCGGCAATGAGAAATGTGATGATTGAAACAATATCGCCAGCGTATTTGGCGGGCAGATAGGGCAGGATTGTCTGGAACAGCGATGTCCAGTCCATTGTCATCTCCGGCTATGAAAAACCGCCCCGAAAAGGCGGGCGTGTCAACACACACTGCCGGTCTAGGGAGGAGTTTTCGCACGCACCAAGGAGAAAATGCCGTCAAGCGGCAATTGGCCGTTTCCGCACGCTTTCGGTAGCGCGATCAGCCGTTTGACGATCCTTCCTGAACACCATACGGTTCGGCATCATCACGAGTATTACAGGCGATTTCATGGCTTTCAATTTCAGGCTTGCCGCAGTTCTTGCGGTTTCGGCATTTTCCCTTTCCGTTGAGGCGCATGCCGCTTCTACGAACCCGTTCTTTTCGGCAAGCACGCTGCCCTATCAGGCCCCCCGTTTCGACCAGATCACGGACAGCGACTACGCTCCGGCCTTCGAGCGCGGAATGGCTGAGCATCTGCGCGAGATCAAGGCGATTGCCAACAACCGCGCAGCGCCGACGTTCGATAACACCATTGCCGCCATGGAACGCGCGGGCCAGACGCTCAACCGCGTGCAAATGACGTTCTATGGTGTCTACCAGGCCAACACCGATGATACGCTGGACAAGGTGCAGAGCCAGGAAGCGCCCCGGCTGACCGCCCATGAAGATGAAGTCTATCTGAACGCAAAGCTCTTCGCCCGCGTGAAGTCCCTTTATGACCGGCGCGAAAAGCTCAACCTGACGCCCGAACAGGCGCAGCTCCTCGACATCTATTACCAGCAGTTCGTCCATGCCGGCGCCCAGCTCTCGGCAGCGGACAAGACGAAGCTGCGTGCGATCAACACGCGCCTTTCCAATCTTGAAACCCAGTACGAACAGAAGCTGATTGCCAGCGCCAAGAACGGCGCCCTCATCGTGGACAGCAAAAAGGCGCTGGCCGGTCTGGATGACAACACGATCGCCTCGGCTGCCAAGGCCGCGCAGGAGCGCGGACTGACCGGGAAATGGGTCATCCCCCTTCAGAACACGACGCAGCAGCCGGCCCTCTCTTCCCTGACGGACCGCGAGACCCGTCAGGCCCTGTTCGAGCAGAGCTGGACCCGTGCCGAGAAGGGCGACGAGAACGACACCCGCGCCACGATCGCCGAACTGGCAGAACTCCGCGCGCAGAAGGCCGCGCTCTTCGGCTATCCGAATTTCGCCGCCTATACGTTGTACGATCAGATGGCCAAGACGCCGGAAGCTGCGGAAAACTTCATGCAGCAGCTCGTTCCGGCCACGGTTGCCGAACAGAAGCGGGAAGCCGAGGTTCTTCAGAAAGCCATCCGCAAGGACGGCGGGAAGTTCGATCTGAAGCCCTGGGACTGGAAGCATTATTCCGATCAGGTGCGTCGCGCGAAGTACAATCTCGATCAGGATGAAATCAAGCCGTATTTCGAGCTCAAAACGGTCCTGACAGATGGCGTGTTCTTTGCCGCCAACCAGCTTTACGGGATCACGTTCCAGCAGCGGACGGATATCCCCGTCTATCAGCCTGACGTCATGGTTTTTGAAGTCCACGACAAGGACGGCTCTCCGCTGGGCCTGATGTATTTCGATTACTTCAAGCGGGACAACAAGTCCGGCGGTGCGTGGATGTCCAATTTCGTCGGGCAGTCCAAGCTGCTTGGGACGAAGCCCGTCATCTACAACGTCGCCAACTTCACCAAGGCAGCCCCCGGCCAGCCGCAGCTGATCACGTCTGACGATGTGACGACCATGTTCCACGAATTCGGCCATGCCCTGCACGGGCTGTTCGCGGACCAGACCTATCCGTCGCTGTCTGGCACGAGTGTGGCGCGTGACTTCGTGGAGTTCCCCTCGCAGTTCAACGAGAACTGGGCGCTGGATCCGAAGGTGCTGTCGCATTACGCCCGGCACTACAAGACCGGCGCTCCGATGCCCAAGGCTCTGGTCGAGAAGATCCGCAAGGCCGCACATTTCAATCAGGGCTATGCGCTGGGCGAGATCGTGGCCGCAGCCGAGCTGGACATGAAATGGCACAGCCTGCCCGCGACGGCACCGCGGCAGGACGTGGACAAGTTTGAAAGCGATGCGCTGAACAGCACGGGGCTGGACGTCGCAGCCGTTCCGCCGCGTTATCGTTCCAGCTACTTCCTGCATATCTGGTCCAACGGATATTCCGCCGGCTATTACGCCTATCTGTGGACGGAAATGCTGGATCAGGACGTGTTCTCCTGGTTCCAGGAGCATGGTGGTCTGACACGTGAAAACGGACAGCGCTTCCGTGACATGATCCTCTCGAAGGGACACACCATGGATTACGGCCCGATGTTCCGCGCCTTCTACGGCCGCGACCCGGACATCACCCCGATGCTGGTGCATCGTGGGCTTGTTTCCGAACAGGGCAAATAATTACAAGCCGGGAGGAAAGACCTGATCTTTTCTCCCGGTCTTTAATCTTTCCGGACAAAAACATGCCGACACCCATGCGCAGAATGAGCTTCCTTCCTTTTTGCGGCCCATTCCTTGCGGTGCTTGCCGTGCTGTATTTCGGCCTGAAGACGTTCTTCGGCCTCGGAGCCCCATCTTTTGGCGATGAATCCGGCCATATCCTCGGCGGACTGGCCATCGTCAGGGGCGATATCCTGTATCGCGACTATATCGACGCGCACGGCCCGCTGATTTTTGCCCTGTCCTGGCTCGTCGGCCTGGTGACGGATTTCCGCCACGCCTATCTCATGCGGCTCATCCCGGTTGTCTGCACGATGGCCAGCGCCGTGGCCGTCTTCCTGTCCCCCGCGCTCAAGAAACCATCGGTTCGGTGCCTTGCGACTGCGGCATGGCTTGTCGCAATGGGTGTCCAGTGGACGATCCAGGCGTTCAACATGGACAGTTACTGGACCATCGGCGGTGATCTGCTCGCGGGCGCCATAACGCTGCTGGTTCTTCCGGTTCTGCTGGGAGAGGAGGTCGGTTGCTGGCAGGCGCGATGTGGTGGGGCCTGCATCGCTCTTCTGCCGCTTACGGCGTATTCCTTCGGTCCGACGGCCGTCCTGCTGGGGCTGGTCGTCATTGCCGTAAGACGTCCGGCCTACTGGAACGGGATTCTGCAGGTTCTGCTCGGCGCTGGTGCGGCACTCGCCCTCAGCGGCCTCTGGATGACGGTTTACGGCGATCTGGGCGGTATGATCGCCTATCACTTCGTCGCCAACCAGTTCTACTATGCTCCCTATATCGACGTGGGCCTTGGCACTCTGTTTCTCAGCCTTGTTCCATCCTTCCGGCCCGATACCACGATCCAGTCCCTGGCCGTCATCTGCTTCGTGATCGGCAGTCTTCTCGTTCTCGCAACATCCCGGCACAGACTGGCAGCCCTGCTGCTCATCGGCGGGGTGTTGATGATGCAGGTGCGCGGCGCGTTCGGGTTTCAGGACGGAACATTCATCATGGGCGCGCTCACCCTCTGCGTTCTGATGATGATGCGCGTGTTGCAGTCCTATGGCCGTGCGGCACACTGCATCGCGCTCGTCTTCTGTGCCCTCTATGTCATCGGGGTCCGGCACGCCGTCTCCTCACCGCATGGCATGACACGGCAGCAGTTGCGTCAGGCAGGCTTTCACCCGATCCGCGAAAACAGGGATGTCGGTTTCGTCAAAGCCATTCAGACCCATTCCCGCCCGGACGAACGCATTCTGGTCATTCCCTATAACCCGGATGTCTATATTTACGCGGGCCGCCTCTCCATGAAGAAATACCATGAATACCTGCCATGGGAGGCGGATTACGCGCATCACCCCTGGGGCGGCTATGAGCGTGACCTGTGCCATGACCTTCCGCAGGATCTTCCGCCCGTCATCTATTTTGATGATTACCATGTGTGGGGCAGGTGGGCGCCTGCGGATTTCATGCCCTGTGTCCTGAAAGTACTCGCACAGGATTATCAGCGCGATCCGGTTGAAAAGAGCGTCTATATCCGCCGTGATCGTGTGGACCCGGCGGCACTGAAAGACGCCGGTCCGATTTCTTCTTCCCAGAACCGTAACTGAAGATATGGTCTTGCCATGACACAGAAGACATTCCCCCGACGCAGCCTGTTTCTTGCCACTGTCCTGACAGCGGTTCTTCTCGCTCCGGTCACCGGTCATGCCGACCCGACAGCCGAGATCAGCCCGTCCCGCATGTCGGAGACGATGAAAATCCTGGCCTCCGACCGGTTCGAGGGCCGTGCTCCCGGAACGGAAGGGGAGAAGGTCACGGTTCCCTGGCTGATCGAGCAGTACAAGGCTCTGGGACTTGAGCCGGCTGGTGAAAATGGCGGATGGACGCAGACTGTCCCCATGATCCGCACCAGAACCGCCGCGAACGGTTCCATCACGGCCCGGACCAGCGGCAGGACGCTTCCCCTGATCCAGCTTCAGGACATCTATCTTTCGACGCTACTGCCGGAAGACCGGCTGCAGGTCAAAAATGCTCCGATGGTTTTCGTGGGCTATGGCGTGCATGCGCCGGAGCGTCACTGGGATGATTTCAAGGGCGTCGATCTGAAGGGTAAGGTCGCGGTTTTCCTCGTCAACGATCCCGATTTCGATGCGGCTCCCGGTGAACCCGTCGCTGGTCGCTTCGGCGGCAAGACAATGACGTATTACGGCCGCTGGACCTACAAATACGAGGAAGCAGCGCGTCGTGGTGCTGTCGCTGCCCTGATCGTGCACGACACGGCAGGCGCGTCCTATCCTTGGAGCACGGTCGTGGCACCGGGCGGGGAGGCCTATGACGTGGAACATGCTGCCACCGAAAGCCGCCCCGTTCCCGTGCAGGGCTGGCTTGAAGGCAAGGCCGCGGCCGCACTGTTTCAGCAGGCTGGTCTGGATCTTGAGGCCCTGCGCATCAAGGCCCGTTCCGAAAGCTTCCGTCCCGTCACGCTGAAGCACACGACGCTCTCAGCCGACCTGCCGGTCACGGTCGATCGGCTGCATAGCCAGAACGTTCTCGCCAAGATCACGGGCGCGAAATATCCGGACGAGACGGTCATGTTCGGTGCCCACTGGGATGCTTACGGCAAGAGCACCGACGCGCAGGGGAACACTGTCATCCGTCGTGGCGCGATCGACGATGGTTCGGGAATTGCTGCGCTGTTCGAAATCGCCCGGGCCTTCAAGGCCGGACCAAAGCCCGACCGTACCATCCGTTTCGCCGCCTGGACAGGCGAGGAGCGCGGTCTGCTGGGATCAGGCTGGTACGTCGCCCATCCGCTGGCTCCGCTGGACAAGACGGCTGCCAATCTGACGATGGACGTGCTCCAGATGGCTGGCCCTGCGCATAACGCCTTCATCATCGGGGCAGGGCAGGACACACTTCAGGAGCAGTTCGCAGCCGCTGTGGCTCTTCAGGGCCGCACCGCACAGCCGGAAGCCATGCCCGAGCGTGGCGCATTCTATCGCGCGGATCATCTCCCCTTCGCGCGTGCCGGGGTCCCGGTTCTTGCTGTCATGGACATGGCGGGCAAGTTCGATCTTCTGAAGGGCGGAACGGAAGCGGGTGGCAAATGGCTGACGGCCTACATGGCCTGCTACCATCAGGCCTGCGATGCCTGGAGCCCGGACTGGGATGTGCGGGGTGCCGCGCAGGACGTCTGGGCCGTGTGGAAAGTCGGGCATGACGTGGCGTTCTCCCATGACTGGCCACAATGGAAGGCTGGTTCGGAATTCGCCGCGATCCGCCAGAAGACCGCTCCGGCTACGGTTCAGTAAAGGACGCTTTTCCCGGTTTCGTCAGATCGTCCAGGGCGGAACCGGACCATAGCGTTCAACCAGAAAATCGATCATCGCCCGGATTTTGAGCGGGACATGAGGCGTCGGAGCATAGACAGCATGCAGTTCCGGCCCCGTCATGACGGGTACATCAAGCGGCAGCGGAACCAGCCGACCTGATTTCAGCTCATCCGAAACGATGAATGTCGGCTGATAGATGATGCCCTGTCCGGCCACGGCAGCCTCGCGCAGGATATCGCCGTTATTGGCATGCATGGGACCGCTCACCGGGACCGTGCGCTCGCCGTTCGGACCAAAGCTCCAGCGCGCGCTGCTGATCTCGTCACCGAGCGTATAGCCCAGACAGCGGTGGTTCGGCAGGTCGGCAACGCTGCGGGGCGTGCCATACTCTTCCAGATAGGACGGCGCCGCGCAGACCACGAAATCGACCTGTGCCAGCCGACGCGACCGCAACGCGCTCGATGGCATCCGCCCGATGCGCAGCGTCAGATCCCATCCTTCGGTAATCGGATCAATCCTCCGGTCATCCAGCCCCAGTTCGACCGTGACAAGGGGATGGCGTCGGCTGAACTCCGGCAGGATCGGTCCGACATGGCGGATGGCGAATGAGACTGGCGCATTCAGGCGCAGCAGCCCGCGCGGCTCCTGATTTTCCGCCGAGACTTCCTGTTCCATCTCTTCCAGATCCGTCAGGATTTTCTGACTGCGGATGAAAAAGAGACGCCCCGGTTCCGTGAGCGACAGCTTGCGCGTGCTGCGATGGAACAGCGAGATCCCCAGCCGGCTTTCCAGCGCAGCAATATGTTTCGTGACCATCGTCTGCGACAGACCCAGCGAGCGTGCGGCTCCTGAAAAGCTGCCCTGAGCCACGACCTTTGCAAAAACCTGCATGCCCGTGAAGCGATCAAGCATTCACCTCACACTCCTGGTGTCAGATCCTATCCCGGATCAGGGAATTATTCTTTTCGGGTGAGGGTGGCAAGATCAGTCCCATCGTACGGAACGGAGGCACTCACCATGACCCTGAACGATCAGGACACGACGCGGCAGCCCGTTCTTTTCCTGCCGCATGGAAGTGGCCCGTGCTTCTTCATGGAGTGGGGGACGACATGGGACCACATGGCTGCCTATCTCCGTTTTGTAGGGCCCTCCCTGGCACGTCGTCCGGATGCCATTGTGGTCATGTCCGGTCATTGGGAGACGTCGGATATGGTCGTCGGATCAGCGGCTCATCCGTCGCTGATCTACGATTATTACGGCTTTCCGCCTCACACCTATCAGCTTGAATATCCCGTACCCGGATCGCCGATCGTGGCAGGGAAAATCCGCGATCTCCTGCGTCACAGGGGTATGGCCTGTACGGAAAATGCCACGCGTGGACTGGATCACGGGGTCTTCATTCCATTCATGCTCGCATTTCCTGATGCGGATATCCCGGTTGTGGAGATTTCCCTGCCAGGGTCGCTGGATGCCGCAGGCGTCCTGCAACTCGGGGAAATGCTGGCGCCTCTGCGGGATGAAAACATCCTGATCGTGGGCACGGGCATGACTTACCACAACATGCGCCATCTAATGCGACCCGATGCCGTGTCGGATGCACAATCCGTCGCGTTCGACACCTGGCTTCCGCAGGCGGTCGAGGCTCCGCCTGCTCGTCGCACACAGAGCCTGCTGGACTGGGAGCACGCCCCGTTTGCGCGGGAGTGCCACCCTCAGCCGGAACATCTCCTGCCGTTGATGTTCGCCGCCGGAGCCGCGGGAACCGATGCAGGTCATCGCGATTACAACGATATCGTCATGGGGAAGGCCCTGTCCGGCTTCCGGTTTGGCTGACTTCTTCACTTCATCAAGAAAGATCATGACATCATGAAAACACGTTTCCTCAAGGGCGCAGGCGCAGCGTTCGCTCTCACACTCCTGTCTTCCACGGCTTATGCCGCCAACCCTGCGGATGTGCAGTCCGGCGCCTATACGGTCGAGACCAGCCATACGCAGATCGGCTTCTCCGTGCTGCATTTCGGCTTCACCTATTATTCCGGCCAGATCTCCGGTGTCACCGGCGCGCTTCAGCTTGATACGGCCCACCCCGAGGCCTCGCACCTGAACGTGACCATCCCGGTTTCGAGCATTTCAACCACCAGCACGGTTCTGACCAGCGAACTCAAGAACGGTGAATGGTTTGATGTCGCAAAATATCCGGATGCGACCTTCGTCTCGACGCAGGTTCGTCGCACGGGCACGGATGAGGCCCTGGTGACCGGCAACCTGACGCTGCATGGCGTCACGCACCCGGAAGTCCTGCACGTCCATTTCGTGGGCGCAGGCGTCAACCCGATGGACAAGGCCTATACGGTCGGTTTTCAGGCCGAAGCGACGATCCATCGCAGCGATTTCGGCGTGAAGAAATATGTCCCCTATGTCGGCGATGACGTGACGCTGACGATTGCCGGGGCGTTTGAGAAGACTGCCGCGAAATAACGCGCATAAAAAAACGGCCCACGAAAGTGGGCCGTTTCCTTTTTCGGACTGTCCGGAAAAATCAGGACGTCTTGCGGACTTTCCATCCGGTTTCCTTGAGCAGGAAGCCGAGCAGAATGGCAATTCCGATACCGATGACCAGCGGCAGGAAAGCCGTATGGAACTGTTCCATCGTCTCCGGCGCGTCCTTGCCCATCAGGGCGGAAACGAGCGGCGACATGATGCCGGTCGTGCCGAACACGAGGAAATTCATGACGCCAGCGGCTGTTCCCTTGACCTCGGGCGGATTGACTTCCTTCATCGAGGAGAACGGGATCATAGCCGCCCCGGACGCAATGCCCATGATCAGCGCCACGGAGTAGTGCGGCATAACGCCGACCGGCACGTAAAGTGCGCAGAGCGACGCTGCCAGAAGCACCAGTGCGCCACCGATCATGACAGGCTTGCGACGGCCGATCTTGTCGGAAATCCAGCCCAGAAGCGGGCAGCCGATGACCCAGCCGATGGGGACCATCGACACATCCGTGGCCGCAAAGCCCATCGTCGTGTGTTCGCCCTTGCTCAGCATCAGCGCACCCCAGCCCAGAGCACCGATCGTGGTCGGCACGAAGAGCAGGCCACCGGCAAGACCGGCAATCCAGCTCTGCGGGTTGGAGAAGATGATCTTGAAGGGACGTAGCAGGTTGGCCATGGAAAAATCGCCATGGTGCTGGGCGCTGTCACCCGTATCGCGTGGCATGACGAAAAAGACCGCCACAGCCAGCAGGAGCCCGATAACACCAAAGCCCAGCCAGACCGACTGCCAGGGGATATGGAACGACCCATGCGGATCGATCAGGATGCGCGTCGGCTTGGAGCCGAAGGCGGCACCAGCCATACCCATGCACTGCGTCAGACCGACGAAAAGCGCCAGCGTCCGGGCCGGAAGATAGCGTGCGGCAACATAGGACGCGCCGACGAAGGCACAGATCGCACCAATACCCTGGATGATGTAACCGCCGATACCCGCAACCAGGCTGCCCTGGCCGAAGATCAGACAGCCCACGCCCGTGATGGCAATGAACATCGGCATGATGGCATGGGCGCCGTAGCGGTCCAGCAGCACGCCCACGGCAAGGGCCATCAGCGCGTAGACGATGTAATAGGACGCAATCATCAGGCCGAGATGACTGTTGCCCCAGGCGTGCGTCAGCTCATCCTGCATGATGCCGGGAGCGGAACGGATGGCATACTGATAGAAGTAGAACAGCGCGCACAGGAACCACGACAGCACATAAAGCGGCTGAAGTTTCTGCGGTTGCGTCGGGGACGGATTCAGGGGCTTGGGCGGCGCCTGAGTTGTTGTGCCAGACATGAAATTCTCCAGAGTGTCATGGCTGGCCTGTCAGACCGGAAACCATGACTGTGAGGGCGCGAAAGTCTTGAAAAAAGCGTGTTTGCCGGTTGGAATGATTTGTCAAGTAATGTGAATATTTCACCAGATGTTATTGCTGGAAGGGGTAATAACGGAAGGTCACATACACCGTATGTCCGTAAGTCGTGGGATCGACGGCATGATCCGCGCCGTCATTGCCCTTGAAGGCGAACTTCCGGATATAGGTGTACTGAAGCCCGCCCATGACACTGCCGTAATGGCCGTCCAGGAAGTGCCACCAGCCGCCGGTCGTCAGGGAGGCCAGCGTTCTCGTCTGGGCGGAGCACGTTCCGAATTCGTATTCACAGCCGGAGAGGTTCAGGTCCGTCGCGCCATAACCATGCTGGATGCCGTCGGCGCCCAGATAGGTACGGCGTCCCGCGCTCTCCACACCGCCATAGGTGTAAAGCAGCACGGACCGTGCCGGATGTCCGACCAGCCCGAGCGAACCCATGATTTCCGGGATCGGAGTGGGATTGCCGTTGCTATCGAAGGTCGTATCGGGAATGAGGCTGGGCCCGTAACGTCCGACACCCTGACCGGCGAGCACGTTTCCGGTCAGCTGAAGCTTGTCCGTCCCGAGCGGCACGGTCATACCAGCGCCCACGCCACCGCCGAACTGCGTGCTTTTGTGGGTATGGTTCTCGCCAGCCGGCTGAACCAGTCCACGGAACCAGCGGGCAAGGCCAAAGACCTCATAATGCCCGAAGGACGTATCAACCGCCGTTTTCAGGACGATGTCGGGGGCCGGATTGTAGCTGTACTGCGTGTTCGGGTTCAGCAGGACGCCACCGCTATTGGCGTAATAGACCCGCGGCCCGGCCAGATGGCCGTAGCTGGCCGGGAGGGTCCCGCCGGAGCTGAGCGTATCGGAGAAACCGACCGTCGCCTGGGGATCCTCGATCGACAGCGCGATCCAGTATTTCTTGTTCCAGTCCTTGGCGATGCGGATCTGCGGGACACGCGTAAAGGTAATGCCCGGGATCTGGTTGTTATCCGTCACGGCCGGGAGCTGTTCCTGACGGGGAATGACGCCCTTGGCGTAATTGGTCGTCAGGCTCCAGGCCTGGCCCATGAGGACATGCAGCCCCCAGTCCTTCTGCGTGAACGTGAAATATCCCTGCCGCAGACGGGGGGTATAACCGTTGATCTGCACACTGTTGGTCGTCCCGCCAGACCCGCCGAAATCGCTCTCAACATAAGCCTGAAGACGCACGGACTTGGTCGGATTGGCTTCCAGAAGCGTGGAGAAACGCGAAAGCTGTGCGGAAAACCGTTCCTCGCTCAGCCCGTGATTGGGACTGTTGGCATACGGGAAATTGTTCCACGCCGTCGCAGGGCCACTGGTCATGTTCGAACTTCTCCAGATGTTGGAGAAATCGATGAACCCGCCCAGCCTGACCGTCAGATTGCCAATCTGGAAGACCGGCGGAAGATGATCCACTTCCGTCTGGGTAATGGCGAGCGGACTGGACGATGTCAGGTCGATGGATGTCCGATGCGCTTCGTTGTGCTGGTTGCCCAGCCACTGGAACAGCGGCGGCGGTGTCTGGTGGGCCGGTGTAACGATCGGGGTTGAGGGGACCGTTGCGGATCCTGCCGTGACGCTGTCCGGGGCGAAGCCTGCTGTTGAAACCGGCATGATCCCGCTGCTGGGGCGGGGAATGCTGCTGGCCGGAGAGGATGGCGATGTTGCCGCGCGGGCGGTTTCGATTTTGGGGGTCTCGCCCTTTATCGGAAGCCTGCGCGCGACGGAGGTTTTCGGGGTATTCGGACGGGCCGCATGGGAGGGCGATCCTGCATGGCGGCGTTGCTCGATGGCCTGAAGACGGCCTTCGAGCATGCGCATCTCCGCCTTGATTGCGGCCAGTTCCTGGTCATCGGCGCTCTGGGCAAAGGCAGGAAGGGGGGAGCCAATGAAGAAGACAGCACCCAGGAGCAGTCTGTACCGTCTGGGCAGGTAATTTCCCGTGATCTTCAGGCCACCGAGAGGAGACACACTTTTCCCTTCCTAAAATCCGTCCAAGGAATTCCATCAGTTACCCGACCGCCATGCCGATGGGAACTGCCCGTCAGGAGAGACTTACGCGTTCACGGAAGTTTGAAAATTGATATATCTCAAAAATAACGAAAATTACACATTATTTATGGATCAGAATAACAACTTACCACGCTTCATGGAAGTATATTCTCTATCCTGGCGTGGGTATTTGACGATTTTCATATTGGAGACAGGATACCGAGGAGGGGTTATTAAAATACAGCCCTCCTCAATAATGATTCCTGTATTTTCTTATTTAGTCTTCTTTTTCTTGCCCTTGGAGCGCTTTTCCTTTGCGGCGCTCTGGGACGGGGCGGATGTTCCACCTTTGGCACGCTCGATGACGAACCTGGCGTAATCATCCATATCGCCATCGAAGGGGACGATCTGGTTGTCCGCGGCCAGCCAGAGCCGGTCCGCGACCAGTTCCATGAGCGAGCGGTCATGGGTGATGAGGATGACCGCGCCTTCGTAACTGTTCAGGGCGTCCAGCAGGGCGCGGCGGCTGTCAATGTCCAGATGGTTGGTCGGCTCATCGAGGATCAGCAGATGCGGGGCGGCCATGGCGATCATATTCAGCAGCAGGCGCGCGCGCTCACCACCCGAGAGCGCCTCGACCTTGGTGCCCTGCTTTTCGAAATGAATGCCGAACTGCGCCAGACGGGAGCGATGGGACTGATCGCTGTCCGTCGGCCGGGCCTCGCGCATGATATCGAGCGGGGTCTGTTCGGGATCGAGTGCCTCGATCTGGTGCTGGTGGAACCAGCCGACCTCTATGCGGGGGGAGCGCGAGACCTCTCCGGAGCGGACTTCGAGAGCGCCGGCGATCATTTTGGCAAAAGTGGACTTGCCGGCACCGTTGACGCCAAGCAGGCCGATACGGTCGTCCACATCCAGCCTGAGGTTCAGATCGCGCAGGATGGCGGGATCATCGCCATAGCCGACTTCCACATTTTCCAGCCGGATCAGCGGCGGTGCCAGCGGGCGGGCGGGCGAGGGAAGCAGGAACGGCGAGACCGAAGCCTCGATTGTGGTTTCGATCGGCGTCAGCTTGGCGAGGCGCTTGACGCGGCTCTGGGCCTGGGCGGCTTTGGCGGCCGAGGCCTTGAAGCGATCCACGAAGGACTGGAGATGCGCGCGCTCTGCTTCCTGTTTGGCGCGGGTGGCGCTTTGCAGACGGATTTTCTCCGCGCGCTGGCGCTCGAAATCGTCGTAACCGCCGGTGTAAAGTTCCAGCTTGCCTTCCGTGACATGCAGCGTGAAATCGACGGAATTGTTCAGCAGTTCGCGGTCATGGCTGATGATGAGCGCGGAATGCGGATAGCGGGCGAGGCGCGCTTCCAG
The DNA here is from genome assembly GCF_006539685.1 of Gluconobacter oxydans. GTDB lineage: Bacteria > Pseudomonadota > Alphaproteobacteria > Acetobacterales > Acetobacteraceae > Gluconobacter > Gluconobacter oxydans. The sequence goes on from NZ_BJNM01000021.1 coordinate 34,621, forward strand.
CCACAGGGCGCCTTCGAGATCGAGATAGTTTGTCGGCTCATCGAGCAGCAGCAGGTCAGGCTCTGCAAACAGCGCGGCAGCGAGTGCCACACGCATGCGCCAGCCGCCGGAAAACTCGGCCATCGGGCGATCGAGATCGGCGGTGGAGAAGCCCAGACCGTTGAGAATTTCCGCCGCGCGGGAAGGGGCGCTGTCGGCGTCGATTTCGATCAGGCGCATCCAGATATCGCCCATACGCTCCGGATCGGCGGTTTCCAGCTCGGCCATGAGGGCCGCGCGTTCCGTGTCGGCCGCGAGGATCGTGTCGATCAGGCTGATGGGGGTGGCGGGGTGTTCCTGATCCACGGTCGCCACGCGAGCGGCGCGGGGGATAACGATCTCACCGGAATCCGGCTGAAGCTCGCCCTTGATCAGTTTGAAAAGTGTGGATTTCCCGACGCCATTCCGGCCGACCAGAGACACCTTGGACGGGTTGGGCAGGTTGGCGCTTGCACGATTGAAGAACTGTCGTCCCCAGGCGTTGAAGACAAGGTTTTCGATCTGAAGCATGGGGCAGGATGGTCCGGTGGCGGTAAAACGGGAGCGCCATCCCTATAACAGTTTGACCGCCCCGGACAGGGACGAGGCGGATCTTTTCCGCCTCGCCCGGGTGTTGTGTCAGTGGGTGCGAGCGGCAAGCCAGTCGTGGATCTGGCTCTGGGTCGCCTGAACCGCTTCCTGACGGGCAGCAACGGTGTTGAGGGCATGGGCCGTGGCAATCTTGGCTCCGGTCGTCTTGCTGGAAGACGGATCCTTCTGAAGCTCGGCCAGGATGTCCGGATTGTTGGAATGTCCTGCGATGGCCGGCAGGAACCCGTCCTGTGACCAGGGGGCCAGATGCGTGCGGATCTCGGCCTCGTGCTGGCGGACCAGCTTCCAGACGAGGTCCGGATTTTCGCTGGCAGAGGCGATCTGTGACAGTGCCATAGAAATACGGCCGTTCGGAATGGCGCCGCTATAGGCCAGTTCCACGTTGCGACGGATCAGGTCCGGGTCGGAGGCGTTGGCGAGGGCCTGGAACAGGCGGAGCTTGAGTTCGGTCGCCTGTGTGTCACGGACTTTCTTGGCCATGATTTCGTAGGTTGCGGCGTCGGTATGCTTCATCGCAAGGGCCGAGACCGTACCGACCAGATCAGGACGCAGGGAGGCCGGGTTCTTCAGCCAGATTGCGAAACGGCGCTTGGCCTCGGCAAGCACGGCCGGGTCATTGAAGGTGCCAAGCGCCGAGATGACGGACGGGCGCAGCATTGTGTCCAGTACGCTTTCATGCGGCTTCTGGTCCCAGCCGAGACGCTTCAGGACCGGGGCAAGGCGGCTGCGGGCATAGGCCTGGAATGCAGGGCGGTCCGGGCTGCCGATTTCGTAGAAATCGAGCGTTTCCAGCTTGCCGATGATTTCCTCAAGCGTGGCGATATCGGTCTCATGCTCGGCTGTCAGCCGGTCCACGAGGTCGAAATAGGAGGACAGCGCGCCATGCCCGGCCCGGAACTGCGCGAACTGGTCGCCAAGGATGTTGGCGCGGTCCACGGGAGCAAATTTGGAAATCGATGCGGCGATCGGGGCGAAGGCCACGTCGTCGTAATGCACGCGGTAATACCCGCTCTCGCCCAGATCGAGCTTGAGAGGCGCATTGCAGCGGGGTAGGGTAAAGGTGGCGGGTTCCGCACCAAGCACCAGCTTGCGCGTCTCAAGGCCGGGGCCGCCTGCGACAACCGGAATGTTCCAGGTCAGGGCCTTCGCATTCGGGTCGTGGATCGTAAAGCGGCTCTGCGTCAGGGTGTAGGTCGTCTGGCCGTTCCTGCAGACTGCCGCGACATTGACCTGCGGAATCCCGGGCTGTTCGGTGAAGCTGCGGGCAACCTTGCCGACATCCTGTCCCGATGTGCCGGAGAGCGCGTTCCACAGGTCCTGACTGGTCGCGTTGCCGAAGGCATGGGCCTTCATATAGGCGCGCATCCCGTCGCGGAAATGGTCTTCGCCAAGCCAGCCTTCCATCATGCGGATGACCAGTTCGCCCTTGCCGTAGCTGATGTCGTCAAACGCGGAGTTGGCTTCGCTGACATTGTGGATGACCTGCTGGATCGGATGGGTCGTGGACAGGGCGTCCGTTGCCATCGTGGCTTCGCGGGTCTCGTGCTGACGCGGCCAGATGTCCCAGTCCGGGTTCATCTTGTCCGTCGCCTTGATCTCCATCCAGGAGGCAAAGCCTTCGTTCAGCCAGATATTGTCCCACCAGCCCATGGTTACCAGATCGCCGGACCACTGATGCGCCATTTCATGCGCAACGACTTCATAGATCAGTTCGCGGGTGCGTGGCGTGCTGTTCTTCGGATCGAACAGCAGGACGTTATCGATATAGGTCAGCGCGCCCCAGTTCTCCATCGCGCCGGCCTGATAGTTGCCGGGGATGGCCAGCATGTCCATTTTCGGCAATGGATATTTGATGCCGAAATAGTCGTTGTAATAGGGCAGGATCTTCTCGGCAGCGCTCAGTGCGTAAGTGCCCTGGCTTTCAAGGCCGCTCGGTGCGAAGACGCGGATGGGGGTGCCGTCCGCCTTGCCGTCCACGGAGGCCATGTCGCCGGCTACCAGTGCGAGCAGGTAGCTCGACATGCGGGGCGTCGGGCTGAAAGAGACGCGCTTCGTCTTGGCGTCCTGCTGCGTCGTGCCGATGATCGGCATGTTGCTGACAGCCGCGTATTCGAACGGCAGCGTGACGTTCAGCTGGTAGGTTGCCTTGAAGGCGGGTTCGTCCCAGCCCGGGAACATCCGGCGTGCGTCCGCAACCTCGAACTGCGTGACGAGCATCCGCTTCGGCTTGCCTGCCGGGTCGGTGTAGTCGTCAATATAGATGCCGTTCGGCGTTTTCAGGATCGGGCCGGAATACTTGATCGCCAGCGTGTGGACGCCGGCCGGAACGGGTGCCGGAAAATGCAGGGTGACGGTTTCGGCGGCATCATCCTGACGGATCTCGGCTTTCTGCGAGTTGTCCAGAAGGGCGCTGGCCAGTTTGAGGCCTGCCTGATTGAGCGTGACGTCGGCGGTCGGGCTCTTAACCTCGACGCGGACGATTTCATCGCCCTGAAGCGTCAGATGCTCCATGTCGGTCGTCAGATCAATGATGTAGTCCGTCGGCACGACGGTCTTGGGAAGCTGACCCGGTGTCGTGGCGAAGGAAAACGTGCCTTCAGCATGGGCGGGGAGCGCAAGGGGCAGGCCTGCAAGCAGCGTTGTGAGAACCAGAAGACGGCGCATGAAACGCAGTTCCTTGAAACGGTTGAATGATGAGAAATGGAACGGACCGTTCGTTTTTGTTACGCAGACGATGGCATAGCGTGGTCATGCGGAAAAGTGTCTCTCCCTAAAAACCTTGTCATCTCTTGACAGGTTGGGGCCTTCACGGCTTTTCATGAGGCAGAAGGCAATGGATTCTGCCTGACCGTTCCCGGTCGAACCGCTTCATCCGGAAGCTGATGATTCCTGTCCCTCGTCCCCTTTGGACAAGACAGGAGAACTGCGTCCGTTATGAGTGAACTTCAGAATCAGCCCCGTTTTCCCGGTATTTTCAGCCTTATGCGTCTGAGCGCGGTGCTTGTTGTGCTGTCGGTCTGTATCGGGAGTGCCTGTGCCCTGTTCCTGTGGCTTCTGGAACGCGCCACTTCGCTGCGGATCGAGCATCCGGTGCTGCTGTTCGGGCTTCCGTTGGCGGGTGTGGCGGTCGGTCTGTGTTACTTCTGGTTCGGCCGCGACGTTGAGGCCGGGGCGAACCTGATCGTGGATGAAATCCATGAACCGGGCGCGGGCGTTCAACTGCGGATGGCGCCGTTCGTGCTGATTGCCACGGTAGTGAGCCATCTGTTCGGCGCTTCCGTGGGACGGGAAGGGACCGCGATCCAGGTCGGAGGAAGTCTGGCGAGTGCCACGGCCAGACTGTTCAGGCTGCGGGCGCCGGAAACCTGTGTTCTGCTGACATGCGGCATTGCAGCGGGATTTGGTGCCGTTTTCGGGACACCCATCGCTGGCGCCGTGTTCGCCCTTGAAGTCCTGACGCTCGGGCGGCTGGACTACCGTTTTCTTCTTCCCGCCGCGATGTCATCGATCATTGCGGACTGGGCCTGCCGCGCCTGGGGCATCCATCATGCGTCCTATCCGCTGGTGTTTCAGGGGACGCTGAATTCTGATGGCTCCCTCTCGCATGTGGACATCATGCTTGTGGTGCGCGTTGCCATCGCCGCGCTGGCATTCGGGCTGCTGAGCCGGGTGTTCGCCGAGAGCGTGCACCTTCTGGCGGCGTTCATGAAAAAGCTCTGCAAGACACCGTGGCTGCGTCCGGCGATCGGCGGCATTCTGACCATTCTTCTGGTGATGATCGTCGGAAACCGGGATTATCTGGGGCTGGGCGTTCTGCCTGCTGAGCCGGGTGGGGCGTCGATCGTCAGTTTCTTCGGGCCGACGATTTATCCGTGGTCCTGGTTCTGGAAGCTGGTTTTCACGGTCACGGTTCTGGCAACCGGGTTCAAAGGCGGTGAAGTCACGCCACTCTTCTTTCTGGGAGCCGCGTCGGGGAACATTCTCGCCTTCCTGCTGCATGTTCCGGTGGATCTTCTGGCGGCTGTCGGGTTCGTGTCGGTCTTTGCCGGAGCGGCAAACACGCCGCTGGCTTGTACGCTGATGGGTGTCGAACTCTTCGGGGCCGGGGATATCGTCTATTTCGCGACCGGATGTTTCGTGGCCTATGCCTGTTCGGGCCATACCGGCATTTATCTGTCCCAGCGGATCGGGACACCCAAGAGCGCGTCCTGGAACCGGGTCTGCGGCATGACATTGCGCGAGGCGCGGATGCCGCAGATCCCTGCTAGGGACTGACGAACCTTACCGTGTCCGGCTGGGTTCGTTGAGCGCCATGATCAGCGCCGCAACCCACCCGATGATGGTCCAGCCCAGAAGTACGGTTATCATCGCGATCCGGTGCTGACGGATCGTATTGCGGCGGTAGGCGATCAGGACCGGAACAAGATAGAGCGCCAGTCCCAGCGCGCCGAGAACCGCGAACATGCCCCTGGATTTTGCGGGAACAGCCGAAGCGGAGAGGGCCTGGTTCCTTTCGGGTGGTTGGGCTGCGGCGGATGAGGGCGGGTTCGGGGCCTCGTGCGGCGTGGCCGCGGGTGGAACGGGCGGGGGCACCGAAGCGGCCTCATGACTGTCCGTCACGGAGGCTACCTGCTCGGGCGTGATGTATCCCGCGCGGACGAGGAAAAGGGACAGGGCCTGCGGGAAGGGGAGCAGTTCTTTTTCTTTGGCGGAACAGGCATGGCCGTTCTGCTTTTCAGCGGGCGGTTTGAGATCGCATGCCGAGAGGCCGAAGCCGGACTCTTTCGTGGACTGTGCATGGGCCAGCATGTCGCGCCAGCCTTCCGCGAACCGGCCCATATTGGCCATGGTCGCGACTTCATAGGCGAGGAATCCATTGGGCTCGAAACGTCCGGACTTGATCCAGTTGCGCCGCCTATCCGCCAGATCCTTCGCAAGATAGTCCTGATAGGCCGGATCGCGCGTGACGTTTTCAAGGACGCCATCGTGGTAGCGTGCGATGACGACAGGGGCTTCGGACCCGGCATGCGATGCGAAGGCATAGAGGAACGACTGATCGGATGTCAGGATTTCCTGTTGCCCATTTCCGGCGATATCCACGACGTCCGGTTCCCCGTCGCCGTCCATCGCTCCAAGTTCGAGATGCTGCCAGCTTCTGCCGGAGCTTCCATCGGGGCGCAGATCGAATATGGATGTGAGCGAGCAGCAATGGGCGCCCCCTGTATAGGCGGAGACCATGACCTGCGGGAAAGGCGATGACGCGTCCAGATGCCGTAGAGACATCTTCAGCTGCGCCATGCCGTCATCCTCGGTGCCGTAAGGCGTCAGGGGGAATGAGGCAGGGCGGGAGTGTGTGTTGCCGGGCTGGCTGAGTGTCAGGAAGGCCATGCTGCACGGAGAAGCCGGGCTGGTATCGGCGTCGGCCCAGACGACGGGCACGTTACAGTGCGAGGTCCGACGGACGTCCAGAGTGGCAACAACACCCTGTGCGGACAGGGCGGCGTGGGTGCTGGTTCCCATTTCCGCCTGGGCAATCGGTGCGAGCGGATGGAGTGTGGCAGACTGCGCCGGAACGCCTGTGGCAAGGAGTGCCGGAAGCATGATGCCGATCAGGGCGTTCATCTTGAGAATGGTCTGTCTCCGCTTTCCTGTCATGCGGGCTCTGTGCTCCGCAGCATCAGGCATATCCCGACTTTCCTCTGTAACGCCAATGGAGGATGCGGAGTTTTCATCTCCTGTAAGGAGAAGCATCCCGGAAAGGGGGATGGCTTCTGAAGAAAGAAATTGGAAAATCAATCGGTTGTGCGGGGTTCCCTGATCCACTAACACCGGGGCAGTCCCGGAATGGATACTGCGGAACCGGGTATGCGAGGTATTATTGAATTTCCTGTCGTATCTTCCGATCTGTGCTCTTCTTGTCGTGCTTCCGGCGCAGGCTGCGTCCTGTCCGGATATGTTCGCTGATGGTGTTGCACCCCAGGTGCTGAATGAAACGCTCCGGATCGGGACGGTTCAGCTGTGTAATGCGGATTATGCGGTGCTTGCTTCGGAAAGCACGAAGGGACCGCTATGGTCGGCCGAGGATCTGACGGAAGAAAATCTGGAAATCGCGGACCGCACGCGCCGGCAGGGGAGTTTTTACCCTGATGAGCGTCTTCCTGTAAGCATGCGGGCAGCCCTCGAGGACTACACGTCTTCGGGTTTCGATCGCGGGCACATGACACCCAGCGGAGACGAGCCCGGTGTGCAGGCACAGCAGCAGTCCTTCCTGCTGTCGAACATCGTCCCGCAGACTGCGGAGCTGAACCGGGGGCCATGGGAAGGGGTGGAGAGCGCTGTTCGGGGATGGGCCCGGCAGGAAGGGGAAATCTTTGTCGTGACCGGACCGGGTTACGATCCGGATCAGACCCGGACGATCGGGGCGGGGCGTATTCCGGTGCCTGCCGTGACCTGGAAAGCGATCTATGATCCGGCGGCTAACGGGATGGGGGCGTATGTGTGTCTGAACACGCGCCGTCCGACCTGCCGGATTACGAGTGTTGCGCTTCTGACCGAGCTGGTGGGGATCGATCCGTTTCCCGCACTTCCGGCATCGCTGAAGGATCACGTCAGTGCCATGCCGCCGATCAGGGAAACGCCGGAAGCCCTTTCGAGACAGCCGCGCTCGCGGGAACTGCTGCAGGAATGGGGATCGAAAGCGGCCCAGAAGGCTCTCAAGGCCCTTCTGAAAGCGCTCGTGCAGTAGACGCTGTGTGCGGGAGTGCAGACAGGGCGCGGCATGTTCGTATACTTTTGTTTCTCAAGTCACGAGTATGAATGTTTTATGAAAACCAAAAACGTCATAACTAAAAATTCCTGAAATGGACTAGGTGTTTGGTCCCGGGGTTTGATGGA
>NZ_BJNM01000022.1 GCF_006539685.1 Gluconobacter oxydans
GTCGTTTTCTCTGAATTTCCCGGTTTGGCGTTCATTCATCATCTGTTGGGCAGCCAGAAGCCCGCGTTATGGCGCCTATCGCCTCACAGAGCGTTCTTGGGGAAGTCCTCTCCTGCTCCGGGATAGGTACTAGAGCGAAGCTATGAGGCTTCTGAGTATGAGGCAGCAGACATCCTCACCCCACCAACGCTCCTGGACAGGCCCAGATAATACGCTTGATGGTGAGAGGCGACGTCATTTCAGGCAATCCCACATGCCTGCGGATGAAGGGTTTTGGAAAAATGGCAAAGAAAAACCCGCTTCACCTTGCGATGAAGCGGGTTTTTCAAATGTGGTCTGAAAAGTCGGATCAGACCTGACCGTGTTCCTGAACAGCTTCCAGCTCGGCGCGAACCGACTGCAGTTCGCGACTGATCTGGTCGTGCATGTCCACGTCGTTCGGACCGATTTCGGCCCAACGGCTTTCCAGGTCGCGCAGACGGCTCTTGGCCTCATCCACGGACAGCTCACTCATGAGCTGCGCGGAGTCGGCCAGAATGGTGCAGTGATCAGCGCCCATATCGGCAAAACCGCCCGTCACGAAGTAACGGTCTACGATCTTGTCACCCTGATAAAGGGCCACAACGCCGCCCCGCAGCTGAAGCATCAGCGGTGCGCGGTCCGGCATGGCTGCAATATCGCCCTCCATGCCCGGGACCACGGCCATGTCGACTTCACGTTCGACAAGGCGCTTTTCCGGGCTGACGATCTCGATGCGAAGCGGCATCGGATCAGGCCTCCTGCTTCATCTTCTCGGCCTTCGCAATGGCCTCGTCGATGTCACCAACCATGTAGAAGGCGCCTTCCGGCAGGTGATCGTACTCGCCGGCCACGACAGCCTTGAAGGAACGGATCGTGTCTTCGAGCGAGACCAGCTTGCCGGGAGCGCCCGTGAAGACTTCAGCCACATGGAAAGGCTGGGACAGGAAGCGCTGGATGCGACGGGCGCGGCCAACGATCTTCTTGTCGTCCTCGGACAGCTCGTCCATGCCGAGAATCGCGATGATGTCCTGCAGGCCCTTGTAGGTCTGGAGCGTCTGCTGAACCTGACGGGCAACCTGGTAGTGCTCTTCGCCAACGATCTTCGGATCGAGCGAACGGGACGTGGAATCCAGCGGATCGACAGCCGGATAGATGCCCATTTCAGCGATCGAACGGTTTAGAACCGTCGTAGCATCAAGATGCGCGAAGGTTGCCGCCGGAGCCGGATCGGTCAGATCGTCAGCAGGGACATACACGGCCTGAACGGACGTGATGGAGCCCTTCTTGGTGGAGGTGATACGCTCCTGCAGGGCGCCCATCTCGGTGGCCAGCGTCGGCTGGTAACCCACTGCGGAGGGGATACGGCCCAGAAGTGCGGAGACTTCGGAACCGGCCTGCGTGAAGCGGAAGATGTTGTCCACGAAGAACAGGACGTCCTGGCCTTCTTCGTCACGGAAGTATTCCGCGAGCGACAGACCCGTCAGAGCCACGCGCGAACGGGCTCCCGGCGGCTCGTTCATCTGGCCATAGACCAGCGCAACCTTGGAGCCCTCGGTCGAACCGTCTTCGGCGATCTTGATGACGCCTGCGTCCTGCATTTCGAAATACAGGTCGTTACCTTCACGGGTACGCTCACCGACACCTGCGAAAACGGACACACCACCGTGGGCCTTCGCGATGTTGTTGATGAGTTCCTGAATGATAACCGTCTTGCCGACGCCAGCGCCGCCGAACAGGCCGATCTTACCACCCTTGAGGTACGGGCAGAGCAGATCGACGACCTTGATGCCGGTCACGAGGATCTCGGATGCAGCAGCCTGCTCTTCGAAGGACGGAGCCGGACGGTGAATCGGGAAACGCAGTTCGCTGCTGATCGGACCGCGTTCGTCGATCGGTTCGCCAACGACGTTCAGGATACGGCCGAGCGTTGCCGGACCAACCGGCACCATGATCTGCTTGCCCGTGTCACGGACTTCAGTTCCGCGAACCAGACCGTCGGTCGTGTCCATGGCAATGCAGCGGACCTGACGCTCGCCGATTTCCTGGGCGACTTCCAGAACCAGCGTATGGTCGCCGTTCTGGACGTGCAGAGCGTTCAGAATGAAGGGAAGATCGCCTTCGAACTGCACGTCCACGACCGGACCACGCACCTGGGTGACACGGCCGACCACGTTGTTGGCAGCTCCGGCAGAAGGGGTAAGAGTTTCGGACATCGGATTCGTCTCCTGCGTGATCTCAAACGGCTTCTGCGCCGGAGATGATTTCGATCAGATCGTTGGTGATGTTGGCCTGACGCGTGCGGTTGTACTTCTGCGACAGACGGTCGATGGCCTTGCTCGCATTGCGGCTGGCATTGTCCATCGCGGTCATCCGCGCGCCCTGCTCGCCGGCAGCGCTTTCCAGCATGGCCGAGAAAATCTGGACCTGCAGGTTGCGCGGCAGAAGCTGCGTCAGGAGGGTCGCCTCATCAGGCTCGAATTCGTACTGCGCCGTATCGGCATCAGGTGCGGCATTGTCGTTCTCGGGAACCGAAAGCGGAACCAGAGGCGCCTGAACCGGAATCTGCGTCATGGCGTTGAGGAAGCGGTTATAGACCAGCGTGCAGCGGTCGATTTCGCCCGCGTCCAGCATGGTGGCAATCCGGCTTCCGATATCGGTCGCCTTATCGAAACCCACATCCTTGCCATCACTACCAGCCAGACGATCGGTGATCATCTCCGGATAGTGACGTACGAGGATGTCTGCTCCCTTGCGGCCAACCGGCAGGATGCGAACCGTCTTGCCTTCAGAGACAAGCGTATCGACCAGCTGACGGGCACTGCGGACGATATTGGCGTTGAAGCCGCCGGCAAGGCCACGGTCAGAGGTCAGCACCACCACGAGATGGGTCTGGTCCTTGCCCGTTCCCGCCAGAAGACGCGGCAGACTGGCTGCATCCTCACCACGGGTCGCCATCGCCAGCTCCGCCATCATGCGACGCATGGCGTCGGCATAGGGACGGGCCGCTTCGGCCTGCATCTGGGCGCGTCGCAGCTTGGAGGCTGCGACCATTTTCATCGCGTTCGTGATCTTGCGCGTCGATTTGACGCCCGTGATCCGTCCGCGCAGTTCCTTCAGCGAAGCCATGGGCTATCCTCAGGCCGAAAAGCGCTTGCCGAATGCTTCGAGCAGCTCCTTGAGCTTGCCTTCCGTCTCCGGCTTGATCTGGCGGTCATTGCGGATGGCCGTCAGGATATCAGAACCCGCACCGCGCAGTTCGGACAGGAGAGCAGCTTCATAGGCCACAACCTTGTCCACGGCGATCGGATCAACGTACCCGCGCGTACCGGCGTACAGGACAACAACCTGCTCTTCGACGGGCAGCGGGGATGTCTCGGGCTGCTTGAGCAGCTCGACGAGACGGGCACCACGATCCAGCTGCTTGCGGGTCGCTGCGTCCAGGTCGGAAGCGAACTGCGAGAAGGCAGCCATTTCACGGTACTGGGCCAGCTCCAGCTTGATCTTGCCGGCAACCTGCTTCATCGCCTTGATCTGCGCTGCAGAACCCACGCGGGACACCGAACCACCGACGTTCACGGCAGGGCGGATACCCCTGTAGAACAGGTCCGTCTCAAGGAAGATCTGACCGTCGGTGATGGAGATCACGTTGGTCGGGATGTAGGCAGCCGTATCGCCAGCCTGCGTCTCGATGACCGGCAGGGCCGTCAGGGAGCCGCCGCCATTGGCGTCGGACATCTTGGCCGCACGCTCCAGCAGACGGGAGTGCAGGTAGAACACGTCACCCGGGAACGCTTCACGTGCCGGCGGACGACGCAGCAGCAGCGACATCTGACGGTAGGCCACAGCCTGCTTGGACAGATCGTCGTAGCAGACAAGGGCGTGCATGCCGTTGTCACGGAAGTACTCACCCATGGCGCAGGCCGTGTACGGTGCGAGATACTGCATCGGAGCTGCATCGGAGGCCGTGGCGGCAACAACGATGGAGTATTCCATGGCGCCATGCTCGATCAGCGTGCGGACCAGGTTTGCAACCGTGGAGCGCTTCTGCCCCACTGCGACATAGATGCAGTACAGGGACTTCTTCGGATCGCCTTCGGCATTGACCGGCTTCTGGGCGACGATGGTGTCGATCAGGATGGCGGTCTTGCCCGTCTGACGGTCACCGATGATCAGCTCACGCTGGCCACGTCCGATGGGAACGAGAGCATCAATGGCCTTGATGCCCGTCTGCATCGGCTCGCTGACCGACTGGCGCGGCATAATACCAGGAGCCTTCACTTCAGCGCGACGGTATTCGACATCCGTCAGCGGGCCACGGCCGTCGATCGGGTTGCCGAGGCCATCGACAACACGTCCCAGCAGACCCTTGCCGACCGGGACTTCAACCACGGACTTCGTCCGCAGGACGGTGTCGCCCTCGCGGATGCTGTCACCGTCGCCGAACAGAACCACACCGACATTGTCGGCTTCGAGGTTCAGCGCCATGCCCTTGAGGCCTGTGCCTTCGAACTCGACCATTTCACCGGCCATGACGTTCGTCAGGCCGTAGACGCGGGCGATGCCGTCGCCGATGGACAGGACCGTGCCCGTCTCGGAAACGGTCTCGACCTGGTCGAACGACGCGATCTGCTGCTTGAGGATGTCCGAAATCTCAGCGGGACGGATATCCATCACGCGGCTCCCTTCATGGCGTTCTGCAGGCGGGTCAGGCGCCCGGCGATCGAAGTATCAAACAGTGTGGAACCGATCCGCACGGTCATGCCGCCAAGCAGGGCGGCGTCCGTACGTTCGGTCATGGACACGCGGCTGTAACCGGCTTCGGCCAGACGGGCCTGAAGCTGGCTGCGCTGCGTGTCAGTCAGAGGCTGTGCGGAGCGGACTTCGGCAACGACTTCACCGCGCAGGGCGGAATCGAGCGCCAGAACACCGTCCAGAATGGATGCAAGATCAGGCAGGCGGCGATTATCGGCAATGACGCCAACAAAACGACGCAGGACGTCGCCGAAACCGAGCTTCGACATCAGGACGTTCGAAACCGTCCGGCCCTGACGGATATCCATCCGGGCGTCAGCCAGGAATTTCCGCAGATCGTCGCTTTCGGCAATGGCGGCACGCAGCGCCTTCACTTCACCCAGAACGTCGGAAAGATTTCCCTGCTCCGAAGCGAGATCATAAAGCGCACGGGCATAGCGCTGGGCCAAGCCCCCTGTATGTCCAACCTGCGGCACCTGTGTCACCGTCACACGCGTGTTCCGTCTCACTAAATCCGCCGCAGAGTGCGGCCGGAACCGGCTTATCCGGCTCCTTGCATCAAAACTGTCCGGACCGGGCATACACGTTCCTGCGCAGGATTCGTCTGAAACCCGGTCCTCCACTTGGCGCCGCCTCTAGCACGCTGTCCGGTTCCTGCGCAACCGAGACGATACGCAAATCCCCTTTCATCCGGCCGCCAGTCGGACGAAGGTTTGCGTTTTCCCCTGCCGGACTGGCATGACGGGGGTTCCACAGTGATTTTTCGGGGTTCTCTACTCCCGTCCAGCACACTCCCTTCAAACAACCACGGAAACCCGATGACCATCCAGAAGCGCCTCTTTTTCCTGCTGGGCGCCCTGTCCGTCCCCGCCCTTCCTGTCCCGGCCCTGACCACGGCAGCCCGAGCGACCCCTGTCGAGGACAAACCGTCCTTCCCGACCATTTCCTACTGGGACAACTGGACAGATCCGCAGGGCGTCACGCATCTGACCAAGTGCAAGATGTCGACATTCCATGAGGATTCGATCACGCCGAGCGGCGATAAGGTCATGCTCAGCACGCCCCATGACGGACCGGCAACCGTGACGATACGGGTTCAGCCCCCGCACTGGAAAGGCGGTTGGAACGAGAGCCATCAGGTCCAGTGGATTGTACCGCTGTCGGGAATCTATTTCGTCAAGGCGATGGACGGGACCAGCGTGGAACTGAATCCGGGTGATGTCCTGCTCAGTGAGGATGTGGCACCCGTCGCTCACGGCACCGATCCGAAAGGTCATGAGTCAGGAAATGTCGGCGATGCCGCTGTCGCCCTGCAGATTCTCAAGTTCGGAGAAGCGACGCCATCACACGTCCCCTGTCAGGGGCAGTAAGGCGGCGATATCAATTTTAAGGAGAATCTGGAGCGGGCGAAGGGAATCGAACCCTCCTAAGAAGCTTGGAAGGCTACTGCATTACCACTATGCTACGCCCGCTCAGATGGGAGTGTCCTTACTCCATCTGCTCCCACGCCCGCAAGAGGGGAAAATCCAAAATGGAAATTCCACAACAAAGATGTTCAGGCCCCTTGACTTTTAGTCCTGAACATTCTCTTTTGCGGCCACTGTCGCTGGCATGACGTTTCAAAACGTCCTGCCCGATGATAGGGGTGTAGCTCAATTGGCTAGAGCGCCGGTCTCCAAAACCGGAGGTTGAGAGTTCGAGACCCTCCGCCCCTGCCACTCCTTCTCGCCGGATGTCCTTCCCGACACCGGGAGCGGGATTTTCACTTGATTCGAGGACGATGGTGTCGGTCAGTACCCCGAAAGACGAGTCGCGGAAAACGGCGCCTCAAAAGAGCGGATCCGGCTTCAATCTGGTGGCCTACGTCCGTGACGTGCGCGCCGAAGCGAAGCGTGTCACGTGGCCGACCCGTCGCAACACCCTGATCACGTCAGGTGCCGTGCTGGTCATGGTTACCGTGACCTGCATCTTCTTCTTCATCGTGGACCAGGTGATCGGCCTCGGCGTCCGCGAACTTTTTGGCGTTGGAGGCTAGGTTCGCACCATGGCGAAGCGTTGGTACGTTGTTCACGTCTATTCCGGTTTCGAGAAGAAGATCGCGAGTCACATCCAGGAACAGGCTGCACAGAAGGGCCTGTCCGACCATTTTGAACAGATCCTTGTTCCCTCCGAAGACGTGACGGAAATGCGCCGCGGCCGTAAGGTCAATGCAGAGCGCAAGTTTTTCCCCGGCTATGTTCTCGTCAAGATGGAACTGACGGACGAGGCTTGGCATCTCGTCAAGGATACTCCCAAGGTCACGGGCTTCCTCGGAACCCGCAACCGTCCGACCCCGATTACGGCAGCCGAAGCCGACCGGATCATGAAGCAGGCCCAGGAAGGCGTTGAGCGTCCCCGTTCCAGCCTGTCCTTCGAGATCGGCGAGCAGGTCCGCGTTGCCGATGGTCCGTTCACCTCCTTCACCGGCATGATCGAAGATGTCGACGACGAGCGTCAGCGCCTCAAGGTCAGCGTCTCCATCTTCGGCCGCTCTACGCCGGTCGATCTGGACTTCACGCAGGTCGAGAAGCTCTAAGTCCTTTCAGGTTCCATTGCTTCCAACAAAAAAGGCTCCCTTTCGGGAGTCTTTTTTGTTGGTGCGCCTGATGGTTCTCAATCCTTCAGGGGCGGCGGCAGAACGCGCAGTTTTGCGGCCGCCTGATCCGCGATGCTGGCAACACCCTGACTGAGCGCTGCTGTCAGCTTTGCCGTGCTGGACGCAACGGGCTCTGGCGACTGCCACACCACAGGGGTGGTCATCACGGGACCGATCATCTTTCCGGCCGGATGGACGGACAGCATTCCCGTCACGAGTGCATGTCCAGCCGAATCGGCTTCGAAATTGCGGATGGTCAGTTCCACATAGGCCGCAGGCGTCGTCGTGACCGCATCATCCTGCGCGAAGACGGTCGTGCCCGGCAGACGCTGCGCCAGATCGGTCATCAGCGTATGACCCAGCATATCCGGAAGCGCCTCGCTCCAGCTGCTGCCCGAAGCCAGCTTGGTCTGGTAATCCTCACTGGCCTTCACGATCGTATCGCGATCAAGCCGCGCACTCACAACAGGCGTCCGGATCTCGACCACGGCGGGGCCTCCTGCCTGGGACACACCCGGCAGAGGGGCCAGCGTATAGAGCGTCGGATCGCTGCTGCAGGCCGAGAGGAGGCCCGTCAGCCCCAGAGCCCCCACCAGGGACAGGAAACGAAGGCGGGACGTCGAAGACTGTGTCATGGCTCAGTTCCTGCGGCCGGTGATGAGAGCGGAAGGATGGTGATCCAGATAATCCGTGAGGAACCGCAGGGAGCGGGACATCTGGGTCAGCTGGGTGATCATGTTCTGAAGGCTGCGGTGGAAATCCGTATCGCCGCCATAAGCCCCCAGAACCGACTGGGCGTTCGCCAGCGTGCCCTGCAGACCCTTCATCAGCGCCGGCAGGTTCTGGTTGGCGGTTTTCGTCAGCCTGCTCAGATTCTGTAGCGAATCGCGCAGCGCCGCGAGAGACTGCGTGACTTCCGGACTGTTCAGACGGCCATCCGCATGCGCCAGAAGATCGTTCACGTGACCACCGATTTCGGTCAGCGGCATTGCCGCAATCTTGTCGGTGATGGTGGAGACGGACTCCATGATTCCGTCCATTCCGCCAGCCTGGCTGGGGAGAACGGCAACGTCGCCTTCATAGGTCAGGGCCGTGACAGGGGCGTTCTTGACGAATTGCAGGGCAATCATGGATTCGCCGGTCAGGAAGCTGGCGCTCTGAACCGAGGCGCGCATTCCGTCAGCCACAAAGGCCTGAAGATACTTCTCGACGGGCGGCTCCTTGCTGTTCTCGATCCGGTCATCCCAGTTGGACAGCATACGCTCCGGCTCAAGCTCCATATCCACACGGACACGGGGAAGTTTCGTGGGTCCTTCGAGAAGGAGACGGACATCGGTAACAGTGCCGATCTGCAGACCGAACATGGTGACCTGACTGCCGTTCGTCAGGCCTTTGACGGAGGAGTTGATGTAGGTCACGACACGCAGGCGCTTGTGGTAGCGCGCGTTGTCGGCATCAGCCTCGCTGGCATAGAGCTTGAAGACGGAATTGGCCGGCGCATCGGGCAGATCGATGTTGCGGCGGCGCTCCGGCAGGCCAAAGGCGATGCCGCCCGAGAACAGGGCCTGAAGCGATTTGAGCTGGACCTTCAGACCACCGGCACCAAGGCCAACCTGAACGCCGGAGACGTTCCAGAAACGGCTGTCCGTGCGCAGATAGTGGTCATAGGGCTCCTTGACGAAAGCCTGGATGACGATGGGTCCCTTCCCGCCTGGCGGCATCGTGTAGCCCAGCACCTCACCCACCTGAAGGTCACGGAAAAAGACCGGCGACCCCGGACCAAGCGAGCCCAGCGACGGGGACACGAGCCAGAACGTCTCGCCCGGCTGGTCGGACCGCACGCCCGGCGGCGATTCGAGACCTTTGAAGAACTTCTGGTAGTGGCCGTCATCGCTTCCCGGATCCAGGGCGATATAGGCGCCGGAGAACAGTGTATCGAGGCCGGTGATGCTGGCGCCGTTGATCCGTGGACGCACAACCCAGAACCGGGTGTGGTCGGTCAGGATATGCGCGCTGTTGACGTTCATCTGCACCGTGACGTCGACATGTTTCATGTCGTCACTCAGGGTGATGTCCTGCACCGTACCCAGCGTCACGGCCTTGTTCTTCACCTGCGTCTGGCCCGGAGTCAGGCCATCCGCGGTTTCAAACGTGATGGTGATGACGGGACCACGCGTGGCAAAATGCTCCCACGCCAGCCATCCGGCGATGAGAATGGCCACCACCGGAATCAGCAGAATGAGGGAGAAGCGGGTGCGGCGCACCGGGGCTTCCTTCGGCGAGACCGTTGGCTCCCCCCGGTTGTTTCGGGAATCGCTCACGCGCGTCCAGGCTCCATGTCAGTAGGGTCAGAAGAAGGCAGGTGCGGCACAGGATCGGACGGAGACGGCGTCTCCGGCTCCCTGGTGTCCGCTGCGGGGCCTGCGACCGCGCCGTTAAGGCCGGCTGCATCCCACATGCCGCGGGGATCGAAAAGCTCTGCGGCAAAAATGGTCAGGATCACGACCAGGGCAAAGCAGACCATCCCAGGATCGGCCGTGACATTGGCCAGAAAGCCGAAATGCACGACGGCGACGAGGATGGAAATCATGAAGACGTCGATCATGGACCAGCGGCCGATAATGACGACAAGGCGGTAGAGTTTCGCCAGATGCCTGAGCTGCCAGCGGCCTCCGAGGCGGGTGCTGATAATCATGATCGTCAGGGCGACGATCTTGAGGACAGGCACGGTGATACTGGCGAACAGCACCAGCAGGGACAGCGGGATCATTCCCGCCTGCCACAGTTCGATCACACCGCTGATGATGGTGCTGGGCGCACCATGGCCGACCTTGGTGTAGGTCATGACCGGCAGCAGGTTGGCGGGCAGGTAGAAAACAACGCTGGCCACGAGAAGACATGTTGCCGACGCAAGGCTTTGCGGTTTGCGGCGGCGCAGGATCTGCCCGCAGCGGGGGCAGTCACCCATGTCCTGTTCCTGCGGCACGGTATGGTCGAAGGCCATGACCAGATTGCAGGCGTGGCAGGACAGCATGTTCTCCACGGGGGGGATGACGCCATTGCGGGCGTCCAGATGGGCGACATCCAGCAGATGGCCCTGATGATCGTCGAGCTGGGGGCGGATGTCGCGGCTGCGCCAGATCCGTTCGGCGTCGAAGGTCGAGTCCACGGCCGCCATGCTCAGCATCAGGCCGCCCAGCAGATAGACGCCAGGCTGAAGGATGACGAGGGCGAGGTCCACGAGCTTGGTGTAGGCCACCAGAACGCCGAGGACATACACCTCCACCATCGACCAGCCCCGGAGGCGGTCGTACCAGGTGAGAAGACGCGGGGTCCAGTCAGGCATCTGGGGGCGGGAAGCGCCGTAGAGAATAGCCGCCATCAGACCGATGATGACGCCGGGCATGATGATCGTCACCAGGGCGACGAGAACGCCGATCGCGCCATAACCCTGATGGCCAAGTTCGATCGGGCCGCTCATCAGGGAGACCGTGTTTTCACGTCCGTAGACGTTCAGGGTCATGAGGGAACTGATGAGGAGCGTGACGTAGAGCGCAGCGGAAGTGATGCAAAACGCGGCGGGAGCACCGATCAGGGATGTTCTGCGGCGGCGGGCAAGCTGGCAGCCGCAGCGAAGGCATTCGGCGAGATGACCGGGTTTCAGGCGCGGAACGTGCTGGAAGAGACCGCAGGTCGGGCATTCACGCAGACCTTCCACCGCGTGGATGGATGCATGGGGCTCCTGACTGCGGGAAAAGCTGACGGCGTTGCGCCACAGTCGTTTATGAAAACGGTCAGACATCGGGCTCCTAACCTAACGCAGGGAGCCGTCTTTTGACAGTCCGCCCTCTTGGGGCAGCCCTCCGCATCGGGATATCGGGACTCATCGTAGTCCCATCTCAGGCGGATTGCCCAGAGGAAGCCGGTTTTATCGGCAATATTTTGAAAAATTGTGAAGACCCGGAAACCCGCGCATCAGATCATCTCTCTGCCTGCATGACAGGAGAAAGGTATCTCTGATCCGGATTTTCGGAAGACCTTGATGGTGCCGGTGAAGAGATTCGAACTCCCGACCCCATCATTACGAATGACGTGCTCTACCAGCTGAGCTACACCGGCGCACCCATCAAGGTGGGCGCGTTCTAACCGAGCCCTTGAGGCTTGGCAAGCCGGAAAATGCACAAACCGTGTCGGGATCTCAATAGCCGCGTCCGGTATCGATGACGCCGGTCATGGGTTCACCGGCTTCATAGCGCCGCAGATTGGCCAGAACGGCCTCGGCTGCGGTGTCCGACTGGGCGGCACTGGCGATATGCGGGGTCAGGAAAATGCGCGGATGATCCCAGAACGGATGTTCGGGCGGCAGCGGTTCGGGTGTGGCGACATCGAGGACGGCCTGTGAAAGCTGGCCGGTGTCGAGGGCGGGAATCAGATCGTCCTGCACCAGATGACCACCGCGGCCACAGTTGATGAGACAGGCGCCTTTGGGCAGTTTTTCAAACAGACTGCGATTGAGGATGCCGCGCGTGGCGTCCGTCAGCGGGACGAGGCAGACGAGAATGTCGGTCTCCGCCAGAAAGGCATCCAGCTCCCCTACCCCGGCAAAGGACTTTACACCCGGAACCTCACGACGACTGCGGCTCCAGCCCCGGCATTCGTAGCCAAAGGAGACGAGCTTCTCCAGAACGGGACTCCCTAGCTCTCCCATACCCATGAGGCCGACGCGATAGAGTTTCGCCGGACGGTTATGCGAGCCATCCCAGATATGTTCGCGCTGCTGGCGGGCATAGCGGAACATGTCGCGATGAAAAGAGAGCACGGCCCACAGGACATATTCGATCATGCCCTCCACCAGACTGCTCTCCACCATCCGGATGATCTGCACGCCCGGCGGCACATTGGCGAGATTGAGCTGGTCGATCCCCGCACCCAGCGAAAACAGGACTTCGAGATTGGGAAAAAGCGTGGCGAGATCGTCCGGTGTCTTCCAGGCCGCGAGATAGCGGACATCCTCTTTCGGGCCGGTTTCCGGCCAGATATGAAACGGGATGTCGGGACGGCCCTTCGCGAACTTCTCGCCCCAGACCTTCGCGCGTTCGGGCGTATGATGGAAGACGATCGACATTCTGCGTGCTCTCCAGCCGGAAATATGTGCCGGAATGCTCGCGCCACGGGGAGTTCGGATCAACCCCGCACACCTGTTTGTGTATGGCGAACTGTCGGGAACGCAGGCCGGGTTCGGACGTAGAGGGGACTGGATCTCATACAGGAGGGCAGGATCATGCCTCGTGGAGACAAGTCAGCCTATACGGACAAGCAGAAGCGTCAGGCGGAGCATATCGAGGAAGGCTACGAAAAGCGTGGCGTCTCCGACAAGGAAGCCGAGCGCCGAGCCTGGGCCACCGTCAATAAGGAAGACGGTGGCGGGAAGAAAAGCGGATCGGGCCGGAAAAACCATTCCTCGAAATAGATTTCCGACCCTGCAGGTCTGATCAGACAGCATCCCAGGCGGCACGGGCGGCATCCACGCCTGCGCCGCGGTTGAGTTTTACACCCTCGCCAGCCAGAACGGAATCGAAGGCTGCGAGCGTGAGTAGGACCTTGTCCTTGCGGGCATTGATACCCATTGCCCCGATACGCCAGATCTTTCCGGTCAACGGACCGAAGGACGAGACGATCTCGATCCCGAAATCGTCGCGCATGAGCTGGCGGATACGGGCATTGTCCACGCCTTCCGGCACCCAGACGCCTGTGACATTGCTCATGCGCGTGGCATCGTCACCGTAAACCTTCAGGCCCATGGCGCGCAGCCCGGCGACCATGGCGCGCCCTGCTCTCACATGGCGGGCAACGCGGGCTTCCACACCTTCTTCCACAACCAGACGCGCCGTCTCACGGGCGGCGTAGAGCATGGACGTGGCTTCGGTGTGATGGTTCATCCGCGCCGGGGACCAGTAATTCATCAGCATCGCCAGGTCGAAATAGTTCGACTGGATGACCGGGCCGTCGCCCTGGGCCTGGCCGGTGGCAATGCCAGCTTCATCATGGCGACGCTTGAGAATGGCGGCAACGGCGCGTTCGGACAGCGTGATCGGCGCGGAGCCCGGAGGGCCATTCAGGCATTTCTGAAGACCGGCCGTCGCGACGTCGATGTTCCAGGCGTCGGTCTCGAACGTCATGCCACCGAGCGTGGCCGTGGCATCCACATAGAACAGCACGTCATGTTTGCGGCAGATGCGGCCGATCTCTTCGAGCGGCTGGGCCGTCGTGGTGGACGTGTCACCATGAACACAGGCGACCAGACCGGGCTTGTGCTCGATAATAGCAGCTTCGATAGCAGCCGGATCGACGACCTGCCCCCATTCGACGTCCACCGTGCAGGGAATACCGCCGCAGCGATGAACGATCTCCGTCAGCAGCAGACCGAAACGGCCAAAGCGCGGAATGACGACCTTCATGCCCGGCGAAACCAGCGACACCAGAGCGGCCTCAATGGCCGAACGGGCCGAGCCGTTCACCAGCAGCGTCCAGTGGTTCTTCGTGCGAAAGACCTCACGGTACAGGGCCATGACCTCGTCCATATAGGCGGTCATTTCCGGGTCCATCTGGCCGATTACGTCATAGGACATGGCGCGGAGGATGCGCGGGTGGACGTTGGTCGGCCCGGCCCCCATCAGCAGACGGGACGGCGGATCGAGCTGGGCGAAAGTTGCGGGATGGGTCATGACTGGAACTCCTTGACGAAGGCAAGCAGCGCGCGATGGGCGAGATCGACGTCTCCCACGCGGACGGTTTCATCGGGATGATGGCTCAGGCCGCCGGGGCTGCGGATGAACAGCATTCCCATCGGGCACAGATCGACCATGGTCATGGCGTCGTGACCGGCGCCGCTCAGAAGGCGCTGGGCCGGGCGGCCGGTGACGCTCGTAACGGCCCGCGCCAGACCTTCCACCAGTTCAGGTGCACAGGCCGCGGCAGGCAGATACTGGGGTGTGTCGAACGTGATCCGCAGACCGCGCCGGTCAGCGATGGCACGCAGATCGGTGCGGATGGCATCGGCCATGGCATCGCGGGCTTCGTTGGTTTCGGCCCGCATGTCGAGCGAGAAGCGGACTTCGCCGGGAATGACATTCGACGTGTTTGGCGTGACGTCGATCTGACCAACCGTAGCGACCTGCGTGCCCCCCCCTGAGGCACCATTGCGCTCGACCGCCAAGATCATTTCGGCCGCTGCGGCCAAGGCGTCCTGACGCATGGTCATGGGAGTCGTGCCCGCATGGTCGGACTGGCCGGTGACGGTAACGCGTTGGCGGGTCTGGGCGGCGATGGCCGTGACGACGCCGATTTCGCCATCCGCGCTTTCAATCGCGGGGCCCTGCTCGATATGGGGTTCGATATAGGCAACCAGTTCGGCGGGGTGACGGGCAACTTCGGTCAGACGGGCGGGATCGAGGCCGTAACGGATCATGGCGTCGGCCATGGTTATCCCGGACGCATCCGTCATGTTTTCGGGAATGGACTCGATCAACCCGGCCATGGCGCGGGAGCAGACCATGGGAGCCGCAAAACGCGAGCCTTCCTCATCCCCGAAGCCCATGACTTCGATGGCGAATGGCAGGCGCGTGCCTTCTTCATTCAGGGCAGAAACAAGCTCGATTCCCAGCATGACGCCCAGATTCCCGTCAAAGGCCCCGCCATTGCGGACGGTATCAAGATGGGAGCCGATCATCAGCGCCGGAGCGCCGGGCGTCAGGCCTTCATAGCGCCCGATCAGGCTCCCGGCCGCGTCCAGACGGGTGGTCAGACCGGCTTCTTCCATCCATTGCGCGACCTGTGTGAGGGTACGCTGGTAGGCAGGACCAAGCCAGAAGCGGAACAGACTGCCCGGTGTCTCGCTGAACGGGACATCCGCGAGAATACGGCACCGCTCGACGGCGCGGGCTCCGTGGGCTGTCATGGGGGCTCCTGTCCGGGAGGTATCAAGGAAGGGAAACTTTGCGCTCATAACGGAGTCAGATCAAGTTGACCTGCCAATAAATATGGTACCACATATTGGCATGAAAGATCAGATGCATCTCGATCCGTTCCATCTGCAATCTTTTCTGGCGGTCGCGGAAACGCTGCACTTCACATCCGCCGCACAGAGCCAGGGGGTGAGCCAGTCCACCATCAGCCAGCATGTCAGCCGGCTGGAGGAGCAGCTTGGCACGCGCCTTCTGGCCCGCAGCACCAAGAGCGTCCGGCTGACGGAAGATGGCACGGCGCTGATCGGTCTGGCCCGGCAGCTTCTTCAGTGCGAGGACAGCATTCTCTCCCGTTTCCGTCAGGAAACGCCCCGGGGAACCATCCGGCTGGGTGTGACGGAAGACCTGCTTCTGACGCGGTTTCCCGAAATTCTGGGAACATTCCGCGCCTCGCATCCGTCGCTTCAGATCACCATGACGGTCGGTCTGTCAGCATATCTGGCCCCGCTTCTGGATCAGGGGGAGCTGGACGTCTGGTGCGGAATGCGACGCACGACGGAGACGCGTGGCCAGAAGCTGTGGACCGAGGACATGCGCTGGTACGCACCTGCGGGGACGGAATTTCCGGCAGAGCAGTCCATTCCGCTCGTGACATTCCCCGATGACAGCGTCACACGGCGCCTGGCGATCGAAACGCTCAACAAGGCCGGGCGGGCCTGGCATCTGGCCTTTACCAGCGGCAGTCTTGGCGCGCTTCTGGCCGCTGTGCGCGCCGGCTATGGCGTGACGCCGCAGCCGGCTTTCCTGCGCAATGTGGAGCACCTGTCGCATTGTGCTCCGGGACTGCTGCCGGAAATGCCGCAGGTGGAGTTCATCGCCTCCACCCGTCATCAGACCGCGCAGGGCCCGGAAGAGCTGCTCATCCGGACGCTGTGCGCCCATATTCCACGCCTGCAACCCGATCTTCTGCCCCTGTAAGGACCCCTCCGTCATGCTGACTCCCAATGCCTTAGGTGGAATGGTTACGTCTCCGCATCATCTCGCCAGTCAGGCGGGGCTGGATGTTCTGCGCGAGGGAGGAACGGCGATCGAGGCAGTCGTGGCTGCGGCCTCCACGCTGGCTGTGGTTTATCCGCACATGACCGGGCTGGGCGGCGATGCGTTCTGGCTGATCTGCTACCCCGACGGGCGCACCGTGGCCATCGACGCCTGCGGAGCACTGGCCATGGGAGCAGAACACGCGCTCTATGCCGAGGCCGGACACACCACCATTCCCTGGCGCGGCGGTCTGGCGGCCAATACTGTGGCGGGAACGGTCTCGGGCTGGGAAACGGCACTGGAACTGAGCAGCGAGATCCGCGACCCGCTCCCACTGGACCGGCTGCTACGCGATGCCATTCATTATGCCGAACATGGGCGTGTGGTCTCCGAAAGCGAAGGAGCACTTCTGGCACAGAAACAGCCGGAACTCATGTCGGATCCGACATTGGCGCACATCTGTTTTCCAGAAGGCAAACCCTGGACAGCGGGCAGCATCCGCAAATCGCCCGAACTGGCCCAGACGCTGAGGATGCTGAACCGGGACGGGTTGCGCAGTTTCTATAACGGGCCGCTGGCGCGCAGTCTGGCCGCTGATCTGGCCGCGGCAGGCAGTCCAGTCCGGTCTCTGGATCTTCTGGCGCATCGGGCGGAGGTCAAAGAACCTCTGCATGTGCAGACCAGCGACGGCTTTCTTTACAATACCGCCCCTCCCACGCAGGGTGTGGCCTCGCTTCTGATCCTGGCCCTGTCGGATCATCTGAGCCGTGCAGACGGGCCGGAGAGCTTTGCCCACGTGCATGGTCTGGTCGAAGCCACCAAACAGGCGTTTCTCTATCGCAACCGCCATACGGATGGCAGCGAACACTCCGAGGCACTGGCCCGGGAACTGCTGGCCGATCCGGCCCGGCTGGAAGCGATGGCGTCCCGCATTTCCATGACCCACGCCATGCCCTGGACCGAGAAAACGCAATGGGGCGACACGACCTGGATGGGTGCGATCGACCGCAATGGCGTCGCGGTCAGCATGATCCAGAGCCTGTATTTCGAGTTCGGCTCCGGCGTAATGCTGCCGCAGAGCGGGCTGTTCTGGCAGAATCGGGGATCGTCCTTCCGGCTGGCCCATTCGGGCTGGAACATCCTGCGCCCCGGGGCCAAGCCGTTCCATACGCTTAACCCGGCTGCCGCACGCCTGCGGGACGGCCGCACGATGGTCTATGGCACCATGGGCGGCGAAGGCCAGCCCCAGACGCAGGCCGCAATCTTCAGCCGTCACGTCCGCTATGGCGTGCCGCTTCAGGAGGCCATCTGCCGTCCGCGCTGGCTGCTCGGGCGGACCTGGGGAAACGAGAGCCTGTCGCTCAAGGTGGAGCCGGGATTCAGTCCGGACGTCATGTCGCGGCTTGAAGCAGCCGGGCATACGGTCGAAGCACTCCCCGAACAGTCCATTATCATGGGTCACGCCGGCGCGCTGATCCGCCACGAAAACGGGCGGCTCGAAGGTGCCACCGATCCTCGCAGTGACGGGGCCGTTGCCGCGTGGTGAGAGCTCTGGCCGGAAACCTGTTCGCGCAGGTTGTACTGGCGACGGTGCTCGGGCTTGGGAGCGGACTGTTCTTCCCAGCCCTCGCGGATGATGTGGGATGGATGACGGCGCTGTTCATGCGCCTCATCATCATGGCGGTCGGGCCGCTGCTGTTCTGTATCGTAACGCTCGGAATCCTCGGGGCCGGATCACTGAAAACGGTCGGGCGGCTCGGGGGACAGGCCCTGCTCTATTTCGAGATCATGACGACGCTCGCGCTCGGCGTAGCAGTTCTGGTGGCGATGGGGCTCGGGATCGGCCGGGGCGTCGGATTCATGCCAACGGCCGAGGATGCGCGGATGATCGCATCCTATGGCGACCATGCACAGAACCTGCGGGCCGGAGGCATCAGCGGATTTCTGCTCTCGCTCGTGCCACGCACCCCAGCGGAAGCCTTCGCACAGGGGAACGTCCTCCAGATTCTGGTCTTCGCAATTTTTGCCGGGTGCTGCCTGAATGGCATGGGTGAGCGAGGCGCGCCTCTGGTCCGGCTGATCGAAAGCGTCTCCGAACTGTTTTCGCGCATGATGGGTGTCATCATCCGCGTGGCCCCTCTGGGCGTGTTCGGCGCGATGGTGACGACAACGGCGCGTTACGGGCTGGAGACCATCGGGCATCTGGCCGGATTTACAGCGCTGTATTTCCTGTTGGTAGGTCTCTTTATCATTGGTGCGCTGGGCGGGGGCCTACGGCTTGCAGGGGTCAGTCCGCTGCGGTTTGCGCGTTATTTCCGCGAAGAACTGCTGATCGTCGCCACGACCACGGCATCGGACGCGGTTCTGCCCAGCCTGATGACCAAACTCGAAAAACTCGGGGTGGAACGTCAGGTCGTAGGAATCGTAGTCCCGGCCGGGTATTCGCTCAATCTGGATGCGCTGTCGATCTATCTGGGACTGGCGGTCATCTTTCTGGCCAACGCCACCGGAACGCATCTGACAGTCTGGCAAATCGCGACCCTTTTGGTGACGGCCCTCGTCACGTCCAAAGGCGCGCACGGAATTCCGGGTTTTGCGATCGTCATTCTGGCCGCAACGCTGGCAAGCGTGCCGTCCATCCCGCCCGCAAGTCTGGTAATGCTTCTGGCCGTGGACTGGTTTGCGGGGATCGCGCGGGCCGTGGGCAACTTCGCGGGCAACTGCGTCGCCCCGGTTCTGATTGCCGCATGGGAAAAGCGCCTCGACCACACGAAAATGGCCGAGGCGCTGGGACGTTAATCAGATCAGACGGGCTTCCGCCAGTCCGTCCGTTTCCAGCTTTTCAGCCAGAGCAAAGAGCTGGTCCTCGCGGCCCGGACGCGCGATGAGCTGCGCGCCGAGCGGCAGACCCGGAACCTTCATCGGCACCGTCAGAACCGGGAAGCCCGCAAGGGTCAGGGGCTGCGTATAAAGTCCCAGATTGGCGCGGGCAGAGACCATCTTGCCGCCGATTTCGATTTCCGGCTGATCGAAACGCGGGGCCTCGCCGACAAGGGCCGGGGCCAGCAGGATATCCGTCTTCGCAAAAGCCTCGTGCATCCGGTCGCGGAACCAGTGCCGCAGGCGATGGGCCTGAAAGATCAACGTGGAGGGCAGAAGAGCCCCGGCCAGCAGACGGTCCCGGACGGCAGGATCATAATCCGCAGCCTGAGTACGCAGACGTCCGAGATGCTGCCCCGCCCCTTCGGAGGCGCTGATGACAAATGCCGCAGCCCGCGCACGCGCCACTTCCGGAAGTTCGACGACATCCGTGGCTCCCAGCGCCATGGAGAGCGTATCGATCGCGGTCTGCATTGGCGCCGACATGTTCTCGCCGAACCAGCCGCCAAGCCGGGCAATGCGCAGACTGCCCACATCCACATCCGTCAGCGATCTGGCGCAGAGGGCTTCAAAACAGGCTTTCAGGCCGCCTGCACTGTCGGCAAACGGGCCAACCGTATCGAGGCTCGGCACGAACGGATAACTGCCTTCAACCGACAGACGCCCCTGCGTCGCCCGCAGACCCCAGATCCCGCAAAGCGATGCCGGGACGCGGATGGAGCCGTTCGTGTCGGAACCGAGACCGATAGAGAACATCCGCGCCGCCACACCAGCTGCAGAACCGCCTGACGACCCGCCGGCCAGACGCTCGGGAGCATGCGGATTGCGGGTATTGCCGTAATGAGCGTTGATCGTAGCGAACCCGTAGGCAAACTCGTCCATGTTCGTCAGCGCAATGGGGATGGCCCCGCCCGCGATCATGTGAGCAACAAGTGTCGCATCCTGCGTGGCGGGCGGATCATTGGCGAGAACCTTCGACCCGGCCGTCGTGATTTCCCCCCGGACATCGAACAGGTCCTTGATGCCAAAAGGTACCCCGGCGAGCGGCCCCGGATCCTGACCCTGCAGCACCAGGCGATCCACCCGCTCGGCAGCTTCCAGCGCACGATGCATCAGCAGGCGCGTGACGCAGTTATAGTCTTTGTCCCGTGCCTCGATATCGGCCAGGGTCTTTACGGTCAGGTCGCGGGCGGAAATCTCGCCTTTGCGCACACTGGCCGCGAGCGCGAGGGTGCGCTGCTGAAGGCCGCTCATGGTTCGTACCGGAAGGCGGGTTCGAGGCGATCTGGCAGGTCCAGCCCTTCGATCAGCGCGCCATAGCTGCGCAGAAGGTTAAGGTTGCTCCGCACGCCGGCATGAAATTCGGCAGGAATGGTCAGGCCATTCGCACGGGCAAGCACCGTGATTTCGGTATCATGGGGGTCTGTCATTATACGCACTCCGGTTGCCGGTTCTGCGGAAAGAATGACAACGCGCTCAGGCGCTGTCCAGCATCTGACGATCCCGCGAGCAGGGCCTTACGGCCTGATCCGGTAACGCCAGTCATTGAGAACGGTGATCAGGGTCTCATGCCACGGAATACGCGGCGCCCAGCCCAGTGCCTGACGGGCGGCAGCGGGATTGCCTCGCATGGACGGCAGGCCGGACGGACAGGGGATCGTGGCATCGACCTCAAGAGATGCGGAAATCCCGGCGACTTCCAGCAGATCATGCGCCATGGAGCGCACGCTCCGGGTCACGCCTGAACAGATGTTCAGCGCCGTTCCATTTGGCAGAGGCTGGGGAAGAGCGAGCGCATCAATGTAGGCGTCACAGGCATCGCGAACGTCGGTTATGTCAAAACCGGCATCCGGATGACCAACGGTAATGACCGGGGCCTGCTGTCCTGCCTCGATCCGGGCGACGTGTGCCGCGAGAAACGGCAGAATGGCTTCCTCATCCTGCGCGGTTCCAGCTTGGGTGAAGGAACGCAGACGCAGACCATGCAGCCCTTCCTGACTCAGGTTTCCAATCGCCAGATCCGCTGCGGCCTTGCTGGACGCATAAGCATTAACCGGCGCGATGACAGCGGACTCGTCGAGCGGCTGCCCCGAGGAAAAGCTGGCGCCGTAAATCTCGGCTGTCGAGACAAACACGAAACTGGCCTGGGGAGCGTGGGTCTCGAAGGTTTCGGCAAGGATGAGCGTTCCATCGAGATTGACAGTCCAGGCCTCAGCATTTTCCGCTTTCGCGCGGGCAACCGAAGACACGGCGGCCAGATGCAGACAGGCGTCGGGCTTTTCGTCTTTCACGAACCGTTCGACGGCGGCGCGGTCCCGGATGTCCATCGGGTCTTCAAGCAGGACGTGACCGGGAATGCGGTCTTTGAGGCGCGCCTTGAGATGCTGCCCGACGAATCCCTGCCCGCCGGTCAGCAGAATCCGCAGTCCCATTTCAGGACCGGAATGCGGAAAAACTGTCCGCAGGGAAAGAAGCTGAAACGATTGGCATGGGACATTCTCCAGACAGAATGGGCCCGGGCCATCAGGAATGTCGGCCCACGCCATGCTGTTTTCGGCCACATCCCCCGACAGGGCAAGGGCCAAGCGGGAGCCGTCACGCGCAAACAGTCTTCCCGCCCAGATGTAGGCGAAGACCGACTCTTTTCAATGCGCTGGAATGACGGCGTCTTAACAGGTTTTTTACCGTTGTCGTGTTTGCTTGGGATCATACGGAACTGACGGATCTCAACTTTCCCATGCGGCACGCTTTTCGACATTCTGTTCGCACTCTGGGGCTGCTCGGGCTTTTGCCGGTCCTGTCAGCCTGTAATTCCCTCGCGCAGATGTCGGAGATCGGACGGCCTCCCCGCATGACATCCATTACGGATCCCACGCTGGCCAATTCCTACCGGCCCGTCACCATGCCGATGCCACCGCTTCAGGCGCCCCCCGACGAAGCCGCGAGCCTCTGGCGTTCGGGCAGCAAGGCGTTCTTCAAGGATCAGCGGGCGTCGCAGGTGGGTGATCTGGTCACGATCATCGTGGATATCACCGACAACGCCGCCTTCAACAACGGAACAACTGCCGACCGCACCGCTGACGAGAAATTCGGCATTCCCAATCTGTTCGGGATCAAGGGCAAGGTCATCAGCGCCATCACTGGAGCGGACAGCCTGAGCACTGCCAGCAGCAGCGATTCCGGCGCAACCGGCAAGATCACCCGCAACGAGACCGTGACCCTGCGTCTGGCAGGAACGATCACCCAGGTGCTGCCCAACGGCAATTTCGTCGTGATGGGAAAGCAGGAAGTCCGGGTGAACAGCGAGTTGCGTGAACTGGGAGTCAGCGGCATCGTCCGGCCACAGGATATCACGGCCGACAATACCGTGACGCATGACCGGATGGCGGAAGCCCGGATTTCCTATGGCGGCCGCGGGACGCTCACACAGCTTCAGACGCCCCGCTATGGCCAGCAGGTCATGGACGCGATCCTGCCGTTCTGAACATAAAAAAAGCCGGGGCAGAACCCCGACTTTTTTATACTTCCAAGACGAACATCTTACTTCGCGGGACGCGACAGCAGCAGCGACCAGAGTTCAGCAACATCCTTGGCCGGGCCATTGCCCTGCACGGAAGCAAAAGTCTTGATGGCTTCAGCCTTCTGGCCACCGTCCATCTGCGCCATGCCGTATTCGACCTGCGCCAGATCCGGATAACGCGGGTTCTTGCCCAGGCCCGTCTTCATCAGAGCCAGACCGGCATCGACCTGCCCGTTCAGCACCTGATTGTAACCAGCGGTCAGAGCCGGGCCTGCATTCGGAGCAGAAGCGGCCTGCGTGACGGCAGAGGCCAGCTGGCTCCGGTTCGTTGCGGCCTGCTGGGCCACAAAGGCGTGGAACTTCGCGTCAGCTGCTGCGGTCGGACCATTGCCGAGCGAATGATTGGCATAACCCTGGTTCAGCAGGTTGAGTGCCAGCTGGGGCAGACCCATCTGGACCGCCCGCTCACCCATATCCTGATAATCGGACGGATCCTTGAGCACACCGGTCGCCAAACGGAGGCGCTCAACATAGAAAACCAGCGGCGGCGAAAGGTTCGGATTGGCCACCAGATCGTGGATCAGCATCGACCAGTAGTCAGGCTTGGAATAATACTTGGCCAGCAGGACATAGGCATGCGTCTTCGCATCCGCGTCCTTCAGGTTCGTATAGGCCGTGGCCAGCATCTGGAGCTGGTTCTCAGGTGGAATCTTGCCAGCCTTGATCGTGGCGTCCACCTGCTCCTGAGCCGCCTTGGCTGTGCCTTTCCAGTCCTGCTGCAGGTAGTAGCACTGGATCAGCATCGTCTGCATGCGCGGATCGGCGCCATATTCCTTCAGATAACGCTCGGTCGCCGGAATGGCGCGGGCGTACTGCTTGGCGCTGTAGGCCATCGTGGCCTGCGCCATCAGCATCTGGCCCTTGGCAGCCTTCGGCGTACGGGAGCTGTTGATCAGGACATCATAGGCCTTGATGGCAGCATCCGTGTTACCGGACTGCGCGGCGATGGCCGCACGCATCTGGGCCGTGGTGTAGGCTTCGTAATCAGTCTTGCCCTTGACCGCGTCCGCGGCGTCGACGGCTTCCATCGCCTTGGCATAATTCTTGGATGCCAGGGCGCTCTGGGCCTGCTGCAGATCCTTGCCCACGGCCTGGCCGAGGACATCGTCAGCATGAGCAGAGCCGGCAAGAGCGGCGATACCGAAAACACCGGCCAGCAGGAGATTACGGGCGCTCAGACGGCGGTAAAGGGACAAAGACACGAATTACTGTCCTTCCATGAACTGATCCAGACCGACAATCCCCAGCTTGGTCATGCCGAGACGCTGTGCATCTGCCATAACATGGGCCACCGTCTTGTAGTCGGCAAGACGATCGGGATGGATATGCATTTCAGGCTGGTCCGGCATTGCTGCGGCAGCTTCGAAATGGGCCTGAAGAGCGGCCTCGGACGTGATCGGCTCGTTGTTCCAGGAAATGCTGTTGTCGTAGCCGATGCTGACGGTCACGAGCTTGGGTTGTTCGGTCGATGGGGGAGGATTGCCCTGAGGCAGATCGATCGCCACCGAGTGTGTCTGAAGCGGGATGGTGATGATCAGCATGATCAGCAGCACCAGCATCACGTCGATCAACGGCGTGGTGTTGATATCGACAATGCCTTCGTCTTCGTGCGTGCTGTCAGATCCGACGCTCATGCCCATGACGGCGGTTCTCCAAAAGGGTGACGTGAAAGCAGGAACGGGCCGTTTCGTTCAAAACGACCCGACACGACCTCAGTTCGAGTGAGGCTGCTCGGTAATGAAGTCCACGTGGGCGATCCCTGCTTCCTGGCAGGTTGCAACCACCTGGCCGA
The DNA here is from genome assembly GCF_006539685.1 of Gluconobacter oxydans. GTDB lineage: Bacteria > Pseudomonadota > Alphaproteobacteria > Acetobacterales > Acetobacteraceae > Gluconobacter > Gluconobacter oxydans. Next base: position 24,663 of record NZ_BJNM01000022.1, read on the forward strand.
CTGCCAGATACTTGGCAGCCTGGTCACCGCGGATCTGGATCTGCGGCTGCGGCTTTTTCTTTGCCGCCTCGACGAGGCGGTTCAGAAGTTCGGTGTGGTTCGGGACGAGTGTAGTGTCCCAGAACACCTGACCGTTCGCATTCACGGCCAGGACAACGTTACCCGGCTTGGTCTGTGTCGGCTGATTGGCATCAACCGGCAGCTTGACCTTCACCGTATGCGTGGCGACGGGGATGGTGATCAGAAAGATGATCAGCAGCACCAGCATGACGTCGACGAGGGGGGTGGTGTTGATTGCCGACACCACCTCGTCGTCACCGCCGCCTCCTCCGACGTTCATTCCCATGGTATCAGACCCGCTCGCTGGTGGTGATGGTGGTCGGAACGGACATGCTGCCCTGCTCCGGGCTGACGCCGTGACGGAAGCCACCGATCAGAACGGACTGGATGTCGGCAGCGAAGTTGCGGACGCGATCCATGGCACCCTTGTTGCGGCGGACGAGCAGGTTGTAACCCAGCACGGCCGGAACAGCGGTCGCAAGACCGATGGCCGTCATGATGAGGGACTCACCAACCGGACCGGCAACCTTGTCGATGGACGCCTGGCCGGAGATGCCGATGGCCGTCAGGGCGTGATAGATACCCCAGACCGTACCGAACAGACCGACGAACGGAGACGTGGAACCCACCGTACCAAGGAAGGCGAGGCCGCCCTGCATACGGGTGTTGATGGTGTCGACCGCGCGCGAGATGGACATTTCGGTCCAGGACGGCAGATCGATCGAGTCACGCATGGAGCCTTCGTGGTGCTCTGCAGCCACGATGCCCGTCTCGGCAATGTAACGGAACGGGGAAGACGGCTTCAGGGCAGCAGCACCGTCGTGAACGGACGGCTTGGTCCAGAACTCACGGGCAGCTTCCTTGGATGCCGCGAACAGACGGCCCTGCTCCAGGAACTTCATGACCATGATGATCCAGGTACCAGCGGACATGATGACCATGATGATCAGAACGCCACGGGCAATCGCGTCACCATTGGCCCACAGGGCGCCAAGGCCATACGGGTTGCCCTGCGGAGCAGGAGCTTCCGGCGTTGCGGTTGCGCTCTCGCCCGGCGTTGCGGCCGCGGCAGGAGATTCATCGGCCGGAGCCGTTGCCGGAGCTGCGCTGTCGGAAGGAGCGGCTCCTGCCGGAGCGCCGGCATCGTTAGGGGCGGCTGCAGCCGGAGCACCGGCCGGATCGGCGGACGTCGTCGGGGCAGCCGGGTTGGAAGAGGGATCCACCGGAGCCGCTGCGGGAGCACTCTGGTCGGCCGGAGTCGGCTGGGCGAAAGCGACGGCCGGTGCAACGGCACCGGAAGCCAGGGCCAGCGTCAGAGCCAGTGCGCTGGCCCGGACGGCACGCGCCTTCGTCGGAACGGCAAGGGCAGGAAGGCGGAACAGTCTGGTCATGAACTCCATATCCTCGTTAGAGATGCCCATTTTCGGAGCTTTCTGGGTTGTCGGCCATATGGAGACCGGCCCTTTTCTGAGCCCTGCCAGGCTTGGAGAACCTGACAGGGCAATTCTGTTTGACGGCAATCGAAAGATCAGTCGTCGCCCATCGTAAAGTCGATGTGCAGCACGTGATGATGCTCTGTTACCGGAGCGCCGTTCACGACGGCGGGCTGGTAACGGGCCCGACGAAGGAAGTCGAGCGCACTTTCCACGAACTCGTGTCCACCGCTTGAGCTCACAATGGTGCAGTTCGCCGTCTTGCCTGTCGGAAGAATGTCACACGATGCGGTCACATGACCTTCGCGATTTTCTTCCATGGCTTCGTCCGGATAGACTGCCTGTGCGCCGTTGATCGGTCGTGCACCAGCCGAATGATCGGGAACTGCGTCAGCCGGCGGACCCTGCGGCGGAGCCGGAACGGGCTCTGGCGACGGAGTTGGGCTGGGCGGCACCGGATGCGGCGGCTTGACATGCGTGACCCGCTGGACCGCTTTCGGCGGCGGCGGAACGCTGATCTTCGGCGGCGGAATGTACGGCGGTGGCGGCTGTTCCATCTGCGGCGGCGGCGGCGGCGGTGGCGGCGGTGGCGGCTTGGGCTGTTCCTTGATGACTTCCGTCTTGATAGGCGGCTTTTCCTGGACCAGCTTGCTCACGGCACCGCTCATGAGCGCATAGATCACGGCGCCCATAGCCAGCACGGCCACGACGATCGCGACAATGTAGTCTGTCGGCTTGCGCTGCTGTGCGGCGTAGCTCTTCATGTCGAAACCTTCTTACCCCTCACTGACACCGGCGTTGATCCACATCTGCCGGGTGGGGTGCCCCCGATTTCTGTGTTTCCATCGGGTTCCCTCACCGCAGACCCATAAAATGCGTCACATGCTTTGAGAACATACCCGATATGCTGATTGGGCAGTCTAACCCCCCTGCTGTCAAGCGGGTTATTGCCTTTATCGAAACGATTTTTTCATAATGACGACATATTCTTCGGTTCTGGCTGTCGTCGTATGACCAAAAATATCGCAGAGAATCACCGTAACGCAATTTCTCTCTGCCTATTGTGACAGATTTCATAAAAAAACAGGGTGTCAGAACGGTTTTTCCGTTCCGGCACCCTGCAGGACCCTGATTGCAGTCCCTCTTTCTGCCCTACTGGGCGGAGGCGCTGGCTTCGGAGCGGGTCGCTCCCACACTCTGGGCCAGAGAGGCCGACATGAAGTCGTCCAGGGCACCATCGAGCACGGCGCCCGGGTTCCCCTTCTCCACCCCCGTCCGTAGATCCTTGACCAGCTGGTAAGGCGCCAGAACGTAGGAACGGATCTGGTGGCCCCAGCCGATATCGGTCTTTGAGGCTTCCGTCTGGGCAGCCGCCGCCTCACGCTTCTGGAGCTCCGCCTCGTACATGCGGGCCCGCAGCATTTCCATGGCTTTGGCACGGTTGCGGTGCTGCGACCGGTCCGTCTGACAGGCCACCACGATCCCTGTGGGGATATGGGTGATCCGGATCGCCGAATCCGTCTTGTTGACGTGCTGTCCACCCGCACCGGACGCTCGGAACGTATCGACACGCAGGTCCGAATCGTTGATGTCGATCTCGATCGAGTCATCGACGACCGGATAGACCCAGACGGACGCAAACGACGTCTGGCGACGGGCTGCCGCATCGAAGGGTGAGATCCGGACCAGACGGTGCACGCCCGCCTCGGTCTTGAGCCAGCCATAGGCATTGGGGCCGCTCACCTGGATGGTGGCGGACTTGATGCCGGCCTGCTCGCCTTCGCTGCCTTCGATGAAGGTGACCTTATAGCCATGCTGCTCGGCCCAGCGCGTATACATGCGCAGGAGCATCTCGGCCCAGTCCTGGGCTTCCGTGCCACCGGCGCCCGCATTTACCTCGACGTAGCAGTCATTGCTGTCCGCTTCGCCCGAGAGCAGACTTTCGATTTCGCGCTTGCGAACGTCCTCGGCAATGGCGCGCAGGGTCTGCACGGCGTCCTGGACGAGACTTTCGTCTCCTTCCATTTCCGCCAGTTCGACCAGTTCGAGCGTACCTTCGACCTCGGATTCGATCCGCTGGACACCTTCGATCTGGTTCGCCAGCGTTGTCCGCTCGCGCATCAGCTTCTGAGCAGCGTCCGCGTCATTCCACAGGTCGGGATCTTCAACGCGGTGGTTCAGTTCCGCGAGACGTGTTGTTGCGACATCCCAGTCAAAGATGCCTCCTCAGCAGTGCCACCGACTGCTTGATCTGCTCTGAAAGGGCCTCGGTTTCGGCCGACATAATGTCCTCCACTGAAAGGGCGGCCTGTCACCGCCCCATTCGGTCTGTTCTGGTGCGTCTTAGTATAGGCCACCCACGCCGATGTCACCATCAGACGGAGCAGGTTTCTGGGCCTGCCCCGGAGCTGCGGCCGTGCCGCTTCCGGGGGCAGTTCCAGCCATTCCCCCACCCTGGCCGGCTGTCTGGGCCATATCGCTTTCGGAATCGGAAATTACGCTGTCCGCGCCCGTATCGGCGGCAGTCAGGGCTTCCGTGCCTGCGCCGAAGCCATGCAGTTCAACGGAAGCGCCCGGAACCTGATCGGTCTTGAAGCCATCCACCGCGGAGATGCGTCCCGTGTCGTAGCTGGCCAGCGTGATGCCGTCAGGCACCCGGAAATCCAGCTTCGGACGGCTGGAAAGTGCCACCTTCATGATCTTGTTCCAGATCGGTCCGGCAACACGACCACCATCCGAATTGCGGCCCAGCGTCTGGGGCGTGTCGAAACCGACCCAGACAACCGTGACGATATCGGGCGAGAAGCCGGCGAACCAGGCGTCATGGAAATCCTGACTGGTACCCGTCTTGCCCGCAATAGGACGGTCAATGCCAACACCTGCCATACGACCAGTCCCGCGGGCGATCACGTCCTGCATCATCTTCACGATCTGGAACGTGCTCTGCTCGCTGGCGAGAACCGGCCGCACATCCGTCAGGGCCGGAACAGGCACACTGCCCGGCGGGGGAACCGTCGGCGTTGCGGAAGGAGTTGGGGGAGCTGTCGCAGGGGCGGGCGGCGTCGTGCCATCCGTGGGAGCCGGCTGTTCGGCAGGGGGCGCCTGCATGGCGGTACCGAGCTTCAGGCCACCCGCCTGCCACAGGACAGTGCCTGCACGGTCCTGGATGTCGTCCACGAGGGTCGGTGTGACGATATGGCCGCCATTGGCGATCGTGGCGTAGGCCGCAGCCTCGCGCATGACGGTCGTCTCGACGGCGCCGAGGGCTGCAGGCAGCACATGGGGCATCTGTGCCACCAACCCGGCCCGGATAGCCGTATCGGCGACGGCCTTCATGCCGAGATGGGCAGCCACGCGGATCGTAACGAGGTTACGGCTTTCACGCAGCGCGTCATGCAGCGTGGTGGGGCCCCAGTTATCGTGCTCGTAGTTCTGGGGGTGCCAGTCACCATAGGAAACAGGCGAATCGTCGAAGCGCTCGGAGGGGGAGATCCCCTTTTCCATGGCAGCCAGATAGACGAACGGCTTGAAGGACGATCCGGGCTGACGCAGGGCCTGCGTCACACGGTTGAACTGACTTTCATGGAACGACCAGCCGCCAACCATCGCCAGAACGCGACCCGTGTGGACGTCCAGCGTGACAGCGGCACCTTCGACCTGCGGGATCTGGCGCAGCGCTGCGGAGCCGCCTTCCTGCGGTTCGATCATGATGACGTCACCGACCCGAAGCGGATGCATCCGGCGCGCCCAGGCAATATCCGTCGCAAGAAGTGCGCCCTTGCGGGCCGTACCTTCCTCGATCCAGCCCACATGCGTCGCCCCAGGCAGCACGACGGCCAGACGCCACTCACGCAGCATACCGCCCGGAGGCGTGACGTGATCGAGAACACTTTCCCAGCCATCATCCTGAATGTCCGGCAGGTTGCGCAAAGGCCCCCGCCAGCCGCTGTGAACGCGGTCGTAGTTCATCAGGCCTTCATGCAGAAGGCGCGTCTCGGTGACCTGAAGGCTCTGGTCGAGGCTGGTATGAACTTCCAGGCCGCCCTGCGCCGCCCGCTCCTGCCCGTACTGGGCGATGAGCTGACGGCGGACTTCCTCACCAAACCATTCAGAATCAGGCAGAGGCCCGAAACGCTGCTTCTGCTGCGGGACCAGCGGCTCCTGCTTTTCCTGATCAGCCTGCTGGCGTGTCAGCACACCAGCCTCAACCATCAGGTCCAGCACAAGGTTACGCCGCGCCATCGCGGCCTGCGGATGAAGGAACGGATTGTAGTTCGTGGGCGACTTGGGAAGGGCGGCCAGTGAAGCGGCCTCGGCGTCGTCAAGCTGGTCGAGCGGCTTGTTGAAATAGCTCTGCGCGGCCGCCGCGACACCATAGGCGCCGTTCCCCAGATAGATGCCGTTCAGATAGATTTCGAGAATCTTGTCCTTGGACAGCACCTGCTCCATTTTCATGGCGAGCAGGGCTTCTTTGATCTTGCGATCAAAGCTCAGAACATTGCTGTTGAGCAGCATGACCTTCGCGACCTGCTGGGTAATGGTCGAGGCCCCCAGCGGACGGCGGCCATGACGCGCAAAGATATCCGTCAGGCCCGCACGGCCGATCGCCATGAAATCCACACCGCCATGGGTGTAGAAATTATGGTCTTCGGTCGCGATGAAGGCGTTCTTCACGCGCTCGGGGATCGCGTTGATCGGCACGAAAATCCGGCGCTCGTTCGCCAGTTCCGCCATCAGACGGTCATCGGAAGCATAAATGCGGCTGACGGTCGGCGGCTGATAGGCGCGCAGGCTGTCCACGCTGGGCAGATCCGCCACCAGCTTGGCATAGGTCGTCCAGCCCAGAACCCCTGCCCCGGCGATCCCCACCAGCCCTACACCGGCGATAATCGCCAGGGACTGCCGGTAGCGGCGGAAACGGGGAGGACGGGGCGGCGTGGCGCCAGGACCCTGTGGATTGCCAGAGTCCTGGGGATTACGGGAGCGGAAGGAACGTCGCGTCATGACTTCTGCATAGCATTGTTCCGCATCCGCCGTCGCCCCCGTCTAAAAGGGTCATTTCGTGACAAAGATGCAGGTCTGGGACAGGCAGAATTTCCGCGTTTCATCAGCCAAGCAGACGCCCGACCATCCGCGCGGTGTAGTCCACGACCGGCACGATCCGCCCGTAGTTCAGACGGGTCGGGCCGATCACGCCGATGGCGCCCACGATCTTCTGGGCCTCGTTGCGGGCCGGGGCCACGATCATGGACACGCCCGACATGCCGAACATTCCACTTTCACGTCCGATATAGATCCGCACACCTTCGGACGCATCGGCCAGTTGCAGAAGCTGGAGCATGGTCTCCTGCGTCTCGAGATGATCGAACAGCATCCGGATGGTGGTCAGGCGCTCAATCTCCGTGATGTCGGCCAGCAGCTTCCCCTGCCCTTTCACGAACAGCGTCCCGCCATCGGCATCCCATGTCGCCAACCCGCTCTCGATCACGCTCGCGGTCAGCGCATCCAGTTCGTGACGGCTGGCGTCCATTTCCGCCCGGACCCGTTCGCGAAGATTGCCGAGCGTCAGATCACCGAGACGGGAATTGAGGTAGTTCCCGGCCTCGACCAGCGCTGAAGGCGGAACACCGGGTGGCGTCTCAATAATGCGGTTCTCCACCTGCCCGTCCGAGCCCACCAGAATGACCAGCACCCGCCCCGGACCCAGCGCCACGAACTCGATATGCTTGAGCGTGGCATCCGATTTCGGAGCGAGCACCAGTCCGGCAGCAGAAGAGAGGCCCGACAGCAGGGACGACGCTTCGGAAAGAATGTCCTGATAGGAGCGGCCATGGATATCGAGGCGGCTGTCGATGCTCGCTCGATCTTCTTCCGTCAAAGAACTGAACTGGAGCAGACCATCCACGAACAGGCGCACGCCTTTTTCAGTCGGCAGTCGCCCGGCCGAGACATGCGGGCTGAACAGCAGTCCGGCACGGGCCAGTTCCGCCATGACATTGCGGATGGTGGCCGGGGACAGGCTGGGCTGCAGACGCTGTGCGAGGGTTTGGCTGCCAATGGGTTCGCCGGTTTCGACATATTCCTCGACGATTTCCCTCAGGATCGCAGCTTCACGATCTCCCAGACCGTGGGGCATCGGGATGGAGGGGCGGAACAGGGGAGGCTGTGGTCGCATCATGGTAAACCAACTGTCGGGGCTGGATGCCTTCACGTCAAACGCGGTAGAGGCGGCACATATTCTGCCACAGGATCTTTTTACATGACTGACACCGCAGGCAAGCGTCCTTCAGGACGTGCGCCGGACGAAAACCGCATTGTTTCGATCGAAACGGGCTTTGCCCGCCATGCTGAGGGTTCGGCCCTCATCCGCGTCGGCGGGACGGAAGTCCTGTGCACGGCCACGATCGAAGACCGCGTGCCGCCCTTCCTGCGCAACAAGGGACAGGGCTGGATTACGGCGGAATACGGGATGCTCCCGCGCGCCACGCACAGCCGGGGCCAGCGCGAGGCCGCCAAGGGTAAACAGTCCGGCCGCACGCAGGAAATCCAGCGCCTGATCGCACGTTCGCTGCGCGCCTGTGTGGACCTGAAAAAGATCGGCGAACGGACCATCACGCTCGACTGCGACGTGCTGAATGCGGATGGCGGCACGCGCTGCGCCTCCATTACGGGCGCCTGGGTCGCGCTCTCTCTGGCACTAAAAAAAGCCAAACGGTCGCAGGCCCTGACGGCACAGGTCGCGGCGGTCTCCTGCGGGCTGACGGATGCCGGAGCCGTGCTGGATCTGGATTATGTCGAAGACAGCAGCGCACAGGCCGATACGAATTTCGTCCTGACGGCAGATGGTGGCATCATCGAAATTCAGGGAACGGCCGAGGACAAGCCGTTTCAGGAAAGCGAATTCTTCGAACTCCTGCGGCTGGCAAAGCTCGGCACGGCCCGACTGTTCGAAGCCCAGAACAAGGCGCTGGAGACTACATGATGCGTAAACTTTCCCCCGGTTCGAAGATCGTGCTTGCCAGCCACAATGCCGGCAAGCTTCGCGAATTCTCCACCCTGCTGGCCGAAAGCGGAATCACCGTAATCTCGGCCGCAGAACTGGATCTGCCCGAGCCGGAAGAAACGGAAGAGACCTTCACCGGCAATGCCGCCATCAAGGCGCTGGCCGCAGCCCGGGCCTCCGGACTGCCTGCGCTGGCGGATGATTCCGGGTTCTGCGTTTCAGCGCTGGATAACCGTCCGGGTGTCTATTCCGCGCGCTGGGGTGGGCCGACCAAGGACATGCAGGTCGCGATGGAGCGCGTGCACCGGGAGATGGGCGATAATCCGGATCAGCGGGCATTCTTCGTCGCAGCCCTGTGCCTAGCCTGGCCGGATGGCGAGACCCGGACCGTGCAGGGCGAATGTCACGGCACGGTCGTCTGGCCGCCACGGGGCGATCATGGACACGGGTACGATCCGATGTTCGTACCCGAAGGCGAAAGCCGGACGTTTGCGGAAATGTCGGAAGCGGAGAAAAATGCCGTGAGCCATCGCGGACGAGCCCTGACGGCATTTCTGAACACTTGTCTGGACACTTCCACACAAAAAACGGAGAGAAAATAAATGAGGCGATATTTGGGAAAATTATACCTGATCCGCACCAAAATCGCCTCAACCAGAAAATGTAAGGAAATTTTCCAGGAAAAAGATTTAATGAATCCGATAATTAAAACAAAATAAAGCCAAAAATTTTTCAAACAGCATTTATATTTTTTACATATTGTTATTTTTATATTTTACTTTACTTTCAAAAATCACACGCTCCATGCCTAGCCTGATTTCTATTTAGATCCTACCAAAAACCTATCTCTTGATCTAAAAAAGAGAGCAAATTAACGATCAAGTAGATTCAAAATACAGGACCTGACCGACGATGGCGGCATTCTATAAAATAATCACCTTCCATAACGCACCCATCGTCAGTGAAGAAAACCATGGAGAACTGGGCAACCTGATCCCTGGGGAACACGAACGAACAGTCCTGTGCTCCCCGGTCGTAGCCATCACTATCCCCTCCATGCCATCACATGTTTTCCTGGTGGGGGCGACACATCCCGTCCCCTTGAGGGTCCCCCTTTCGGATCTTTCCGGGCATATCGTTCCACTTCGTTTCGAGCATCATTCCGAACAGAGCCAGCTGGCTTTTTTACATCCGGTCCTCGATCAGTATCTGTCTGCAATCATTCCAGAAGAGCCGAGTGGATATGCTCGCATAGAAGGAAACCGTCGCAGCGTTGCAGGATGGGAGTTATTCCGACTGGAGCCTCTGGCAGCCAACGAAATCACACAGCGCCTGGAACTGCTTGCTGAACGCCTCGATCATCTGTTTGCGCGCGGCATTACCGTAAACACGCTTCTGGAAACCATCCGCGCTGAAACTATCTTCGGAACCCCGGAACTTCTGGACGCAGCACTCCCATTTCTCTCGACGCTCAACCTGGAGAAAATTGCGACACTGCTCCAGCAGGACAAAGCTCTCTGCGAGACTCTGGCACGGCAGATGCCGGAGGATCCATGGGCAGCAGAAGGCATTCCACTTCTGATGCACTGGATTTCACAACGCGATACACACGGCAAAATCACACCGGCCTCACGTTATGAATGCCCCCAGAACCAAACCGTACTGGGAGTTACAGGACTTCATAAGGACATCGCCAGCTTTGCCCATGCCTGTGTTCATGCGATGCGCCGCAAAGTCACTCCGACGCGAGGCCCCGCAATTCTGGCCTGCGTCCGCAATGAAGGCATCTATCTGCTCGAATGGATCGCCTACCACCGTGCAATCGGAATCGAATGGTTCTTCCTGTACAGCAACGATAATGATGACCAGTCTGATGACATCCTTCGAACCCTTTCCGAGCAGGGCATCATCACCTGGGTCAACAACCCCATAAAACCGGGAAAAGCTGCCCAGCATAAAGCCTACGGCCACGCACTGAGCATTGTCCCCGACATTCTCGACTTCAGCTGGGTCCAGGTGCTGGATGGAGATGAATTCATTGCCCTCGATCCACAGCGTTTTTCAAACCTTCAGGATTACCTCCTCTGGACTGAAACACACCCGGTCGACGCCATCTCGCTGAACTGGCGGTTTGTCGCCTCCGAACCCCTCCCAGAAGGAGAGGAAACTTTGTTCCGTGATCCCCTCACGATGCGGAACTCGCGTTTCGTGCGACATGACGTCATTGGCGATCCAGGCAGCCGTCTCGTTAAATCAATGTTCCGCCCGGCACAGGTCATCCAGTCGCAGGCGCATTATCCCGTTGCGTCATACCGATATTCAACAACAATGTGCCTCTCGGACGGAACGCCCCATACATGGCAGTCACCGCCGGCGGGAGTCCCCTCCAGCGCGGCTTTTGCGGACCACATCATTTTCGAAAAAATCGGGATTTATCATTATTTTTACAAGTCTCCGGAAGAATGGATGTGGAAATCATCCCGTAATCGCGGCGACAACCCTTCAAAGCAGGGACTGGATCTTCGGAACTTCGTTGATGGCTGGACTGGTAATTTCATGTCCCAGATCTCTGACGACATGCGTTCCGGTGAAGACCAGTGGATGGCGCCCCGGCGTGCACCCTTCCTATCGGAACTGGAGAAACTCAAGAGCCTGCCCGGAATGATGCAGGTCCTCCAGAACATCTACACGACATATCGGGAGCGCTCTGCCTTGATCCGCAACCGTTTGCAGGCAGAAAATATCCGGGCAAGACACTCGGAAAATAACAGAATATTCTTTGACCTCATAAATGTACCAGAACAGCCCAATTCGTGAAGAATATCCTTATGAGATCAAGGTATAAATCAATTTCAGGCTTCATTGTCTCAAATAAATCCCGAAACAGCTAAATCAAAAAGAACTTAACGCAACCCTCTTCCACGTATTATTTGCAACACAGACGTAGTGATAGTTTGCATCATCGGTAAACTGCCCCGCTTCACAGGCGGAACTACTACTGGCTGGGGTCACCAGATTCTCTTTGAACATATGCCCGCTAATATCCGCATCTCCGCCAACAGACGTTTTTGCAGAAATCTGGGTCGCTGACGTTCCTGTCAGATAAGAGTAATCGCCCGTCGTGGACGGAAAAAGAATCAGACTCTGCCCGTTCCCGACACTAACGCCGCCTTTACCGAGAACAGTACCTCCAGCCGTAACATCGCCCGTAACCTGCGCTGCACCAGTGAATGTTCCGTTGTAGCCCGTAATCGAGGCATCACCGCCCTGATACGTCCTGGCAGACAGGGTCAATCCGCCAACAGACGGCGGCGCATACCAGTACGAATATCCGTTGTTATCGGACGGAATGAACTGAAGCTGGTTTCCCGCAGTCATGGCGATCGTGCTCTGGGCATTGAGCTGCTGTGTGGTCGTCATAAGTCCGTCAGCCCGGACATCCAGGCCACAACCCGAAGCACCACACAGCGATAGCCCCCCGACATTCGCGCCGTTGTGATTCCACACGATTTCACCCGCGCCATTCTGGGACGGATCGAGCGTGTTGGCATACCCGTTATCGACGATGCCAAGATGGAAGGACGCCCCGTTGATGCCGTTGGTGTCTGGCAGATCCTTCTTCTCCCAGCCCATCAGA
>NZ_BJNM01000023.1 GCF_006539685.1 Gluconobacter oxydans
CTGGTGCGCCCCGAGACGCGGGCGGCTTTCCGCAGGCTGGAATGGATGGGGCTGACGGATGCCCTGCGCGCCCTGCAACCCACCGGCCGTCATTATACGTTCTGGGACTATCAGGCGGCAGCGTTCCAGCGGAACGCCGGGCTGCGGATTGATCATGCCCTGCTGTCCCCCCGCCTGACGGAACGGCTGAAATCCTTCGTGATCGACCGGGACGAGCGCGCGAAGGAAAAGGCCTCCGACCACGTTCCGGTCCTGGTCACAGTCTGACAGCACAAGGGGGCCGGAGACACGGCTCCGGCCCCTGCCCGTATCAGGCGTGACGGAGATTGAAGCGTCGCGTCAGATGGCCCGGCTGCCACTGATAGCCGTTCCCGCTCCAGCGCCAGTGCCCCGGAATCCAGCGCATGTCGCCATGATGGGGCGGGACAGGTTCGGGCAGAACATGCGGGGGCGGAGGCGGCTGGCGGTAAGGGCCGCTATAGGGCACGAACTGTGCATGGGCTGTTCCCGTCATTGGCGCAATCGCCATCGTACCTGCAAACAGGGCGGAAACAGCCAAGATGCCTGACAGATGTTTCAGCATCCATGCTCTCCTTTCCATGACGCCTTGTCACGGAAAGATGATGCACGGCTTGTGTTGGCGCGTCTGAGGCGCATCTGTGGCGGAATCCGGGCAGTGCATAATTTTATGTTTCCGGATTTCGTGATCCCCGCATAACCGCAAAAAAGGGCGCTTCCCGTGAAAGGAAGCGCCCTTTTTCAGATGTTCGATTGACCGCGATCAGTTCAGGAAGGGCTTGCCTTCATGAGCGACCAGCAGGTCGTGCAGATCGGTGGCATGATCTTCCTCGTCGGCCAGGAAGCCTTCGAGCATGATGCGGGTCGTGGGATCATTGTCGCCGAAATAGCGGATCAGTTCCTGATAATGCTCGATCACGACGCGCTCGGCGATCAGATCCTGCTTCACCATTTCGACCAGGTTACCGCCATTGCCGTATTCGGTCGCAGAACGCGTGGCCAGACCTTCGGGGTTGAAGTTCGGCACGCCACCGAGCTGGTCGATGCGGTTGGCAGCGGCCAGCATGTGCTTGCGCTCGGAAGCTGCGTGCTCGCTGAACTCGGCACCGACGCTCTCGCTGGTCAGGCCTTCGACGGAAATGGCGTGCATCGTGTAGCGCAGGACGCAGACCAGTTCGGTCGCCACGACGGCCTGAAGGATATCGATCGTGGTCTTGACGTCACCCTTGTAGGTGGCGGTCACCGCACCGTCGTCGAGGGATTTTTTTGCGTTTGCGCGCAGCGTCTGCACGTCTGTCAGGAAGGCGTTCTTCTTGTCGTCGGCCATTGGAGTGTCTGCCTTGAAGGTTGGGATCTGTTTCTCCAACGATAGAAATGACAAAGTGTTGCAGACGATATGAAAAAACCGGCATCTTCCGAATGAAAGATACCGGTTCTCAACAGCGGATAAGGCTGCGTCAGGCTTACTTACTTGCTGGCGGTCGGCTTGGGCTTCGGCAGGTCGAGCGCCAGATGAAGCTCCTTCAGACGGGCGGGCTCGACCGGGGCCGGTGCTTCCATCATCAGGTCCTCGCCGCTCTGGTTCAGCGGGAAGAGGATGACTTCGCGGATGTTCGGCTCATCGGCCAGCAGCATCACGATACGATCCACGCCAGGCGCTGCACCACCATGCGGCGGGGCACCGTAACGGAAGGCGTTCAGCATGCCGCCGAAACGCTCTTCCACGACCTCGGGGCCATAGCCTGCGATCTCGAAAGCACGCAGCATGACGTCCGGCAGATGGTTCCGGATGGCGCCCGAGGACAGTTCCACGCCGTTGCAGACGATGTCGTACTGATAGGCGTTGATCGTCAGCGGATCCTGCGTGTTCAGCGCCTCAAGGCCACCCTGCGGCATGGAGAACGGGTTGTGCGAGAAGTCGACCTTCCCGGTTTCCTCGTTCAGCTCGTACATCGGGAAGTCCACGACCCAGCAGAAACGGAAGGCGTTCTTCTCGATCAGGTCCAGCTCGGTTGCGACCTTGGTGCGCACCACGCCGGAGAATTTGGCGACTTCATCGCCCTTGCCTGCGGCGAAGAACACGGCATCCCCGGCCTTGAGGCCGCAGATTTCACGGATGCTCTCGACGCGATCGGCTTCGAGGTTCTTGACGATCGGGCCCTTGCCGCCTTCTTCCCCGAAGATGATGTAGCCCAGACCACCGGCACCGTTTTCACGGGCCCAGCTGTTCAGCTTGTCAAAGAAGCCGCGCGGACGGTCACCCGCACCCGGAGCCGGGATGGCACGGATCTGGCCACCGGAGGCTGCGATCTTGGCGAACAGACCGAAACCGGAGTCGCGGAAGGCATCCGTGACGTCCTTGATGATCAGCGGGTTACGCAGGTCTGGTTTGTCGGAGCCGTAGTCACGCATCGCATCGGCATACGGAATACGCGGGAATGCGCCGTCCGTGATCTTCCAGCCTTCGGGCGTGAATTCGTTGAACACGCCGGCGAGGACGGGTTCGAGCACGGTGAAGACGTCTTCCTGCGTGACGAAGGACATCTCGAAATCGAGCTGGTAGAACTCGCCCGGGCTGCGGTCAGCGCGCGAGGCTTCATCACGGAAGCAGGGTGCGATCTGGAAGTAACGGTCGAAACCGGCGACCATGGCAAGCTGCTTGAACTGCTGCGGAGCCTGCGGCAGGGCGTAGAATTTGCCCGGATGCAGACGCGCCGGGACGAGGAAGTCACGCGCACCTTCCGGGGACGAAGCCGTCAGGATCGGGGTCTGGAACTCGGTGAAGCCCTGCTCGATCATGCGCTGGCGCAGGCTCGTGATAACCTTGCTGCGGAGCATGATGTTCTGGTGCATCTTGTCGCGGCGCAGGTCGATGTAGCGATACTTCAGACGCAGGTCTTCGGGATAGTTCTCGTTGCCCGCCACCTGGAACGGCAGGACTTCGGCGCTGGAGCGGACCTCAAGGGCGTCCGCCAGAACCTCGACGTCACCGGTCGGCAGGTTCGGGTTGCGCTGGGAACCGTGACGCACCACGACCTTGCCGGTCACGGTGATGACGCTCTCGACGCGCAGGCGCTCGGCCTTTTCCAGCAGGTCCGTGCCAGCGGGAATGACGATCTGCGTTACGCCGTAATGGTCGCGCAGGTCGATGAACAGCAGGCCGCCATGATCGCGCTTGCTGTGCACCCAGCCGGAAAGGCGGACAACCTGCCCGGCATTCTCCTCACGCAGGGCGCTACAGTCATGGGTGCGGTATGGATGCATGTCGGGCCTCTTCAACGTCCTGTGCGGATAAGTGGGCGCAGGAAGCCGGGACGGCCCTCTCATGTCAAGTTTTCTGCGACCTCGGGGACGCGTTCAGGCCTTTTCCTGCATGAAACCATCGAAATCGACCGCAGCCCGCGCCATATCGGCGGCATGCCCGGCCCCGGCCAGGGCGATGGGCCTGCCGTCTTTGAGATAGGTCGCGAGGAACTTGAATCCGCGGATATCGCCTTCCAGCGCCACGTTATCGAAGCTCTCGCCCCAGCCCAGAAGCTCGATCTTCTTGCCGAACTGCTGCGTCCAGAACCACGGCATCGGCACGTTGGGGGTGTCATGTCCCATCATCGCCAGGGCCGCGATCCTCCCCTGCACTTCGGCATGGCGCCAGTGCTCGATTCGCCGTGGTGCGCCGTCATGGAAAACGGCAGAGGCATCCCCGGCCGCATACACGCCGGAATAGACCCCGGCCTCACCGCCTCTGGTCACGCGCATCTGACCGTTCACGACAATCGCGCCGCTCTCATCGCGCTCCAGACCCGACACATAATCCGTGGCGGGTGTCACACCCACGCCCAGCAGCACGAACGCGGCAGGCAGACGGGTTCCGTCGTCGAGTTCCACACCCGAAGCCGTTCCGTCCTTGCCGTCCTCGGCATAGATTTTCGTGACCCGCGCATCCGAGACGAACGCCACGCCGTTTTCTTCATGCAGCTGGCGCAGGCGGATACCAATTTCGCGGCCGAACTGCTTTTCCATCGGGATTTCGCTGTCGGAGATGATCGTCACGCCTACACCGCGTTGCCGCAGGGAAGAGGCGGCTTCAAGCCCGATAAACCCTGCCCCCACGATCGTCACCGCCAGATCGGGATCCAGAATGGCGGCGATCCGCTCCGCATCCGCCTCACGGTGCAGCGTATAGACGCCCTTCATGTCCACGCCCGGAATATCCGGCTTTCTGGTCACGGCCCCCGTCGCAATCAGGACATGATCGGCCGTCAGTTCCGTCCCGTCCTGTAATTTGGCCGTACGGGTCTGCGGATCGAACTGCGCCACATGCCCGCGGACACGGGTAATGCCGCGCTGGGTATAGAATTCCTCTTCCCGAACCGGGGGCGCATGAGCCTTTTCGGATTCGCTGACGAGAACGGTCTTGCTCAGGGCGGTGCGGTCGTAAGGAAGATCCTTTTCCTCGCTGACCATCGTGATAGTGCCCGCAAACCCTTCCGCCCGAAGCGTCACCGCCGCACTGACAGCCGCCGCCCCGGCGCCGAGAAGCAGGACACTTTCGTTTTCCTGTCGTTTTTCCGGAGCCTGACGCTGCTTCGGCTTCAGCCCGACCAGCACACGGCCATCAACGATCTGGACCGGGTACTGCGGCAGGGGGTCGAGCGCCAGTGGTTCAACGAGGCTGCCATCCGTCGCATCAAAAACCGCTTTGTGCCAGGGACAGACCAGCACACTTCCTTTTTCCGTCTTACAAAAAGCGCCCTGCTCCAGCGGCGCCTCCTTGTGGGGGCATTTTCCGGCGAAACCATGCACATTCTCCCCGTCCCGGATGAGAACCACCGGCGTGCCGTCCAGGGAAAACGGCGTGATTTTTCCGTCTTCGAGCGCATCAAAAGCGCAGAGATCGCGGAAATCGGCGGTCGGGGCGGATTGGGACATCGAGTATGGCCTCCCGGCTGGGAAATGGGGACAGTCATGAAAGCGAACGCAGCATAGGCCGCCCGGTTGGCAAACATCAAAAAACCCGCCCGGACGTCAGGTCCGGACGGGCTTTGAATGATGCCTGCCTGAGAGGGGCAGACTCAAAACATGTCGTCGAAGCCGCCGCCGTCACCGCCGCCGAAATCTCCGCCACCACCAGCATCACCGCCGCCGCCAAAGTCAGAATCGGAGAAGCTGCCGGCATCGGTCCCGGCACCACCGAAGGGATCGGAGGCCGAAGCATCGCTGCCGTAGTTGTTGATGATGGTGTCGCCACCCGCACCCCAGCCACCGGCAGCATCACCACCAGCACCGTGATGATCGGAGAACAGGCCTTCAAGCGCGTTGGCGGCCATCATACCGCCAGCCACACCCGCGGCCGTCGTCAGAGCCGAGCCGAGGAAGCCCGAGCCGCCGCGCTGGAACATGCCCGGCTGATAACCCGGCGGGTAAGCGTACTGCTGCTGCGGCATGAAGTTCGGCGGCGGAGCGGCCTGCGAACCCCAGCCCGGCGGCGGTGCCGACTGCTGCGGACGGTTGCCGCCGCCACCGAACAGGCCCCCGAACAGTCCCGGCTTGGACCCGCCCGACTGCTGCACCTGTGCGAGCTGCTGCTGGGCCTGCTGGAGTTGGAACTCGAGCTGGCGGATGCGGTTCTGCGCCTGCGCGAGCGCGGCTTCCTGCACCACGGCCATCTGGGTGATGCGGTAGCGGGCTTCCGGATATTTCTGGAAGTTCTCGGCGATGAAGCGGTCCGCTTCAGGGTCGATCGGCGGCAGGGGCGCGGCCGGTGGCTGTCCAGGCCCCGTGACCTGCGGCCCTCCCCCGACACGGGCGACGAAACGGGCGATCAGATCGCGTTCTTCGTTGTTCATCGTCATCATCCTTCCAGATGAAGAAATTGCAGAGCGTCAATCATATGATGCACTCGCGCCCAGTCTACAAGATCGGCGAAATGACGCTCCCTTCCGGTTAGGGGCCTGTGCCTGTAAGGTGGCGCCCGATTTCTGCCAACCGGAGCCTATCGAATTGTCTGCGACCCGGCCGCTCTGCTTTCAGGACCTGATCCTGCGCCTTCATCAATTCTGGTCCGAGAAGGGCTGCGCCATCCTGCAGCCTTACGATACCGAACTCGGAGCAGGCACGCTCTCCCCTCACACCACGCTCCGCGCGCTCGGCCCCAAGCCCTGGGCCGCCGCCTATGTGCAGCCCTGCCGCCGTCCGTCGGATGGCCGTTACGGCGAGAACCCGAACCGCCTGCAGCACTATTACCAGTATCAGGTACTGCTCAAGCCGACGCCGGAAGACAGCCAGCAGCTTCTGCTCGACAGCTACCGCGCCATCGGGATCGATCCGGAACTGCACGATATCCGATTCGTCGAGGATGACTGGGAAAACCCGACCATCGGCGCCTGGGGGCTGGGCTGGGAAGTGTGGTGTGACGGAATGGAAGTCTCGCAGTTCACCTATTTCCAGCAGGTTGGCGGTATTCCGACCGTCATGCCGTCCACGGAGTTGACCTACGGGCTCGAGCGTCTGGCGATGTATGTGCAGGGCGTCGAGAACGTCTACGACCTCGACTTCAACGGCAAGGGCCTGACCTATGGCGATGTGTTCCTGCGCGCCGAGCAGGACTATTCGCGCCATAATTTCGAGCTCGCCGACACGCAGATGCTGCTGACCCATTTCAACGATGCCGAGCGTGAGTCCATGCGTCTGGCCGAGGCCGGCGTGGCCCAGCCCGCTTATGACCAGTGCCTCAAAGCCTCGCATCTGTTCAATCTGCTCGATGCGCGGGGCGTGATCTCCGTGTCCGAGCGCGCATCCTATATCGGGCGCGTCCGTGAGCTCGCCAAAGACGCCTGCGAAGCCTGGCTCGCCGGTGAGGAGGAGACGTCCCATGGCTGAATTTTTTATCGAACTGTTCAGTGAGGAAATTCCTTCTGGCATGCAGGCTGGCGCAGCTGTTGAGCTGGGCAATATGCTGGCAAAGGCACTCAGTGGCCTGAATCCGCGTGATCTGCGCACGTTCTTCGGCGCCCGCCGCATTGCGGCGAGCCTGACCGTCGATGCCGAAATCCCGGCCCGCAACGTATCCGAGCGTGGCCCGCGTGAAGGTGCGCCCGAGAAGGCTCTGGCCGGTTTCACCCGCAAGCATGGCGTGACACCCGATGAGCTGACGCTGGAAAACGGCTTCTGGGTCCTGAACAAATCGCTTGATCCCGTGAGCGCGGAAAGCCGCGTGGCCGAAGCCGTGCCCGAGCTTCTGTGGAAGTTCCCCTGGCCGAAATCCATGCGCTGGGGTGCGGGCTCGAACTTCACCTGGGTCCGCCCGCTGCGCCGGATCGCCTGCCTGCTGGACGGGCATGTCGTACCGTTCGCTCTCGCCCGCGAGGGTGATGACGCACATGGTCTGAAGGCGTCCAACCTCTCCGAAGGCCATCGCTTTCTGGCGCCGGGTCCGTTCGAGATCCTGTCCGGCCAGCAGTGGCAGGAAGAGCTTGAGACGCGCTCGGTCATCGTGGACATGGATAGCCGCCGCGACATGGTGCGCACCGGCGTGACGCGTCTGGCGGACCAGCATGGCATCATGGTCGTACAGGATGACGGGCTGGTCGATGAAGTCTGTGGACTGGTCGAATATCCCGTCCCGCTTCTCGGCAAGATTGATGCTGCGTTCATGGATCTGCCTGCCGAAGTGATGCAGGTCTCCATGCGGATCAACCAGCGCTATTTTGCCCTGCGCAACCCGGATGGCAAGGCCGCACCGTATTTCGCGTTCGTCGGCAATCTGCCGTTCAAGGATGGCGGCAAGCTGACCACAGCGGGCAATGAGCGTGTGCTCCGCGCCCGTTTTGCCGATGCGCGGCATTTCTGGGATCTGGATCGCAAGACCAAGCTGGCCGACCGCGTTCCGGCGCTGGCGGCAGTGACGTTCCATGCCGAGCTCGGTACGCAGGCCGAACGCGCCGAGCGGATCTCGAAGCTGGCGGGCACCGTGGCTCAGGCCATGGGTCTTGATGGCGCGCAGATCGCCCAGGCTGAACGCGCGGGTCTGCTGGCCAAGGCGGATCTGACGACCGGGATGGTCGGCGAGTTCCCGGAACTTCAGGGCGTCATGGGCGGCTATTACGCGGTGCATGATGGCGAGGACGAAGCCGTCTCTCGTGCCGTGGCGGAGCATTACCTGCCGCGCGGTCAGTCAGACGACACCGCGAAGGCACCGGTTTCGGTCGCGGTTGCCCTTGCGGACCGACTGGACCTGCTGGCTGGCTTCTTTGCCATTGGCGAACTGCCGAGCGGTTCGGGCGATCCGTATGCGCTGCGTCGTGCAGCACTCGGCATCATCCGCACAATCCGTGACAACGGGCTGCGTCTGGACTTGTCTGAACTGTTCGCACAGGCCGCCAATGGACGGACGGGTGGCGAACTGGCCAAGCTGCCGGACTTCATTGCGGAGCGCCTGCGCGTGCAGCTTCGCAGCGAAGGCGAGCGGCATGACGTGCTGGCCGCAACGCTGGCCGGTGGTCTTGATGGCGATCTGGTGCGGCTTCTGGCCCGGACCTCAGCGCTGTCGGAGATGATCCAGACGGAAGACGGGCGCAACCTGCTCGCCGCCGCCAAGCGCGCCGCCAACATCCTGCGCATTGAGGACAAAAAGGACGGCCCGCATACTGGCGCGCCCGATCCTGCCCTCTATACGCAGGACGAGGAACGCGCTCTGGCTACGGGTCTGGATCAGGCGGTCCCCGCGATTGAGACAGCTCTGAAGGAAGAGCGCTTCACCGATGCGATGCAGGCCATTGCGGCCCTGCGTCCGACGCTGGACCGGTTCTTCGAAGCCGTGACAGTCAATACGCCGGAACCGGAAGTGCGGGCCAACCGCCTCAAACTGCTGTCCCGCTTCCGGGAGACAACGGCACTGATCGCCGATTTCGGCCAGATCGAGGGCTGAGGCCATGGGAGCGTGGTGGTCCGGATCCGTCACCACGTTCCTTCACACCCCACCGGACCAGCTCTGCGCCGCCCTGTCCCACAAGGTGGTGCAGAACCGTTTCCAGGGCGAGCCGCAGCAGGCTCGTGCCTGGCAAGCGCAGATCGATCTTCTGCGCGATATCCTCCCCACAATTCCCAACGCACAGGACTGGCAGGTTCTGTTCGAGTTCCCGATTCCTCGGCTTGGCGGACGGATCGACACGGTCCTCGTGTCGCCCGGCGCGATTTACGTGCTGGAATTCAAGATCGGCTCGTCCAGTTTCGATGCGTCAGCCCTCTCCCAGACGGAAGGCTATGCGCTCGATCTGCTGGATTTTCATACCGCCAGCCGAAATCATCCGCTCATTCCCGTTCTGGTCGCCACGGATGCGCCGCCCCGCGCCCAGACAACGCCGCTTCTGTTGCCTTTGGGCGTCACAGAGGTTCAGCGCGTCAATGCGACCGGGCTGAAAACGCTCCTGACCACGCTGGCATTGCAGACGGCTCATACCGAAAATCCGCTGATTCCCGCTCAATGGGAACATGCTCCTTACGATCCGGTCCCGAGCATCGTGGAAGCGGCACGGCAGATTTACGCCACACACAGCGTTGCCGATATCCACACCGCCCGTGCAGATGCGACGAACCTGACACAGACTTCTGCCTGCATCGCCAGTATTCTGCAAAAAGCCCGGACGGAAAGGTGTAAGGTCATCGTGTTCGTGTCGGGTATTCCGGGCGCTGGCAAAACCTTGTGTGGGCTGAAAGCGGCTTTTGCAGATGGGGACGACGGGACGGGTGCGACGTTCCTGACAGGCAACCCCACTCTTGTTTCGGTGCTGCGGGAAGCTCTGACGCGCGATACGGTCAGCCGTGGGCAAAAACGTCTCCTCGTGGAGCAGCGGATGGAGTCCACCATCCAGTCCCTGACGAAGTTCCGCGATCACTATGTCGGACGGCCAGCGGAATGTCCGCCTGAGCATGTCATGGTCATTGATGAAGCCCAGCGATGCTGGAAGCAGGCTCAGGCTGTCCGCAAAAGTGCATCGCGGCATGTGAAGCTGACAGAGTCCGAACCTGCGCATCTGCTGGACATCATGGGACGGCACGACGGGTTCGCGGCCATTCTGTGCCTGATCGGGCATGGGCAGGAAATCAATGACGGTGAAGGCGGTCTGGCCTGTTGGGGTGAGGCCCTTCTGAGCCATCCGGCATGGCGCGTTGAAGCCGCTCCAGACGTGATCGGAACCGGGGATCTGACGCATCTGCCCACAACGCCTGAAGCCGGGCGGCAGCGTTTTCTGCATCTCGGTGTGGCCATCCGCTCCCTGCGCGAGGAAACTGCGCCGCGCTGGGTCAACGCCGTTCTGAACGGAGACGTCGAGACGGCGCAGCGTCTGGCCGGGCAGACGGATCTTCCGTTCCGTCTCACGCGTAGTCTGGACGATCTGCGGGCTGGGCTGCGACACCGTTCGCGCCTGACCTATCGGTGCGGACTGGTGGCAAGTTCGAAGGCCAAGCGGCTGCGGGCCGAAGGGTTGGGCTGCGAAGTCCCGCATATGGACGACAAAGCTGTCTCCCAATGGTTCCTGAACCGCTGGGTCCCGGATAAGGATATCCGGGCCTCCGACGCGCTCGAGACCTGTGCGACGGAGTTTGCCATTCAGGGACTGGAGCTGGATTTTGTGGGGTTGTGCTGGGACGGCGATCTGATCCGTGCGCCTTCAGGCGATCGCTGGCAGCCACGCCGCTTTTCAGGCACGAAATGGGCCAATGTCAGCACAGCAGAGGCGACGCTGTGGCGGCTGAATACCTATCGCGTTCTGCTGACGCGGGCGCGTTACGAAACGCTGATCTGGGTGCCGCAGGGCAGCGCGGATGATCCGACGCGTGATCCAGAAACGCTGGACCGGATTGCGGATTTTCTGATGAGGTGCGGCGTACGCCCACTGGAGCCTGCGGCCCCTGCACGGCCCTTCACTTTGCAGAACGATCTGGCAGACCTGCTTCAGGACTAGTCGTCGTCATCGTCTTCCGTGCCGGGATCGCGTTCGTTGCGATGCACCCAGGCGGACATGAGCAGGCCAAAGCCGAACATCATCGTCAGCATGGCCGAACCGCCATAGGAAATGAGCGGCAGAGGCACGCCGCCGACCGGGATGGCGCCCATGACCATCGACAGGTTCACAGCGCAGTACAGAAAGAAATCCATTGCAATGCCCAGACCCAGCAGACGCCCGAACTGGTTGCGGCTGCGGATGGCGATGAGCATTCCGCCCATGACGAGCGTGCCTAGCAGCGTGATGACAGCAATCCCGCCGACGAAGCCCCATTCTTCGCCGATCATGGTGAAGATGAAGTCTGTCTGTTTTTCCGGCAGGAAGTTCAGCTGGCCCTGGCTTCCATGCAGGTATCCCTCGCCCCACATGCCACCGGAGCCAAGCGCGATTTTGGACTGGATGATGTTGTAACCCGCGCCCAGCGGATCATGCTCGGGGTGCAGGAACGTGTCGATCCTGGCCTTCTGGTAGTCGTGCAGATGGCTGTAGATCAGCTTGCCCATGAACGGCAGCGGCGCCACGAGCAGCAGGATCTGCCATAGCCGCATTCCGGCCGCGAAGAACATCGTCGCACCGATGACGCCGATGATGGTCGCAGTTCCGAGATTGGGTTCCTTGAGCACCAGCAGGACCGGCAGCAGCGTCAGGAGTGCTGGCGGGATCAGGCGTAGCGGATTGCCCATCCGCTCATTGCCGATGCGGTGAAACCACGTTGCCAGCATCAACACGAGGCCGATTTTGGCAAATTCGGAGGGCTGGAACTGCATGCCCGCCAGATTGATCCAGCGTTCCGCACCTTTGCCCACATGTCCCATACGCAGCACAAGCGCGAGCAGCGTGACGGAAAGCAGGTAGATCGGCATGGACGCCATGCGCAGGATACGCGGACTGACGAGCGAGACGGCAATCATCATCACCAGCCCGAAGCCGAACCGCACCATTTGTGGTCCCGCAAACGGCTTGGCCGAACCACCCCCTGCCGAATACAGCGCAATGTAACCCACGCCCGCCAGCACACAGACCAGCAGCACATAAAGCCAGTTAACCTGAAGCAGGCGCGCCATCGGGCGGAAATCGGGTTCGGCCCGCAGGAGCCGCCGGTCGGATTTGAGGAAGCCGAACGTGTTCATGCCGTTCCGTCTCATTGCGCCGCTCCCGGATCCGTCTGTTCCGGAGATGCGGCGGGAGCAGGAACTGTCGGTGCAGGTGCGCTTCCGTCTGCGACCGGTGACGGTGTTTGCGCAACGCTCGGCGCAGGCGGACGCACATCGCTGGCGGGATCGCGCAGCAGGGTATCGGTCATGATGAGCTTGGCCAGTGGGGCGGCTTCATCCGCACCTGCGTTACCGTGCTCCACAACGACCGAGACCGCGTATTTCGGATTGTCATAAGGCGCAAAGCAGATGAACAGCGCGTGGGGACGATACTCCCAGGGGAGGTTCATGGAATTGAAGTGTCCGGATTCACGCAGGGCCCGCGAGACGCGCCGCACCTGCGCGGAGCCGGTCTTGCCCGCCATCTGGATGCCCGGCAGATCCAGCCGTGCCTTGGGTGCCGTACCGTGCGGGTCATTGACGACCGCGAACATCCCCCCGCGCACCACGTCCAGATACTCGGACGGCAGATCGACCTTTGCCACATCGTCCACGGAAGCCATCGCGGACATCTGATCATTGGTCGCCCGCAACAGATGCGGCTGCACATCCCGGCCCGAGGCAATGCGCGAGACATAGGTGGCAAGCGCCAGAGGCGTCACCTGCACGAAGCCCTGCCCGATGCCGGCATTGACCGTGTCACCACCGTTCCAGTGGAAGCCGTGCTTCTGCCGCCATTCCGGCGTGGGAATCACACCAGCGCGGACATGCGGCAGTTCGATCCCCAGCTTGACCCCCAGCCCCATCGCATTGCCCACGGCCTGGATCGGGTCCATGCCGCAGCGGCGCGCCACTTCATAGAAATAGACGTCGCAGGAATATTTCAGGCCTTCGCGCATGTTGATGAGGCCATGCCCCCAGCGGTTCCAGCAATGGAAACGCACCCCGCCGAGATCATAATATCCCGGACAGTTGAAACGGTCTTGCGCCGTAACGGAACCGGATTTCAGAGCAGCAAGGGCCACCGCGGGCTTGAAGGTGGAGCCGGGCGGATAAAGGCCCGAAACCGCCTTGTCCACAAGCGGCGTACGAGGATCATTCGCCCATTCGTTCCACTGGGCGTGGCTCACGCCGGAGTCAAACAGCGACGGATCGAAGGACGGCGTGCTGACCATCGCCATCACCTCGCCATTGCGGCAGTCCATGACCACCGCACTGGCGACACGATCCTCAAGGCGGTTGAGCACCTGCTGCTGGAGCACGGAATCCAGCGTCAGGCGCACATCTTCGCCCTGCTGGCCTTCCACGCGATCGATCTCGCCAATGACACGACCGACCGCGTTGACTTCCATCTCCACGGAGCCTGGCTCACCGCGCAGCACGGCTTCCTGCGTCTGCTCAATCCCGGCACGCCCGACGCGCATGCCCGAAAGCGAAAGCGTCGTGTCCTTTGCCACGTCCTCTTCGTTGGGAGGAGCGACATAGCCCACGATATGGGCCGTCAGATCCTTGAACGGGTAAAGCCGCGTCGATCCAACATCGACCAGAACGCCTGGCAGAGACGGCGCATTAAGCTCGATGCGCGCCATGTCGTCCCAGGACAGGAACTCATGCAGGGTGACGGGGACGTATTTATGAACATGCCGCAGGTCGCGTTCGATCCGGGCGCGGTCATGCTCGTCCAGAGGAACGATCTGGGAGAAACGTTCGATAACGGCCGGAATATCCGTCGTCTCTTCGGGCATCAGAAGCGCGCGCCAGCTCACCTTGTTATCTGCCAGCGCCACGCCGAAACGATCATGGATCGTGCCCCGCGCCGGAGCGAGGAGGCGTTTGCTGGTCCGGTTGCGCTCGGCAAGCTGGCGCAGATGGCCACCATCCACGACCTGCAAAGTGTAGAGGCGCCGCCCCAGCGCTCCCAGAACCCCGGCCTGCACGGCCATGACCAGCAGCGCACGGCGTGTGAAGACGCCACGCCCCGACCGCACAGGCTCAGCCTGGCGCTTCTGGCGTATCCGAGACCGGAAAGGATTGTTTCGGGAAAACATCAGGGCAGGAATTCAGGATCCGGAAAAGAAAGCGGCTCTCCGCACGGCACAGGGCACGCGGAACACAAAAGACGCTGTCAGGCCTGATCGGGATTGGCAAATGTGCGGCGTCCCCAGACAAATAGCGCTGTCAGGCTGGGATAGATACCGATTGTCAGCGCTGCCTGAAAGAGGCCGGGTGCAGGAGAAAGAAGGGCCACGGCATGCAGGCACACGAGCGCCCACTGGAAAAAGGAAGCGAGAGCGGCAAAAACGCTGAAGATCAGCCATCCCGCGATGAAGCCCAGACGCGACAGGCCATAGCGCCAGTGATGCGCCACACCGTAGATCACCAGCAGTGACAGCAGCACGGTCCCCGGCGGCCCGAAGCTGAAGATCTCCACCACCAGTCCACACAGGAAAACCGCAAGAGCTGGCATGGAGCGCGGACGGCTGTAGGCCCAGAACCAGACCGTACACATCGCAATCCCGAACTGAAGCTGCGCCTGTCCGGGAATACCGAAGGGCGCGGACAGCAGGATCGCGGAAAACACGATGAACAGGGACGGCATGGCTGCCCTGGCCGCCATATCGAGCGCGCGGCGGAAGGTCTGTTTCGGCTCGACGGCGGAATGCAGATGCGGCGTGGAGTTCTCGGCAACCATGACGCTTACTGCCCTCCCCGCCCCGGCATGTCCGGCAGGTTGGGCAGCCATGAGAACGGCAGGGGACCGGTCAGAGGGTTCTGCGGCAGCTTTTTCACACGCACACGGCCGGGCGCATCCGGGGCCTGCGAGTCGTCATCGCCGTAATCGAACACGCGGACGATATCCAGACGATCCAGATCCGCATCCGGCACCACGACCGGACGGTTGGGCGCGCTGTAATGGACCGTGCCCACCGGCAACCCTGCCGGCATCGTGCTCTGGCCGCGGGTTTCCACGCGCTCGCCTTCAACGGGATGATGGTCCTGCGGATAGAAGATCAGGCGTGGGGACGCCGTGTCATCCCCGGCCATGATCGCATCGCCATGCGAACTTCCGAGCGTGACCGGAATGCGGCTGGCATCGTCATTGATCATCAGGACGCGGACCGTATGGGGCCCCACTTCCGTGACACGCCCCAGCAGCCCGGCGGCATCCAGCGCGACATCCCCGATCCGGACGTCGTGGCCGCTTCCGACATCCAGCAGGACCGCGCGTGAATACGGGCCACCATCATCACGCGTCACACGGCCGGTCACATACTGGGGCACCGTCTCGGGGATCCAGTGCAGGCTTTTCTTGAGACGGCCATTTTCCGCCGCGAGCGCCACGGCAACGTCATACCAGTGGCGCAGGGCGCGGTTTTCGTCCCGCAGACGGGCGTTTTCCTTCGCCAGATCCGTCGCACCGCGCAGATCCGTCAGCCAGACCTTTACCCGCTCCTGCGGCCAGACCAGTCCATGATAGGCCGGTGCCATGAAATCCGTCGCCATCAGACGCACCCCGTCAACGGAGGGACGACGGACCAGTCCGAGAAGGACGAGCCCGACCGCCAGCAGGATCAGGATAGGCAGGACGGCCTTTGCAAGCACCTGCCGGGCATGGATGGACAGCATCCGGCGTCAGCCAAGTCCTCAGTACATGCTGCTCAGAACACTGCGCAGACGACGCATTTCCTCAAGCGCCCGTCCCGTTCCGAGTGCCACACAGGACAGGGCGTTCTCTGCAACCGTCACCGGCAGACCCGTGTACAGACGCAGCACCTCGTCCAGACGGTACAGCAGCGCACCGCCACCGGACAGGACGATGCCCTTGTCCACGATGTCGGCAGCCAGTTCAGGCGGCGTGTTCTCAAGCGCGGTCGTCACGGCATCGACGATCTGCATGACGGGTTCGGCCAGGCTCTCGGCGATCTGGGCCTGGCTGACGATCACTTCGCGCGGCACGCCGTTGATGAGGTCGCGGCCCTTGATTTCCGTCAGCGGGCCGTCAGGGTTCGCGGGATCATCCGGCATCATGGCGGAGCCGAGTTCGATCTTGATGCGCTCTGCCGAGCTCTCGCCGACCAGAAGGTTATAGGTCTTGCGGATATAGGAGATGATGGCTTCGTCCATCTTGTCCCCGCCCACGCGCGCCGAGCGCGCATAAACGATACCACCAAGCGAAATCACGGCCACTTCCGTCGTGCCGCCGCCAATATCCACGATCATGCTGCCCGAAGGTTCCGTGACCGGAAGGCCCGCGCCGATGGCTGCCGCCATGGGCTCCTCGATCAGCATCACCTTGCGTGCGCCCGCGCTCTCCGCACTTTCCTGAATCGCGCGGCGTTCCACGGCCGTGGCACCGGAGGGTACGCAGATGATGATCTGCGGGCTGGCGAAAGCGCGACGGTTGTGAACCTTGCGGATGAAATGCTTGATCATCTCTTCCGCGACTTCGAAGTCTGCGATCACACCATCGCGCAGCGGACGGATGGCCGTGATGTTTCCCGGTGTGCGGCCGACCATCTGTTTGGCTTCGTTACCAACTGCAAGAACCTGTTTCTTGCCCCGCACCTCGGCGATCGCCACAACGGAGGGTTCGTCGAGAACAATACCGCGACCCTTGACATAAACGAGCGTGTTGGCAGTGCCGAGGTCGATGGCCATGTCGGCAGACATGAGACCCAGCAGACGAGAAAACATCCAAAACTCCTGGCGCGGTTCTGTGCGGGGGACAGATGGCGGATCGTGATTGCGGGGCGGTTCCCCGCGGGTGGACTTAACCAGACGACGCAGGTTCAGCAAGGCCCGAGGACGCAATATAATGCGCCCGATCTTAACGGATCGTACAGATCCCATCAGGGGACATGGAAAAAAATAATCGTGCGCCCCGATCCTGCCACCCTTCTGTCACGTTCTGTGTGTCTAGATCCGCGAAACCGTTCCGCCGCGCCTGTCATCGGGCTGCGGACCGGAACGCCAAACAGGATGTTTTGCCATGAAGACCTTCACAACACCCCGCTTTCTTGCAGCCCTGGCTCTTTGCGGTGTCGCCCTCACGGGTTGCGGCAGCCCGTATGACAGTGGCGCACGCGCCGGATCTGGCGCCCTGATCGGCGGCGCCGGCGGCGCGGCCATCGGCGCACTGGCCGGCGGCGGCACGGGTGCGGCCATCGGGGCCCTTGCCGGAGCAGGCACAGGTGCGGCAGTTGGTGCAGCGACAACGCCCAACCGCCCACGCAACGGATATTGAGCTATAAGCAGCGCTCTCTTCCGTTAAAGACGATCAAGGATTCGGACTATGAGGACCGCTTTTTCCCACTCTGCCCTGCGCGGTACAGCGCTGGTCGGAGCATTCGCCACAGTCATGGCTCTGGGGGGATGTCAGGGAAACTATGATCCTGGCTCGCGCGCACTGGGAGGCGGCCTTCTGGGCGGCGGAACGGGCGCTGCGATCGGCGCTCTTGCAGGCGGTGGCCGTGGTGCGGCGATCGGCGCACTGGCTGGCGGCGTTCTGGGTGCCGGCGCAGGTGCGATCACCACGCCCAACCGCCCCGGCTATCAGAGCGGCTATGCCAATGGCCAGCAGCAGAGTTATTACAACGGCCAGCAGGGTGCGTATCCGCAGCAGCAGGGCCAGTACATGCAGCCGCAGTACCAGTGCCCTCGGGGCACCACCTGCCAGCAGCCCCAGTATCAGTGCCCGCCCAACACAAACTGCCAGTATCCTGCCAACAGCGGATACTCACAGCAGGGTGGCTATCAGCAGCAGCCGGCCCAGAACTATCAGGGCGGCTACGGTTACTGAGACCTGAGGTCTGAAATCATAGGTCTCAGATCATTCTCAGACCGATGATCGCCAGGAGGATGCCCAGAAACCATCTCTGCGCATCCTCTCGCAGGCGTCCAGCCAGCAGCGTCCCGAGCAGGATGCCTGGAATGGACCCCATAAGCAGTTCCACCAGCACAACGGTATCAACCGCGCCCTGAAGCCAGTGCCCCCCACCGGCCAGAAGCGCCAGCGGAACAGCATGAGCAATATCGGTTGCCACGAGTTCTCGCGTGCTGACCCGTGGATAAAGCACCGTCAGCGCCGCCATTCCGATGGCCCCTGCCCCCACCGACGAGAGCGTCACCAGCGTGCCCAGCACGACACCCAACACAACCGTCAGCACATCGACAATCTGCGGACGCGGCGTTCCCGCACCGATGGACCATTTCTGGAGCCATGGCTTAAACAGGATGGCAGGAACCGTCAGCAGGAGCGCCACGCCCAGAACTTCGGTAATCAGCTTCGAAACAAACGGACTCGGGCCGAAATGGCGCAGGAAAATCAGGCACAGGAGTCCTGCGGGAAGGCTGCCGGCCATCTGAAGAAGAACGATTCTCCAACGTACAACACCATGATGCCGATTAAGGGCCGTGCCGAAGATCTTGGTGATGGCGGCATAGAGAAGATCCGTCCCTACGGCCGACTGCGGTTTGACGCCAAAAAGCAGGATCAGCAGCGGTGTCATCAGGGAGCCGCCACCCACACCGGTCATTCCCACCAGAAAACCAACCAGCAGTCCTGAAAGCGTATAAAGCCATGAATGCGGCATGACGGTCCCTTATTCCACAGATAAGGAAACCATACCGATCGTGTTATATTTGTCTACTTCTTATATAAACTATCATATTTAGTTGTTTGTGTCCGTGTCAAAAAAACAGGCATGCAGGTCTCCCCGCACGCCCGTTCCGTGAAAGCGTTCTGTACCTGTGAATCAGGACAGCGCTTCCGGCTCCGTCCGCTCACGCTTGGTCAGGAGCTTGTTCAGCGCATGGATATAAGCGCGGACGGCGGACACAACCGTGTCGGCATCGGCGCCCTGCCCGTCCACGAGCTTGCCGTTTTCCTGCAGGCGGACCGTGGTGCGGGCCTGCGCGTCGGTCCCTTCGGTAACGTTGGCGACCGAGAACAGTGCGAGTTCGGCCGTATGCGGGAATGCTTCGCCAATGGCTCGGAACGCCGCATCAACCGGTCCGTTGCCGCTGACGGCCGCATACTGGATGGCGCCATCGACGCTGATTTCGAGCTTGGCGTGGGACTTCTGCTTCGTGCCGGACGCCAGTTCCAGAGAAATCAGGTGGACCCGCTCGTGATCGCGGCTTTCGTCATCGACGAGCGCGCGGATATCGTCATCGAACACGACCTTCTTGCTGTCGGCCAGATCCTTGAAACGCGCGAAGGCGGCGTTCAGGGCCTCGTCTTCCAGCGGCGGGTAGCCGAGCTGCGCCAGCTTGTCGCGGAACGCCGCGCGGCCGGAATGCTTGCCCATGACCAGCGAGGTCTTGTTCCAGCCCACGCTTTCCGGCGTCATGATCTCGTAGGTCGCGGCGTTCTTCAGGATACCGTCCTGATGGATGCCGCTTTCATGCGCGAACGCATTGCGGCCGACGATCGCCTTGTTCGGCTGGACATCAAAGCCCGTAATCGTGGCCAGCATGCGGGACATGCCCAACAGCTTCGTCGTCTCGATACCGGTCGTCTTGCCGTACTGGTCGTGACGCGTGCGCAGCGCCATGACGATTTCTTCAAGCGCCGCATTGCCTGCGCGCTCGCCGATGCCATTGATGGTGCATTCGATCTGACGTGCGCCACCTTCGACGGACGCCAACGTGTTCGCAACGCCGAGGCCCAGATCGTTATGGTTATGTGCGGAGAAAATGACCTGATCCGCACCCGGCACGCGCTCGCGCAGCATGGTGAAGATGGCGCGCATTTCTTCCGGCGTGGCAAAGCCGACCGTATCGGGGATGTTGATCGTGTTGGCGCCATTGCGGATCGCCACTTCCACGCAGCGGCACAGGAAGTCCGGATCGGTGCGGGAGCCGTCCTCGGCCGACCATTCCACGTCATCCGTGAACTGGCGTGCCTTCTGGTTGCCCGACGCGATGATTTCCAGAACCGTTTCTGGCTCCATCCGCAGCTTGTACTTCATGTGCAGCGGCGAAGTGGAAATGAAGTTGTGAATACGCGGACGCTCAGCCTTCTTCAGTGCCTCGCCACAGGATTCGATATCACGCTTGCCACCACTGCGGGCCAGACCGCAGATGACCGACCCGCGGACTTCCTCGGCAATGCGACGCACGCTCTCGAAATCGCCTTCGGACGCCACCGGAAAGCCTGCTTCGATCACGTCCACGCCCAGATTGCTCAGCGCATGGGCCATGCGGAGCTTCTCTTCGAGGTTCATCGAAAAGCCGGGGGACTGTTCGCCGTCGCGCAGCGTGGTGTCGAAGATGATGACGCGGTCGTCGGCGATCGTGCCGAAGGACGGATGGTGGAAGCTCATGATTGTGATCGTCTCGTCTGGTTCAGGAAGGTTTTTGATCTGTCATCCCCTGAACGCAACGGAGCGCTGTCCGCCTTGGATAAGGCGTTCAGGGGCCGATAAGTCGAAGCGAGAGGATCGAAAGAAACGTCATGGCTGCGTTAAATGACCGATTCTTTCGTCATGCGCAACCCGCATGACCATGAAGGCTCTATTGCAATGTGAGCAGATCAGCCCGTCATGACGCCTGCATGCGTGGCAAAATAGCGGTCTATGGCGGTTTTCATCGCACTGGCGACCTGGGTGCGATGCACAGCCTGGCGCAGTGCCGCTTCATCCAGCCGGTTGGACATGAATCCCATCTCCACAAGAACAGACGGAATTTCGGACGATTTCAGGACCACGAAGGCCGCATGACGGGACGGATGAGCCAGGAGTCCGATCCTGTTGCGGAACGAATTGACGACACTTGCCGCCATGTGTGCCGAACCGCGCCGCGTTTCTTCCGAAACCAGACTGGCCAAGATCTGCTGCACGTCAGGCGACATGCCGTGAAAGGCCGGACCGGCAAAGCGGTCCGCACTGTTTTCCGTCCGGGCCAGAGACGCGGTCTGCGCATCCGAAGCCCCGCTGGACAGCGTATAGACGCTCGCACCGCGCACATCCCTGTCGTGCAGGGCATCGGCATGCATGGAAATGAAGAGATGCGCCTGATGCCGCTGGGCCAGTTCGACGCGTCCTTCCAGCGGAATGAAGCGGTCTTCGGAGCGCGTCATGGCAACACGGTACTGACCCGATGCAAGAAGCTGACGGCTCAGTTCGGACGCGGCGGCTTCCGCGATATGCTTTTCATAGGTACCGGAAATCCCGATCGCGCCGGGGTCCTTTCCGCCATGTCCTGGGTCCAGCATGACGAGCGGCTTCGGAGGTGCGGCCCCGCGATGCACGGCGGGTGCAGACAGTTTCCTATGCAGCGGATGGCGCCCGAATGCTGCAACGGGAGTGAGCAACGGCAGCCCTGAGAGACCACTTACCAGTGTGCGTCGCGTCAGCATCCCTTGTTCCCAGCGTTCGGCGGTGAATGACGGGGCGATCATACAGCACAAAACCCTGTCAGGAACATGGCAGAAAGCACCCGGAAAACAGCGCACGGACAAATGAAAAACGCCGCGCTTGCCACGGAAGGCTGTTTCGGCCATCCTGCGTGACAGGGACCTGTAAAGCGCGGTCCGACCGGACACGGGCTCACGCCTTTCCCGTACCGCTCCCGCCTTTTCCTGTCCCCGCCACGACGTCCCGTCGTTTGACAGATGCGCGACTAGCCCTCCGCATCCTGTCCTGACCGGATCGAACTGGCGATCTTATGGATTCCGGTACAGGCCAGCCGCCCGTCCGGATCAGGTTTTTCATCCGGCTCCAGACTCTGGACCGGCCGTCTGTTCAGGGGACGAATGTCACTCAACGTGCTTGCAGCGAACGACCTCACCGGAACGGGACCCAACGTGTCCCGCCGCTGTGCGTTCGGACTGCGCCGTTCCCTCCACCCCACACAATCTGACGTTCCGCCCGGCCAAGGCAGCCATTGCGGAGCGTCGTGGAGTTCAGTTTTCCATGACCAAGCGTATGCTCATCGACACCACACACGCGGAAGAAACGCGTGTTGTGGTCATGGATGGTGACCGCGTCGAAGATTACGACGTCGAGACATCGACCAAGAAGCAGCTCAAGGGCAATATCTATCTTGCCAAGGTCATTCGCGTAGAGCCGAGCCTTCAGGCCGCTTTCGTCGAATATGGCGGCAATCGCCACGGCTTCCTCGCCTTCAGCGAAATCCACCCCGACTATTTCCAGATCCCTGTCGCAGACCGCGAGAAGCTCATCGCGCTCCAGGAAGAGGAAATTGCCGAGCGCGGTGAGTCTTCCGATGATGCCGAGACCGAAACGGTTTCCGAAGACGCCACGGACAGCGAAGACGGCGACAACCAGGACCGTCGCGCGCCCGAGACCGTCGGCGGCGAGCACGATACGGGTGAGGAAAGCGCATCGTCGCGCCGTACGGCCCGTTTCCTCCGCAACTACAAGATCCAGGAAGTCATCCGCCGCCGTCAGGTGCTACTGGTGCAGGTCGTCAAGGAAGAGCGTGGCAACAAGGGCGCGGCCCTGACCACCTATATCTCCCTCGCCGGCCGCTACTGTGTCCTGATGCCCAATGCCCTGCGTGGCGGTGGCGTTTCGCGCAAGATCACGTCCGATTCCGACCGCCGGCGCCTGCGCGACGTCATCGCGGAGCTGGACCTGCCGAAATCCATGGCGATGATCGTCCGTACAGCCGGTGCCGGTCGTCCGGCCGCGGAAGTGACCCGCGATTGCGAATATCTGCTCCAGCTCTGGGACGACATCCGCTCCCATGCCCTGTCCTCGGTTGCGCCGACACTGGTCTATGAGGAAGCCAGCCTCATCAAGCGCGTCATCCGCGACCTGTATTCCAAGGACATCGAAGACATCCTCGTGGATGGCGAAGCCGCCTGGAAGAGCGCGCGCGAGTTCATGCGCCTGCTGATGCCGAGCAATGCCAACAAGGTGAAGCTCTGGCAGAACCGTGGCCAGAGCCTGTTCGCACGCTACAATGTCGAAGGCCATCTGGACGCGATGTTCTCGCCGACGGCCCGTCTGCCGTCGGGTGGTTATCTGGTCATCAACCAGACCGAAGCTCTCGTCGCCATCGACGTGAACTCCGGCAAGTCCACCTCCCAGCGCAACATCGAGGAAACGGCCCTGCGCACGAACCTCGAAGCCGCCGAGGAAGTCGCACGTCAGCTGCGTCTGCGCGATCTGGCCGGTCTGGTCGTGATCGATTTCATCGACATGGAAAGTCGCCGCCACAACGCGCAGGTAGAGAAGCGCCTCAAGGAAGCCCTGCGCTCCGACCGCGCCCGTATCCAGGTCGGGCATATTTCCCATTTCGGTCTGCTGGAAATGTCCCGCCAGCGCCTGCGTCCGTCCATCGCGGAATCCGTCCTGACGCCCTGTCCGCACTGCCAGGGGACCGGCTTCATCCGTGGAACGGAAAGCTCGGCCCTGCACGTTCTGCGCGCCATTGACGAGGAAGGCGCACGCCAGCGTTCGTCCGAAATCGAGGTGCATGTGGGCTCGGACATCGCGCTTTACATCCTCAATCACAAGCGCTCCTGGCTGGCGGATATCGAACGCCATCACCGCATGCAGGTGATTTTCCGCACGGAAGAGAACCTGGCTGCGGCTGACATGCGCATCGAGCGCCTTCAGGCCCAGACCCCGGCTCCCGCCCAGGTCCGTGCGCCGGAACGCGCACCGGAGCATATCCGTACGATCGAGATCATCGAGGAAGAAGCACCTGTCGTCGTGCGGACGGAAACGCCGGTTGTCGATGCCGAAATCATCGAGGACGTGGCCACATCCGAGAGCGAAGAGGAAAGCAACGGCGGTCGCCGTCGCCGTCGTCGCCGTCGTCGTGGTGGCCGTCGCGACCAGAACGGAGACGTCCCGGCAGCGGAAAACAGTCAGGAGCAGGATGCCCCGAAAGCTGAACCGCGCGAGATCGCTGCTCCCGAAGCCGCTGACGAAAACGGCATCATCCCGGGCCGTCGCCGCACCCGCTTCAAGCGCGTCGTCAAGGACACCGAAGGGTCTGAAGATACGGCTGCACAGCCCGTATCCGAGGCTCGTGACGTCACCCCGGCTGCGACCACCCGTTCGAACGCGCCTGCCCCGGCCCGTACCCCGCGTCGTCGTGAAGAGCGCGAGGAGCGTCCGGCACCGCGTCGCTATACGGGTCCGACACCTGCCGATCCGTTCGGTGGCAGCTTCGACATCTTCGATGTGATCGAGCAGGCCGAATTTGAAGGGACGACCGAGGCCCTTCAAACCGGGATCAGCACGCCCACGGAAATCGTGATCGAGCATGTTCCGGCTGCTGAAACGACCATCGTCGTGGAAGAACCGGTGGCCGAGGAGGCCCCCAAACCCCGTCGTGGTCGCGGACGTCGTCCGGCCCGCGCCAAGGCTGTGGAAGCCGCTCCGGCCGAGACGATTGCGGAAGAAGCCCCGGCGGCAGAAGCCGCTCCGGCTCCGGAAGAGCCTGTGGCCGAAGAGGCGCCCAAGCCGCGTCGGACCCGGACCCGCCGAACGCCGAAGGCTCAGCCCGTCGAGGCTGAAGCTCCGGCTGAGCCCACCGCCGAAGTCGCTGCGGCTCCCGCGGAGACTGTTTCCGAAGAAGCCGTCAAGCCGAAGCGCACCCGCGCCCGTCGCACAGCGAAGGCCAAGCCTGTCGAGGCTCCGACCACGGAGGAAGGAAATATCCTTCAGCCGGTGAACATTGATGAAGTCGCGCCGACGAAGCGTCGTGCCGGCTGGTGGAAGCGCTGATCCGTCAGCGCGTTCCGCGAACCATGAAAAAGGCCGGTCGGGATATCCCGACCGGCCTTTTTTCTTTTGTCCCGGATAAACCCTGAAGTCTGCTTTAGCGGCAGACGCTCTGTGCGCCGGTTGCTGCGATATAGGTCCCGGTCAGGGGCTGGAAACAGGCATTGCGCGGGCAGGAACTCGTGCTCGCCACGCTCTGCGGGTAGATCGCCGCCCCCGCCTGCGCCTGTTCCTGAAGCGCCGTTCCACAGAGCGGCGTATTCAGTGGGGCAGACGGGTCATTGAACAGCTTCTTCTTGCCGTCTTCAGACGTCTCCTCGGCCAGACCCGGCGCAAAGTCCTGCGGCGGGATCCTGGTCTGCGTTGAGGGCGAGCCCGCAGGACGCGCTGGCGCCGTCGGCTGCTGGGCACAGGCTGCAAGCAGCGGCAGGGCAACGAGACTCAACCAGAACGAACGCATGCAGACTCCGGATCACAGATCGGGTGGATGAAAAATTTACAGTCCAAGATCGCCCTGCGGCGACAGGCTGTCCAGTCTTGCCCCCCGATCACCGTCGGCGAAAGACAGAACGACGCGATCCGCAACAGGACGGGCCTCGGCACTCGTGACGGGCTGCCCGTTCACATCCTGCACCAGGACATAGCCGCGACTAAGAATGGCACGGGGGGAGACGGCCTCAAGATGGCTGCCCAATCCCTGCAGCCGGGCCTGCTGGAGACGGATGGCGCTTCTGAGAATATCGGGGGACAGACGCTGGCGTTCCGTCCGAAGCTGGAAGGTCTGAAGCGAGCGCTGCCAAGCCGTATCCAGCTCACCTGAGACGAGACGCAACCCGGCCCGGCGACGCTCGATCAGCAGTTCCGGGCTGGGGAGATGGGTCGTCGGCGCCGTCAGGCGGGCACGGGCGCGGCTGACGAGAAGCTCGGGCGCCGGCAGACGCAGGGCCTGCAACCGTGCACGACTGCGCCCGATCAGAAGCTCCGGTGACGGCAGGTGCATCCCCGGCGCATCGAGCCGGTTGCGAACCCGCATGACAAAGGACGGCAGCGCCAGATCAAGCCGCTGGCCACGATCGTCCAGACGCATCCGGGCGGAATCCAGCAGGCCAGGCAGATCCGGCAGGCGGGCGGCAGCCTGATCCAGTTGCGCGCGGGCCGTCTGGATGATGCGGGTCAGTGCCCCGGTCAGACGCGCATTACGATGTGCCATATCTGCGACCATTTCCGAGCGCAGGGGCACGGCCATTTCAGCCGCGGCGGTCGGTGTGGGCGCGCGCCGATCCGAGACGAGGTCAATCAACGTCGTGTCGGTTTCATGGCCGACAGCGGAAATGATCGGCACCGGGCAGTTCGCCACGGCACGCAGGACGCGCTCGTCATTGAAGGCCATCAGGTCTTCAAGCGAACCACCACCACGCGCGACGATCAGCACATCCGGCGTGCGCGGACGACGGACGGACATGCCTTCAATGGCCGCAGCGATCTGCGCGGCCGCGCCTTCACCCTGAACCGGAACCGGCCAGAGCAGCACATCCCGCGGGAAGCGACGACTGATCGTCGTGATGATGTCGTGCAGTACTGCGCCGGAGCGCGACGTGATGACGCCCACGAGAGACGGCAGGAACGGAATGGCTTTCTTGCGCTCGGGCTCGAACAGGCCCTCTTCAAGCAGCTTGCGACGCAAGCGCTCGATATTGGCAAGAAGCGCCCCCTCGCCCGCGAACTCCATGCGATCGATAACGAGCTGATAGCTGGAACGCTCGCCGTAAGCCGAGACACGTCCGGTCGCGATGACCTCATTGCCGTTCTCTGGCGCCATGCCAAGGCGCGAGACGCTTCCACGCCAGATCACACCGGCGATCTTGCCGCCTTCATCCTTGAGCGACAGATAGACATGCCCGGAGGGATAGCGCTTGAGTTCCGTGACCTCACCGCGCACCCGCACGCGCCCGAATCCACTCTCCAGCGTGCGTTTGATCGCCCCGGAAATCTCGGAAACCGAATATTGCGGAACATTCCCGCGGATCGATGCGCCATCACTCTCCATCATGGCGCCAGTCTATGCTACGCACGCCGTCAAACGAAGCCCACGATTGCATAATAAAGGATAAGCGGAATGCGCGTTTTGCTGGTCGGGTCCGGAGGGCGTGAACATGCCCTGGCTACATGTCTTGCGCGCTCACCGGGTCTGACCGCCCTTTATGCGGCACCGGGCAATCCCGGCATGGCGTCGGTCGCAACGCTCGTTCCGCTGAAGGCCGATGATGTCGCGGGGCTGGTGCGTTTTGCGCAGGAGCAGAAGATCGACCTGATCGTGCCCGGTCCGGAAGCGCCGCTGGTGGCAGGGCTGGCAGATGCCTGTGCCGAAGCGGGCATTCCGTGCGCGGCTCCGACGAAGGCGGCGGCCCTGCTGGAAGGCAGCAAGGCGTTCACGAAGGACGTGGCGGATGCGGCCGGTATCCCAACGGCACGCTGGGAGCGCTTTGAAGAGGAAGCCCCGGCCATTGAGTTCGTGCGTCGTCGTGGCGCGCCGATCGTCATCAAGGCGGACGGTCTGGCTGGCGGCAAAGGCGTCGTCGTGGCCCAGAGCGTGGAAGAAGCCGAAGACGCCGTCCGCAGGCTCGGCATGCCGCTCGTGATCGAGGAATGCCTTGTGGGCGAGGAAGTCTCGCTCTTCGCGTTCTGCTCGGATGACAAGGCCGTGCTCATCGGGGCCGCACGCGATCACAAGCGCCTCGGTGATGGCGATACCGGGCCGAATACCGGCGGCATGGGGGCGATTTCCCCGCCCCCCGCTTTCGGGCGCGAGATGCAGGAAAAGGCACTCGACATCATGGTGCGCCCGATGCTGGCCGAAATGGTCCGTCGTGGCACGCCGTTCCGGGGCGTGATCTTTGCCGGGCTGATGCTGACGACCGAAGGGCCGAAGCTGATCGAATACAATGTCCGCTTTGGCGATCCGGAAGCGCAGGCCCTGCTGATCCGCCTGAAATCGGACCTGCTGCCAATCCTCGCAGCACTGGCGCAGGGCAGTCTCGAACACGCAGCGGCAGAATTTTCCGACGAGCACTCGATCTCGCTGGTGCTGGCCGCGAACGGCTATCCGGACGCTCCGAAAAAGGGCGGCCGGATCAGCGGAATTGAACGCGCCGAAGCCGTTCCGGGCGTTTCGGTCTTTCATGCAGGCACGAAGCTGGTCGATGGTGTTCTGGTCGCGGATGGCGGGCGTGTGCTGACCGTCTGCGCAAAAGCTGAAACACCGGAAGAGGCCCGGAAACTGGCCTATGAAGGCGCCTCTGCGATCCAGTGGGACGACAAGATCTTCCGCAGCGATATCGGGTTGTGACGGATGGACCGGCACTGCTGGTCCAGAAGATCTATCGGGAAACCGAAGCCTTATATGCAAGGCTTGCACCCGAAATGGGACAGGTTGCGCTGGGCTACCGTATTCTCTACGGTCCCCCGCGCCCCTGTCCCGACATTCTTTTCATCGGCTTTCAGCCGGGTGGGCGCACTCAGGATGCGCTGGACGGTCTTGCCGAAGGTCAACATACTTCATGGCCATCGCGATTTGAATTTGCCGCAGCACCATGGCCGCTGGCGCGCGCAATCCGCAAAATCTTCAGCGTGGAAGATCTGGACCAATGCACCGGGCTGAATCTTGTTTTCTTTCGTGCGCCTTCGATGACTGCATGGCGACAAATTCCACGCCCGGTTCGCAAAGAGCTTGAGCGCTTCTCACTGGAGAAATGCGAGGAGATTGTGAAGGCTCTGTGCCCCCGCATGATTCTCGTCATTGGTCTTGGTACTTTTAAGGCTTTGGCTCAGGGACTGCCGGTTTTACGAAAAGAGCATGCGCGTCGGCCGGATGTGCTTGCTCGGGAAGGCCAGATCTGGGGCTTTCCAGCCATCGGCGTGGCACATCTCACAGGCAGCCGCATCAATCGTCATGATGCCGACAGGCTGGCCGCTTTTCTTCGGGACAAAACAGGTTTCCACGCAAACCCTGCATCACTGCACCCAGACATGTGAAAACACCATGTGGCTCAGAAGCGTCGCATAATAATTCCCTAACCGTTTCGAGACAAAATCGACCGTGCGCATCTGGATCATGGGGGCACCGGGCATCTGTTCCATGATGGCGTGTCCGGCCTCCTGCCAGATCGGGGCGGCTTTTGTCGGGTCTGTCTGGGAACGGGCCTGATCGAACAGGGTCTGGACGTGCTGGTCGCAGAAGCCCGTGAAATTCGGAGAAACGGCCGAGTTTGGATGGTAGTTGTCGCAGCCGAACAGGTCGTCCAGGAAGGTTGAGGCGGAAGGATAGTCAGCGAACCAGTAGGACAGCGCGATCTGGACGTGATTGGCGCTGTTCTGCTCGTAGGATTCCGCAAGCCCGGCCGTAATGGGGCGAAGCTGGACGTTCAGTCCGGCGGATTGCAGGGCATTGCGCAGATAGGTGCCCATCCCGAGTTCCATGGCCCGGTTGGGAACGACCAGCGTCACGGAGGCTCCATCCGCACCGGCTTCATGGATCAGACGCCGCGCGCCTTCCAGATCCTGCGGGCAGTCCAGACCCAGATCGGCGCCCGGAATCCCGTGTGGCACCATCTGGCACAGCGGCTCGGAGATCGCGCTGCCACCAAACAGGATCGTCATGGCATGGCGATTGACGGCCATGCTGACTGCCCGGCGCACGCGCACGTCCGTGAACGGCTTTTCATGCGTGTTCATTGCCAGATAATACAAACCCAGCAACGGCTCGATATGGACCTGGGACGTGTAATGCGCGCCCAGTTCTCCCAGCCGGTCGGCAGGCTTGGCGTCCAGCATCCAGTCATACCGCCCCTGCTCGACCGCCGTGACCTGTGCCTCGTCCGACAGCCCGAAATCATATTCGATGCGATCCACGAAGCCGTCCGTCTGGGCCTGGGGGTTCCAGACGTGGAAGTACGGATTGCGCTCCAGAACCATCCCATGTCCCGGATCGTACTGCGTGATGCGATACGGCCCGGTCCCGGGAACCGTTGCGCCGCCCATATCATGGACCGGGGTTGAAGCCGGCAGAATTACAGCGTGCGGGAATGCGAGCTTGTAGAGGAATTCGCCGTCCGGCTTCGTCAGATGGAAGACGATCTCGCCGGTTTCCGGATGCCCCTCGACACCGGGAAGCATACAGCGATCGGGCGTTTCCAGACATTCCGCAGCGCCTGCGATGCCGCCATAGAACGAGGCTGCGGTGGGGCTGCCCGCACGATATATCCGACGGAACGATGCCACCACGTCTTCGACACGCACGGGCGCACCATCGGAAAAATGCAGCCCCGGACGCAAATGCAGGCGCCATGTCAGACCATCCGGACTGATCTGCGGCATGGCATCGGCAAGGTCCGGCACGACCTCCAGCCCCGCTGTTCCCCGCGCCAGACGGAAAGTCAGCAGCGGGTCGTACATGTTGACGAACACCTGCATGTACTGGGTGCCGTAATTGATCTGCGGGTCCAGCGTTCCGCCGGGGCCATCCGCCGTCAGATGCAGCGTACCGCCGCGATGGGGGCTGCCGAGCGTGATGCCGTTCCAGTCAGGCGGGGTCTGCTCTCCGGCAAATGCCTGAGAAGCGCCCGGCCCCAGCAACAGCCCCGCCGCGAGAAGCGCAGCCCCCCGCTTCATTCAGCGCTTCGCCAGTTCACGCAGACGCGCGATCAGCGCATCGGCGTTGCCGTCAGCCGGAATGGTGCCAGCATAGCGGGCGTTCGGGTCCATGATGACGATCTGCGGCGCGGGAACGAAATGGTCCCCCTCCTTCTGGAGCGGCGCATGATATTCGGCCGTCATGGCCTTGATCATGTTCGGCGTAGCCGTGAACGGCATGACGTGGGGTGCGACGGGCAGGACATATTCCTTGAGCGGGTCAGCCTCGTCGAAGGGATTGAGCGAGACAGCCAGCGGCGAGACGCGGATACCCTCGGCCCGGAGCGTGACCAGCGCCTGTTCCATGCTCTTCAGCACGGGCTTGCACTTGTCCTCGGGGCAGTTGGCATCAAAGAACCAGACGAGCATCCAGGTGTTGTGGAAATCGCCTTCTGTGACGGTGCTCTCGCCCAGCGAGTCCAGCCGGAAGCTGCCGCCAACCTTATTGCCATTGGACTGG
The DNA here is from genome assembly GCF_006539685.1 of Gluconobacter oxydans. Taxonomy (GTDB): domain Bacteria; phylum Pseudomonadota; class Alphaproteobacteria; order Acetobacterales; family Acetobacteraceae; genus Gluconobacter; species Gluconobacter oxydans. The sequence goes on from NZ_BJNM01000023.1 coordinate 30,974, forward strand.
ACCAGAAGGCCCGGACCACCATTGGACGCCAGATGGAAGCCGACATATCCCAGAACGGCCGCCACGGCGAGAACGCCCCAGATGATGCGATTGCCGACCCGCTTGCGGCGTTCGTGATTGGTCTGCATGACCTTCCTGTCTTTAATGTGCGTCAGCCCAGCTTGGGCCGATACCGGTTTCTACTTCAAGGGCCACGTCAAGTTTGGCGGCCCCTTCCATTTCCGTGCGAACGAAATCCGCCAGCGCCTTTGCATCCTGCTCCTCGACTTCGAAAAGCAGTTCATCGTGCACCTGAAGAACCATTTTCGCCTTCAGACCCGTCGCCGGCAGACGCCGCGCCAGATGGACCATGGCGCGCTTGATGATATCTGCTGCCCCACCCTGAAGCGGTGCGTTAATGGCCTGACGTTCCGCATAGGCACGACGGGCACCGTTCTTCTCGGTGATGCCTGGTACATAACAGCGGCGGCCGAACGGCGTCGTGACATAGCCGTGCTTTTTCGCCTCTTCCTTGGTTCGTTCCATATAGGCACGGATGCCGGGATAGCGGGCGAAATAGGCGTCGATATAGGACCGCGCCTCGCCCGGTGAAATCTGGAGCTGCTGCGCCAGACCGAAGGCCGAAATGCCGTAAATGATGCCGAAATTGATGGCCTTGGCCCGGCGACGGGTCAGCGGGTCCATACCTTCAAGCGGAATACCGAACACTTCGGACGCCGTACGGGCATGAATGTCCTGCCCCAGACGGAAGGCTTCGAGCAGCGGTTCAATCTTCGCGACGTGGGCCAGAAGACGCAGTTCGATCTGGCTGTAATCCGCGGACAGCAGGACGCACCCGGGAGTGGCCACGAAGGCCTTGCGGATGCGTGCGCCTTCTTCCGTCCGGATAGGGATGTTCTGAAGGTTCGGCTCGTTTGAAGACAGCCGTCCCGTCGTGGTGATGGCCATCTGAAAGGACGTGTGAACCCGCTGCGTGTCCTGATCCATCTGCTGGACCAGCGCATCGGCATAGGTGGATTTCAGCTTGGCCAGCTGACGCCAGGCCAGGATTTTCTGCGGCAGTTCATGCCCCTGCTCGGCCAGCGATTCCAGAACCCCGGAATCCGTACCCCAGCTTCCGCTTTTCGTTCGCTTGCCGCCTGGCAGGCCCATTTCATCGAACAGGATTTCGCCAAGCTGCTTGGGCGAGCCGACATTGAAGCTCCGCCCGACCTGCTCGTGGATTTCCTGCTCGATCGTCCCCATGCGCTCGGCAAAATCGGCGGACATGCGGCGCAGTTCGGTGGCGTCCACCTTGATGCCGACGTCTTCCATATCCGTCAGGATCTGGATCAGCGGACGCTCGATTTCCTCATACAGCGCCAGCGCCTGACGGGTCCGCAACTGCGGACGCAGCACCTGCCACAGACGGAGCGTCACGTCAGCATCCTCGGCGGCATAGGCGGTTGCGGCTTCGATTGCGACCTGCGCGAACGGAATACGCTTGCGCCCCGTCCCCGTCACGGAATCATAGGTGACAGGCGTATGCCCCAGATGCAGTTCCGACAGCTCATCCATCCCCTGCCCATGCTCACCGGCGGACTGGGCGTAGGAAATCAGCATCGTGTCATCGATAGGCGTAATCTCGGGAATGCCAGCGCCACGAAAGACGGTAAGGTCATATTTCGCGTTCTGGAACACCTTCAGGACGGACGCGTCCTGCAACAGCGGCTTCAGACGCTCCAGAGCCTCCGTACGATCCAGCTGACGAACGAAAGCTTCCCCCGTTGAATCTTCTTCCAAAAGATCACGTATGGTTTCGTGCAGGAACGGCACATAACAGGCCTTCCCCGGCGCAACCGACAGCGACAGCCCAACCATATTGGCCTGCCGGGCATTGAGGCTGTCTGTCTCAGTATCGACGGCCACCACACCTGCGGCCCGGGCGTCCGCAATCCAGCGGTCCAGCGCGTCCATGTCCGTCACGGTCTCATACGGACCATAAGGCGCATCGGGGATCGTAACGGCCGCAACCTCGTCCCGTGCAGCCGCCTTGTCCTCGGGCCGGACAATCTGGCGCATGAACGGGCGCGGCTTTGCGGCCAGACCCAGCCCCATACGCTGGATGGTGGAATGGAATCCCATTTCTTCCAGCCAGTCCCGCAGGGTCTCCCGAACAGGCTCGCGGCAGCCGAGTTCGCTGATCGGCTGTGGCATCGGCGCGTTGTCGTCCAACAGCACCAGTCTGCGGGACATGCGCGCGGCATCGGCATGCTCGATCAGATTGTCACGCCGCTTGGACGCCTTCATGGCCGGCGCGGCGGCGAGGATCTGCTCCAGCGTGCCGTACTCATTCACGAGTTGCGCCGCGCCCTTCGGACCAATTCCCGGCACGCCAGGAACGTTGTCGGTCGAATCCCCCATCAGCGCCTGCACATCCACGACCTGATCAGGACGGACGCCGAACTTGGCCTCGACCTCGGCCTCGCGGATCGGCTTCTGCTTCATCGGGTCCATCAGCTCGACGCCGGGACGCACGAGCTGCATCAGATCCTTGTCGGACGAAATGATGGTGCAACAGCCGCCCGCTTCCACCGCCGCTTTGGCATAGGCTGCGAGAAGGTCATCCGCTTCCCATCCGGCAAGCTCGATCGACGGCACGTTAAAAGCCGCCGTGGCATCGCGGATCAGGCCGAACTGCGGGCGCAGGTCTTCCGGAGCTTCGGGCCGGTGTGCCTTGTACTGCGGGTAGATCTCGTTGCGGAACGTCGTGCGACCGGCATCGAAGATCACGGCCAGATGCGTTCCCACATGGTCCCGCAGCAGACGCGCAAGCATGTTCGTAAAGCCATAGACCGCATTGACCGGCACACCCTGGGGGCTGCTCATCGGCGGCAGGGCATGGAACGCGCGGAAGATGAAACCGGACCCGTCGATCAGTACCAGATGAGGCTTTTCCAGATCGACTTTTCCCAGATCAGGTTTTTCTGGCGGCACGAATGTCTCCCTTCTCGCCCCGAAGGAGCGGACGTTCTAAAATCATCCGTGATGATAGGCTCATTCCCTTCCGTTTCAAACCGCCTCGGACGTCTTTCCTTCGGACTGCTCTGCCTGATGACCCCGCTGGCCCTACAAGGCTGCACGGCACCCCATATTCCGGACCTGCATCCGACAGCACAGGAAACGGCCCTCATCCCCCCGACACTCACACTCGACATGTCGGATGGCGCCCATATTCCCCTGCGACTGTATCCGGCCCTCACATCCAGTCCCCGCGGTATCATCTTGGCCCTGCACGGTTACGGCGACAGCCGGGATGCCTGGGAGTTCGCCGCACCGGTCTTCACGTCCCAAGGCTTTACGCTCGCCGCGCCGGACATCCGGGGCTTTGGCGGAACTGCCGACCGGGGTGGATGGAGCAGCACGGCCAGACTGGTGCAGGACACCCGCGAACAGGTGCTCTGGCTGCACACCCGCTATCCCGGCACACCCATTCACGTCATGGGAGAAAGCATGGGGGGCGCCATAGCCCTGCTTCTGGCCGCGACAGACACGCCCCATATCAGCAGCACGATCCTGCTTGCCCCTGCGGCGCTCGATATCGGTCAGCCCTGGGAGAGCATTCTGGGTGGTCTTGATCTCCTAACCCCGCACTGGAAGCTCGACGGATCGGCCGTTCCCGGTCACCGGGTTGCAAGCGACAACCTCAAGGCCCTGCGGCGGATGTATTTCGATCCCCTCACCCTGCACAGTTCGACGATCCATCCGCTCTATGGCCTGACCCTTCTGATGCAGGCCGCCTACAAAGCCGCCCCTCGGGCCCGGACCCCGCTGCTCATCATTTTTGGTGGCCGTGACCAGTTCGTCCTGCCCCCCTTCACGGCGCGTCTGCTCCGCAAACTACCCCCCGACACGAGGATCGACGAACTGCCCGGCGCCCATCACCTTCTCAGCCGGGACCACCGGGGCGCGGCACAGGATGCCGTCTCGTGGCTGACAGACCCCGACCGCTTCCTGCCATCAGGCGGCGATATCGCCGCTGCCGCATGGCAGGCCACCGCCCAGACACAGACTTTTCCATGACCTTCTGCCAGCCGTATGCCCGGACGACAGAACTTTCAAAAAAGAGGGCTGGCAATCTGTCGCCGAAGCAGTTATCTGAGGGCGCATGGACCTGTAGCTCAGCTGGATAGAGCGTTGCCCTCCGAAGGCAAAGGTCACGCGTTCGAATCGCGTCAGGTCCACCAAATTTCCTTGTTTTTCAGAGACTTAAGATTTTGGCTTGTCTCATTTCCCTCTAGCTTAGTGCTAGCATAAGGGCAGAAAACAAGGGTTTTACGCATGGATAAGCATAGTTCTAGCGTAGTTTCCGCACCATATAATGTGTTCAAACAGAGGTGGACCCGTC
>NZ_BJNM01000024.1 GCF_006539685.1 Gluconobacter oxydans
CCCATCAAACCCCGGGACCAAACACCTAGCGAGATCGGGAGTTGTGAGCTGGGCATAGACGATTTTGCCAGGCAGGACCTTGGCCTCGCTGGCGGGAGCCGGGGCCGTCGTCTGCGCATGGGCGCCGGACAGCGGGGCTGTCAGGGCGAGACCGATGGAAAGAGCCGCTGACAGCGTGACGGCAGCCGTACCTGCTCGGGAAGGACGGGGGAAGGACGGGGAAAGGGCGGCAAGGCGGCACTCCTTCTGTTCTGGCCCGCACGCAGCGCCTGCTGGCGCCCGGTGAGGCGGAGAGGGGACATCCTGTGGTTCCCCGGAATAGGGGCATGACGTTTCATGTCCCATTCCGTTCCCGGAATGCAGCAAAAATGAGGCAGGTCCCTGTCGGGGAAACTCAGATCAGGGCCAGCTCGGCCAGTTCGCGACGCAACTGGGGCGGAAGATCAGCAATTCCGTCCTGCGTCAGGCTGTTGCCGAGATCCGGCGGGGCATCTTTGGGTTCCAGATAGCGCCAGCCCTGAAAGGGGCGCATGGGGCGTGGCTGGACCGGGATGATGTCATCGGACACGACGATCAGCGTGCCCGTGCTGCCATCCGCACGCTGGCAGGATTTCAGCCCGATAATGGGCTGGCGGCACAGGATCATGCCGTCCATCACGCGGTACAGCGAGCCACCGTCCAGCACCTCTTCGGCCCGTTTGGGCATGGTGCGGGTCTGGACGGTGGCGTGGCCGTTGACGCGGTAGTGGTTCAGCCGTTCGCGCAGGACTTCAAGGCTCGGGCAGCCGACGGCCAGCTTGATGATGTTCAGCATGTGTGTCGGGTGCCCTCCTTAAGCTCTTAGTGCGTGCCCAGAGCGTTCTGGGACTGAGAGACGAAATCGTTGATGAAGCGCGTCTTGTCGATGGACTGCACGATCTTCACCTTGCGCAGGCCCATGGCCTTCGGAGCCGTGGAATCCGGCCAGATATGGGCGTGGCCGTAATCCATGCCATGTTCGATGTTGATGTCCATAACGGCCGTAACGGATTTCGTAACCAGTGTGGGATCAACGGCGATGGCGGAGGTCAGTTCATCCCACAGCGGCAGGGGGGCCTGATACTTTTTCAGGTAATCCGTGACGGCGTTATGCTTCTCATCGATCCGGTCCGCGAGTTCCGGCGTCATCATGATGTCGTTCGAGACATTGCCGACGCAGGTGATGGAGGCCCAGGGCGCAGTCAGGGTGATGCGGGCGGCTTCGGGGTCCATGATCATGTTGAAGTCGGACGCGAAATCGGCATTGCCGGTGACGGACATCATGCTGGCATCGAGCAGACCGCCCATGAAGACAAGCTGCTTCGCAGTCGCTGCAAAAGTCGGGTCGATGCGGATGGCGAGCGCAAGGTTCGTCAGCGGGCCTGCGGCGATGACCGTGACCTGATGCGGATGGGCGTGGACCTCGCGGATCAGGAACATGGCGGCCGGCAGGGGATCGGCCGCGATATGCGGTGCGCCTTCCGGCAGCTTGCCGACGGGGGGCTGCGTGGCCGGGACGTGCTCGATGGAGCCGAGACCGCCCCAGGCGCCCTTCCACGGAATGACACCGAACTGCTGTTCGCGCAGCTTCGTCTCAGCCACCGTGTTGACCAGCGGCGTGGTGGCGCCGTCAGCGACGGGGATCTGTGTCTGGCGGGCGATTTCCAGAAAGCGGAGGGCATGCGCCGTGCCCGCGTTTTCCCAGTCATCGCCGATGACGGAGGTCAGGCCGAGCAGCGTCACGCCGGGGCGGTTGAGCAGCGGAATGATGGACTGGATGTTGGAGCCGCCCGGGCCGAGGAAGTCGTTATCGAGTACGACGTAGTTCGGAGCAGGGCTTGAGGCAGGAGCAGCGTTCGCAGCAGCAAGCGGGGCCAGCACGGTGCAGGCGGCCAGAAGGGCAGAGAGAATGGGTCGGCGCATGGTCTCTTCCAGATGGATTAAGACCGGATCATGCCTTCAAGTGACCAGTCGCGCCAGTATTGCTTCAAGCCGGAGCCGTCCTTCGCCCGTCGCGCGCAGAATGCCGTTGTCCCGCTCAAGGTAGTTTTCCTCAATGCAGGCTTCGAGCAGGGCCGGGTCCACACAGTCCATGAGCGCTCGTCCCGTGCGGGCAGCAAAGCGGGCTGCGTCGATCCCTTCGGATAGACGCAGCCCCATCAGCAGCGCCTCGCGACCCTTTTCTTCCGGACTGAGGAGCGTTTCCTCCGTGCTGCCGGAGCCTGTCTTTTCGATGCGCTCGGCCCAGGGCTCCGGCGCGCGATGGCGGCGGGTGGCGTAGAGTTCGCCATCCAGCGTAAGTCGGCCATGGGCGCCGGGGCCGATGCCGATATAGTCCGCATAGCGCCAGTAGGTCAGATTGTGTCGGCTTTCCGCGCCGGGGCGGGCGTAGTTCGAGACTTCGTAAGGCAGCAGACCATGACGGGCGGCTATTTCGCCGGTCAGGTCATAGAGGCGGGCGGCGGTGTCTTCGTCGGGCAGGGTGAGTTCACCGCGCCGGTGCATGGCTTCGAACTTCGTGCCGGGCTCGATGGTGAGCTGATACAGCGACAGGTGATCGGCCACGAGGTCGAGTGCGGTGGTGAGTTCGTCCGTCCAGTCGGCGTCGCTCTGGCCCGGGCGGGCGTAGATCAGGTCGAAGGAAATCCGCGGGAACAGGGTGCGGGCGGTTTCGAGCGCGCGGATGGCCTGTGTGGCGGAGTGTTCGCGGCCGAGCTTGCGCAGCGCATCGTCACGCAGGCTCTGCACGCCGAGCGAGACGCGGTTGACGCCTGCCTGACGGAAGGCCGCGAATTTTCCAGCCTCGACGCTGGTCGGATTGGCTTCGAGCGTGATTTCGAGATCATCTTCCGCATCGAACAGGCGATGCGCGTCTTCGATCAGGGCGGCGACGGTTTCGGGCGCCATGAGCGACGGCGTGCCCCCGCCGAAGAAGATCGAACGCAGGGGGCGTTTGACGCCGTCGCGGGTCAGGCGGGCGGCGTCATGGGCCAGTTCGCGGCGCAGGACCTCGGCGAAGCGCTGCTGCGGGATCACCTCCCGGACATGGGAGTTGAAATCGCAGTAGGGGCACTTCGCCAGACAGAATGGCCAGTGGATGTAGAGGGAGAGCGGGCCGGGTTGTGATGTGGTTGTCAAATGGCGATCCGGACGCCGAACTCCACCACGCGGTCAGGCGGGATGCGCAGGAACTCTGTCGTGGAGGCGGCATTGCGCAGGAGGAAAAGGAAGATCCACATCCGCCAGAGCTGCATCTTCGGCACACGGGAGCGCACGACCAACTCATGCGAGGTGAAGTACGACGCCTGGATGGCATCGAACGCCACGCCGAGCGCATTCAGCTCCAGCAGCGCACGCGGAAGGTTGGGCATTTCCATGAAGCCGTAGCGGACGATGACGCGGTGGATGTTCGGCGCCAGTTCCTGAACGATGGCGCGATGCCCGCGCTCGGCTTCCGGCTGGTCAAGGTTTTCGACCGTCACGAACAGGATGTGATCGTGCAGGACCTTGTTGTGCTTGAGGTTATGCAGCAGCGAATTCGGCACGATGTCCGGATTGGCGGTCAGGAAGACCGCCAGGCCGGGGACGCGGATCGTGCGGGACTGCGGTAGACGGGCGAGGAAGGAGCCCATTGGCATGGAATCTGCCTGCTGACGGGCCGCAATGAGGCTGCGTCCGCGCTTCCAGGTGGTCATGATGATGGTGCTGATGATGCCGATCGCCAGCGGGACCCAGCCGCCATCGGGGATTTTGAGTACGTTCGCCGAGAAGAAAATGCTGTCCACGATGAAGAAGAAGCCGAAGACGATCGCAACCGTCGCGGATTTCCATTTGAAGACGCGGCGGAACACCACCATCGCCAGCACGCAGGTGCACAGGAACGTGCCCGTCACGGCGATGCCGTAAGCCGCGGCGAGGGCCGAGGATGTGCGGAACGCCAGAACCAGAACCAGCGCACCGAAGGCCAGGATCCAGTTCAGCGACGGCAGGTAGATCTGTGCTTCCTCGGAGGCGTTGGTGTGCATGATGCGTGTGCGGGGCAGATAGCCGAGCTGGATGAGCTGGCGGCACAGGGAAAAGCTGCCCGAGATGCCGGCCTGCGAGGCGATCACGGTCGCAAACGTCGCAAGGACCAGCATCGGGATCTGCGCCCAGTGCGGCACCAGAAGATAGAACGGGTTGGACAGGGCATGCGGATCGCGGATCAGCAGGGCGGCCTGTCCGAAATAGTTCAGGGTCAGGGACGGCAGGACGAAGAACAGCCAGGCCTTGCGGATGGGCGCACGGCCGAAATGCCCCATATCGGCGTAAAGCGCTTCCGCACCTGTCACGGAGAGCACGACCGAACCCAGTGCGATGAACGACAGATAGCCGTGAAGAACGATGAATTCGAGCGCGAAAGTCGGGGACAGGGCAAGCAGGATATGCGGGTAGAGGAAAATGCCCTTGATGCCGAGAATGGCGAGCACGCTGAACCAGCAGACCATGATCGGCCCGAAAGCCTTGCCGATCTTGCCCGTACCCAGCACCTGCACCGAGAACAGGGCGACCAGCACGACCATCGCCAGCGGAATGATGATGTGGCTGGCCGAGGGAACGGAAGTCTCGATGCCCTCCACGGCCGAAAGCACGGAAATGGCCGGGGTAATGATGCTGTCACCAAAGAACAGACAGGTACCCGCAATGCCCACGAGGCCGAAGAGCCATCGGAAATGCTGCGACTTGCACACGCGCTGGGCCAGGGACATGAGCGCGATGATGCCGCCTTCGCCATCATGGTCCGCCCTCATGATGAGGATGACGTATTTGATGGTGACGATGAGCATCAGCGCCCAGAAGGTCAGGCTGGCGAGCCCCATGATTTCCCAGGGCTGGGCCGGCGCCTTCGGCGAACTGACGATGCTGACCGAGGATTGCAGGGCATAGAGCGGGCTTGTGCCGATATCGCCATAGACCACACCCAGCACCGCGAGCAGGGCACCCATGCCGGCGGGACGCTCATGGCCGGAGCCCTCTTCTCCACCGCCGATTTCGTGGGTGTGTCCCTCCGAGCGGGCCTGCTCGATCGTCTGCACGATTCCGGCGGAGTCGTTGGGAATTCCTACGCCATGAGGAGGGTTTGAGGCGTGGTCACCGTCATGTTCAGGCATTGCTGGTTCCATTTACGGGCGTCAATAGAGTGCCGTTGTCTACTGTCGCAGCACCCTTCAAGCGCGGCTCCGCATCACGGCAACTGTCCCTCATGACAAGATTTCTGCGACGGACGCAAGCCGCGTGTCAGGATTGTGGCGCGGGACGGCTTCCGAAAATGGCGGTTCCGACCCGGACCAGCGTTGCATTTTCGGCAATGGCCTTCTCAAAATCCGCTGACATGCCCATCGACAGCACCGGCAGGCCGTGACGATGGCCCATCTGGCGCAGGAGACGGAAATGCGGGGTGGGGTCCTCGCCTTCGGGAGGGATGCACATCAGGCCACGGATTTTCGGACCGAACCTTTCGAGCGAGGCTTCGATGAAAGCATCCGCCTCTTCGCGCGGAACGCCGGATTTCTGCGGTTCGTCGCCGGTATTGACCTGCACGAGAAGCTCGGGAAGACGCCCGGCTTTCTGCGCGCCCTTCTCAATGGAGTCGGACAGGGACGGGCGGTCGAGGCTCTCGATCATGTCGGCGATCTGGCAGGCTTCGGCCGCCTTGTTGGTCTGAAGTCCGCCGATGATATGCAGCCGCAGGTCGGGCCAGCGCTGCCGGAGTTCCGGAAATTTGGAAGCCGCTTCCTGCACGCGGTTCTCGCCGAACAGGTGTTGGCCGGCATTCAGGGCGGCTTCCACGCTCTCGATCGGATGGAACTTGCTGACGGCGACGAGGGAGACATCCGCCTCTGCGCGTCCGGCCTTTTCGCAGGCCTGGGCGATGCGGTGACGGATAGCAGCGAGGTTCCCGCTGATAAGGTTCTGGGCAATAAGATCGGACATGTCTGGAGAAGACGCCATTGCGTCCGTGGCCGCAAGATGCGATTTCGGCAGGATGCGAGAGATCGATAGCCTGTCATGACCCAGACCCCTTCCAACACGTCGCCCCGCAATCCGGCCTCCAAAACCCGGAACGGCGGACCACGCCGCCCCCAGGGAGGCCGTACGCCGCAGCGCCGTCCTGCGCCGGACCCGACGCGCGACCTGGCCTTTGATATCGTCTGTGGCGTGGTCGAGCATCGCCGGATGCTGGAGACGACGCTGGACCGTGCTGGCGCGATGGACGCGCGCGACCGTGCATCCGCGCATCGTCTGGCGGCAACGACCCTGCGTCATCTGGGCAGCATGACCGAACTGCTCCAGCCCCTGCTGCGGCGCGAACCGCCCGAGCCGGTGCGCTGTGCGCTGCTGATGGGCGTGGCACAGCTTCTGCATCTGGAAACGCCGCCTCATGCGGCCGTGGGCACGATCGTGGACCTGCTTCGTCGTCGCGGTCTGGCCCCCTTCGCAGGGCTGGCCAATGCCGTTCTGCGGCGTGTCGCGCGTGAGGGGCAGGAGCTTCTGGACGGTCTGGACGAGGACCGGCTGGATGTGCCGCCCTGGCTGTGGAGCGCCTGGGGCAAGCGGGCCCGGGCGATTTCACGCGGCCTGCACCGTGAGGCCCCGCTGGATCTGACGCTGCGTCCGGGCGCGGTCGCACCGGAAGGGGGCGAGGTGCTGCCGACAGGCTCCGTCCGTTATCCGGCCGGCACGCGGATCACGACGCTGGAAGGCTTTGAGGACGGCGCATTCTGGGCGCAGGACGTGGCGGCGACGATGCCGGTCAAGCTCATGGGAGACGTGGCGGGCAAGACCGTTGTGGATCTCTGTGCAGCACCCGGCGGCAAAACGGCGCAGCTTGCGACGGCGGGCGCGCATGTCGTGGCGGTCGAGCGCGAGGAAGCGCGGGCCAAGCGGCTTGAAGAAAACATCGTGCGTCTGAAGCTGTCGGCAAAGACGGTCGTGGCGGATGCCGCAACATGGCGTCCGCAAACGCCGGTGGATATGGTCCTGCTGGATGCGCCGTGTTCCGCGACGGGGACACTGCGCCGCCATCCGGATGTGCTGTGGATCAAGCGCCCGCGCGATGTGACGGCACTGGCGGAAGGTCAGGATGCGCTGATCGATGCCGCGCATGAGATGCTCAAGCCGGGCGGCGTGCTGCTTTATGCCGTATGCTCGCTTCAGGACGAGGAAGGCCCGGAGCGGATCAAGGCCGCGATTGCGCGTGGTGGCTGGAAGTTCGATCCATTCTCGGAAGCCGAACTGGCCGATATGGCTGTCGCACGGACCTGGGACGGGATGTTCCGCACCCATCCGGGCCTGTGGAGCGAACTTGGCGGCATGGACGGGTTTTTCGCCGCGCGACTGATCAAGGTCTGATGCTGCCCGGCATCAGAGGCGCATAAGCCCCGATGCCGGATGCCCCGCCTCAGGGAGCCGGGTTGGAGTGGACCTGATGGATGGCGTTGATCTTCTCTTCCAGCTCGGGCGTGATGGTCACGTTTTCCGCGCCGAGAATGGTGCGGAGTTGGTCCAGGCTGGTGGCACCGATGATGTTGGACGTCACGAAGGGCCGTGAGGTCACGAAGGCGATGGCAAGCTGGACGGGGTCGATCCCTTCCTCGCGGGCCAGAGTATGATAGGCCGTGATGGCGTCATCAACGCCGGGCTTCTGGTAACGCTGTCCGCGATCGAACAATGTGGTGCGGGCGCCAGCGGGACGGGCGCCGTTGAGATACTTTCCGGTCAGATAGCCCTGTGCCAGCGGGGAATACGCCAGCAGCCCGACCTTCTCCTGAAGCGCCATTTCCGCCAGCCCGATCTCGAACGTCCGGTTGATCAGGTTGTAGGCATTCTGAATAGCGGCCACGCGGGGCAGGCCGGTGCGGGAGGCTTCCAGAAATTTCGAGACACCCCAGGCCGTCTCGTTGGAGAGGCCGACATGGCGGATCTTGCCTTCATTCACGAGGTCGCCGAGCACGCCGAGTGTTTCCTCGATGGGGACGGATGTTTCTTCCGGCAGGTCGCGGAACGTCGTGCCGCCTGCGCCGAACAGGCCGATTTTCCGGTCCGGCCAGTGGAGCTGGTAGAGGTCGATGTAGTCCGTGCCAAGACGCCGCAGGGAGCCTTCGAGCGCGTAGCGGATCTGGCGCGGGATCAGGCGGGCTTCCTCGCCATCGGGTCGGAACCACGGCATGGCGGTGCGTCCGACGACCTTGCTGGCGATGACGAGGCGGTCCCGGCCACCGCGGGCTTTCAGCCAGCTTCCGATGATGGTTTCCGTTGAGCCCTGCGTCTCGGCACGGGGCGGGATGGAATAGAGTTCGGCTGTGTCGATGAAGTTGATGCCATGGTCCAGCGCCATGTCGAGCTGGGCGTGGCCTTCGGCTTCGGTGTTCTGCTGACCGAAGGTCATGGTGCCGAGGCAGATTTCGCTGACGGCAATGCCGGTGCGGCCAAGTTCACGCTGTTTCATGGAAAAGACCTGATCAGAAAATGGGGGGGAAGCCCCCAGCATGGAAGGCCCGGCACCATTGATCAAGGTGCGGGCCTGTCCGGACCGGGATTACGGAGCCAGCGTGACGATGACGCGCAACCCGCCGCTCGGCCGGTTTTCGAGGCGGACATTGCCACCCTGACCATGCAGGATGGTGCGGGCGATCGAGAGTCCCAGACCGCTGCCGCCCGTCTCGCGGTTGCGGCTGCTCTCGATGCGGACAAACGGCTCGAACACACGGTCCAGTTCGCTTTCCGGCAGGCCCGGACCATTATCCTCGATCAGGATCTTGACCACATTGTCCTTCTCGCCCGGATTGGTGGCGGGAATGAGCGTGACATGCGCGCTGCCCCCGTATTTCAGGGCATTGAGGATCAGGTTGTTCAGTGCACGCTTCAGCGCCACGGAGCGGGCCTTGATCCGGACGGGAACATTGGGCGGCTCGTAGAACAGGTCATCCGCCTTGTCGGGCACGCTTTCGGCCGCTTCGTCCATGATGGTCTGAAGCAGGGCGCGCAGGTCGAGCGAGACGATGGGTTCGGCCGACGCGCTGTCCCGCCCGAAAGCCAGCGTGGCCGAGACCATGGCTTCCATCTCGTCCAGATCGGCCAGGACCTTGTTGCGTAGTTCTTCGTCGTCAATGAATTCGGCGCGCAGTTTCAGGCGTGTGATGGGCGTGCGCAGATCATGGCCGATGGCCGTCAGCATGAGCGTCCGATCCGTCACGAAACGGCGGATGCGCATGGCCATCGTGTTGAAGGCGATGGCCGCGCGGCGGATTTCGGACGGACCGTTCTCGGGTAGCGCAGCCGTGTGGACGTCCCGGCCGAGCGCTTCAGCTGCATTGGCCAGCGTTCTGACAGGCGCGATCAGGCGCTGTGTGGCCCAGACGATCATCGCACTCCCGGCAATCGACATGACGAGGAAGGCGATCATGAAAGTCGGGGAACCGAACGGATTGGGCAGCGGGGTGACGAAACGCACTACGAGCCAGCAGTCCCGGTCCGGCAGGAGGATCGAGGTCGAATGCGTGCGCATTTTCTGCCCGATCAGGACCTTGCGCGGATAGAGCGAGGACGGCAGGAGCGCCCAGCGCATGAAGGGCGGCATGTCGCGGCGCCGAATGGTGCCGGGAAAGCGGGGATCGCTGTTCAGATGCTCTGCATCCGCGTGGTCGCCATCCGCGCGGTCAGCGGGGAAATGAAACTCCGGTCCGCCCGGTGGTCCGCCGCCCATCGGGTCCATCGGACCAGGACCTGGAAAGCCTGGCCCCCCCATGTCGGGGCCCGGATGGGGCATGCCCGGATCCATCGGACCGGGGGGCAGAAAGCCGTCATGGCCCTGCGGATCGTCATGCAGGCGGTGCAGGAAGGACGGCGACGTCATCGCCGGGAAGGGGACTTCATGCCCCTCGATCAGCGGGTCCGGCTCCTTGAGAAGCAGGACCGTGACGTTGGACGGGATATGCAGGTCGTCGATCGCATCGTGACGGTCGGCGGGTTTGGCTTCCGCCACCGTGCGATAGATCGAAAAGACCTGGACCTGCTCCTCATGGACCTGGCTGCGTTCTTCCAGGTCAAAGCGGTCCAGCGCGTGGATTCCGAGCCCCGCCGCTTCCACAACCGCAAGGCCCACGATCAGCAGAAGGCTGGTCCGGGCAACAAGAGACCGTGGCAGGATGTGCATCGGGTTCAGAGACGCTCCACTTCCGCTGCGAGCACGTAGCCACCGCCACGGACCGTCTTGATGACCTGTGCATTGCGCCCGTCATCCTCGAGCTTGCGGCGCAGGCGGCTGATGGCGACGTCGATCGCGCGGTCGAACGGCCCGGCCTGACGGCCCCGCAGCAGTTCAAGCAGCATGTCGCGCGTGAGGACGCGGTTGGCGCGTTCGAGCAGCGCCATCAGCAGATCGTACTCGCCACCCGTGAGGGAGACTTCCGCCCCGTCCGGGTTCAGCAGACGGCGGCGCACGGGGTCGAGGCACCAGCCGGCGAAATGGATCTTGCGGGTATCGGCAGCCTGACGCTTGTCTTCCACATCCACTGTCCGGCGCAGCACGGCGCGGATACGGGCGAGCAGTTCGCGCGGATTGAATGGCTTGGCGACGTAATCGTCCGCGCCGGATTCAAGGCCGATGATGCGGTCCGTCTCATCGCTCATGGCGGTGAGCATGATGATGGGGACATTGTCCTGCGAGCGCAGCCAGCGTGCGACTTCAAGTCCGCTCTCGCCGGGCAGCATCAGGTCCAGCACCACGAGCTGGTAATGCCCGTTGGCCCAGGCCTTGCGGGCTTCCCGTGCATCGCGGGCCGCCGTGACGCGGAAATGGTTGCGCTCAAGGAACTGGCTCAGCAGTTCGCGGATTTCGCGGTCATCATCCACGACCAGAAGATGGGGCAGGGTTTCCGTGCTCATGACCAGAGGCCTTTCGGGAATGCTGTGACCGCGTTCAGACTGCGCATGCCGCCCGACCGGAAAACGGCATTTCCGGCCGGGACAGACAGGGAAGCGATGTTAGGCCAGCCAGGGCGGAACAGGCAGGTTTTTCGCACGCAGGAACTCCGGATTGAACAGCTTGGACTGATATCGGGCACCACCGTCGCACAGAATTGTAACAATCGTATGTCCGGGACCAAGTCTGCGTGCTGTCCGTATTGCCGCAGCAACATTGATTCCGGACGAGCCTCCAACCGACAGACCTTCTTCAGAAGTCAGGGAAAAAATCTGCTCCAGCGCTTCGGCATCGGGGATACGTTCGGCGTCATCGGGATGAGAGCCTTCGAGATTGGCCGTCACACGGCCCTGTCCGATGCCCTCGGTGATGGAGCCGCCGGTGATGGTGAGGTCGTTGGATTTGACCCAGCCATAAAGCGCGGAGCCTTCCGGATCGGCCAGGACGATACGCGGGGCCGTTTTCCCGGTAGCCTGCGCCTGATCGCGCAGCCCGAGTGCGATGCCCGCCAGCGTCCCGCCTGTGCCGCAGGCGCAGGTGAAGGCATCGACCTTCCCGCCCGTCTGCTCCCAGATCTCCCGTGCCGTGGTGGCGCGATGGCCTTCGCGGTTGGCGGTGTTGTCGAACTGGTTGGCCCAGAACCCGCCGATCTCTTCGGCCAGGCGGCGCGAGACGTGAACATAGTTGCGCGGATCGCGATACGGCTTGGCAGGAACAAGGCGGAGATCGGCGCCGATCATACGCAGGAAGTCCAGCTTCTCACGGCTCTGTGTTTCCGGCACGACGATCACGGCCTTGCAGCCGACGGCATGGGCGACCAGTGTGAGGCCGATTCCCGTATTGCCGGCCGTTCCCTCCACGACCGTCCCGCCGGGCTTCAGCGCTCCGCTTTTCAGCGCGTCCTCGATGATCGCCAGGGCTGCACGATCCTTGACGGAGCCGCCGGGGTTCATGAACTCGGCCTTGCCGTAGATGTCGCAGCCCGTTTCCTCCGAGGCGCGCCGGAGGCGGATGAGGGGGGTGCCCCCGATCGCGGCGGTCATGCCCGGAGAGACGGTCTGCCATCCCTTCGTGGAGGACTGGGGGATGGTTTGGCGGTTCGGGGAGATGTCAGTCATAGTTCACTCCTGTGCTGGGTGAATTATAGAACGCGTTTTGGAAGGATGAGGAAGAGCATGAAGGTCCTGACGGCAAGACAGGCATGGGAAATGCTTGAAAAAGACCCTGAAAACGCGACCGGCAATGCCGATGAAGGCGCGCCGCGTCCCATTCTGGTGGATGTCCGCACACCGCCGGAATGGATGCATGTGGGCCTGCCGGACGCCGACGCGATGACCGCGCCGCTCCTGTGCATCACCTGGCAGCCGGACCGCCAGCAGGGGTTCGTGGAAGCGCTGCTCGAAGCCGTCCCCGATCAGCAGACGCCGCTGCTGTTCCTCTGCCGGTCGGGGGTGCGCTCGCATCATGCCGCACTTCTGGCGGAAAACGCCGGTTATGCGGATGTCAGCAATATCGTGGACGGATTCGAGGACCAGCACGGCCCCGGCAAAGGCTGGCGCTCCAGCGGCCTGCCGTCCTCTTACATGCCGCTGTCGGGTTCCTGATCCGCGTCGTAATGGACTTCCAGCACGGCGCACCAGGGATAACGGCTGTCATAGCTGTGCCCTAAGCCATCGGCGATCATGCCGTTGGCGTCCGTGGGAACATGGGTGAGGGCCACGGCATCATCCACGTTACCGCCGACGATGCTCAGCTCATGCCCGAAGGGCTGGGCATTCTGGTTCGTCGCGGACACAATGCCGCAATGCGCCGGAAAGCCGTAGCTGGTGGGCAGCATGGAGAAGGTGACGGTCTTGCTGCGCCCTCGGCCGACGCAGATCAGGTCGCCGATCTTCGGGGCATAGGTGCCCGGATCATGCGCCGTAACACCGCTGGACTGTCCGCTGGCAGCGGCGTTGATGTAGGTTGAGTGATTGGGCGAATACGGGAAGCGGTCGTTGGCTCCGGCGACCCGCATCACATAGGAAATGAAAGCTGCGGACCAGGCGTAATGTCCGTCGTGCTCGATCTCGAAACGGGTGCCCTGGGAGTCCGTTTTGCCCGTCCAGCCGACTTCCGTCTCGTACGGGTCCTGCCCGATCCACCAGTACTCGCCAACGCGCTGCCACAGGCCGGGGAGGCGTTCGGGCTTCAGTGCGGCATCGGTGGGTTCGGGGCGGTCTTCGGGATCGTCGTCCGAGACGGGTGAGCCGAACATCCGCCATTCGCGCAGGGCAATAGCCGCGACGTCCTGACGGTTGAACGGTTCGAAATTGCGGGTGGCGAAATCCGGGACGTGGCTGTCATAGCCAGCCGGACCAGTGGTTCCGTTCGCATACTGGGCGTTCGGCGTGCGGGCCGGGTACGGGCGGACACTCTGCTGGCTGGAACATGCAGCCAGTGCGAGCAGGGCGGCCGTAGCAGCTGCTCGCCTGAAAATATGCGAATCTGGCACTGTTATCCTCGTTGGGGGATCTGTTTCCCAGGCTGAATGAAGGGCCAAGACGACCGGGGCGTCAAGGACGGGCGCTCAGAGGGGCATGGCTGGCCGCATGGGCCGCCATGATTTTCGTACAGGCTTTCTCAAGCAGTGGCACGCCCGTGGGAAGGAACCAGATGCCGAGCAGAACTGTCGAAACCAGCGTGTTCACGATCATCCGCATCCGGGAGGGGGACGCCGCCCTGAAGAGAAGGATGGCTGTCACGATGCAGATGACCGGTAGGAGCAGGAGAGAGAAAAGCAGGCACCATCCGAAAAGCGGCTCGTTGTCGGGGCTGGACAGGGCCATGCCAGCGCCGAACCCGCTACCGGGAAGAAAAACGCCCGCGACCATTCCGGCAATGGCGTTGGCCATCAGGAAACCCCGCATGATGCGGAACCACAGCGGAAGAAGGGCCGCATGTGGTTCCCCGGAGACCGGAATAGGAGATAGTATTGCGCAGTCCAGGTCCTGGCAGGAGGACACTCCTCAGTGGGCTTTCGTCTGCTCCGGAAAGAGGGACTGAAGCCCGGCCTCGGATGCATCACAGCGTCCGCGTTCGGTGATGAGACCCGTCACGAGGCGCGCGGGCGTTACGTCAAAGGCCGGGTTGGCTGCCGGGCTGTTGAGCGGTGCGATCCGGACGCGGCCGGCTTCCCCGTTGCTGTCCAGTCCCGTCATGAACAGGACTTCGTCTGCGCTGCGCTCCTCGATCGGGATGTCCTTCACGCCGTCGCGCACACGCCAGTCGATCGTCGAGGACGGCAGCGCCACCCAGAACGGGACATTGTTGTCATGGGCGGCCAGCGCCTTGAGATACGTGCCGATCTTGTTGGCGACATCGCCCTGAGCGGTCACCCGGTCGGTGCCCACGATGACCATGTCCACACGCCCGGTCTGCATGTAATGCCCGCCGGCATTATCTGCGATCACGGTATGCGGCACGCCGTGGCTGCCCAGTTCCCATGCGGTCAGAAGGCTGCCCTGATTGCGGGGGCGGGTCTCGTCCACCCAGACATGCACGGGGATGCCCTCGTCATGGGCCATGTAAATCGGGGCGAGGGCCGTGCCCCAGTCCACGGTCGCGATCCAGCCGGCATTGCAGTGCGTCAGCAGGTTCACCTGTCCCTGTTTGCCCTTGCGCTCCCAGATTTCGCGGATCAGTTCCAGCCCATGGCGGCCGATGGCCTCATTGACCTGCACGTCCTCATCGCAGATCGCATCGGCTTCGACATAACCTGCCGCAACGCGCTCCGTCGGCCGGACGGCTTTGAGGCGCGCAACCATTCGCTCGATGGCCCAGCGGAGGTTGATGGCCGTCGGGCGCGTGGCCACCAGAAAGGCTGCGGCCTTCTCCAGAGCTTCGTCCGAGGCATCGTCCTGAAGCGCGAAAACCAGCCCATAGGCCGCAACTGCCCCGATCAGCGGTGCGCCACGCACCTGCATGCTGGTGATGGCGTCAGCGACGGCGCCCACATCCCGAAGCTCCAGGATCTCCACGTTCCAGGGAAAGCGGGTCTGGTCGAAAATCCGGATGCTGCTCGCATCGTCGGAAGGGCGCCAGAGACTGCGATAGGAAATGCCGTTGATTTTCATGACGTGATGCTCCTCGGCTGGGCAGTGACGATTCTGACAGGTGCTCTAGCATATGCTTGGGCGTTTTCCGGTCCCGCTGCATGTGCGCGACCGGGGTCGTCAACTCAAGGGGCAAGTCAGAGGACAGCGGGGTGGGAGAGGGCCGTGTCGAGAATGATCCGGGCGCTGTCTTTCCAGGAATTTGGTCTGAACTCCGTCTGGACCTGACGGGTCCAGGCCGCAAGATCTTCGGGGTTTTCGATGGTCCTGCGGATGACGTCGTAGGCATCATGCAGGTTGGTGGGATCGAAATATCGGCCGAGATTCCCCCCGGCCTCGGGAATGGAAGTCGTGTTGGACGCAACGCAGGGACGCCCCATCGCAAGGCTTTCGGTCACCGGCAGACCCCAGCCTTCACAGAAGGATGGAAAGACGCTGAAGCTGCAATCGGCGTAAAGGCGTTGCAACTCGGCATCGGTCGGGTTCTGGATGAAACGGATTTTCCCGTCGAGCCATTGCGTGTTTTCAAGCTGCTGCATCAGATCAGAGACAAGCCAGCCTACGCGCCCCGCGAAGACGAGCGTGGGAACCGCATCCGCCGGCATGTCTTCCAGCAACTGCCGCCACACCCGGAATAGCAGAGCATGGTTCTTGCGCGCCTCGATGGTCGAAACAAAAAGAACATATGGCCCCTCGACCACGGAGACCGGAGCCATCGGCGCATCGGCCACGCCAAAGCCCGCCCCGAGCGGTGTGGTCAAAACAGGCTTTGTGCTGATGTTCTTCTGCGCCAGGTAGTCCTGAACATCGCGTGCTGTGGCATGACTGTTGGCGAAGATCATGTCGGCAAGCGGAAAGATGTCCTGATGCCATCGCTCGAAAATCTTGACGAGCCCCTGATGACACCATTCCGGCCGCAGGATCGGGATCAGATCATGCATAAGCAGACCATAATACATTCGCAGATCGTCACGCAGCCAGCGGACCGTCTGGCTGTACGTCTCATGATGCCAGGGCGCCCCAAGCGTCAGGAAAACATCCCCCGCTCTCGCCGCTTCAAAGAGCCTCGTTCCTTCAGACAGTCCGCCTGCCAAGCTTTTTGTACGGTCCCTGCGGCGTTTGCGGATGGCTGAAGCCACCACCCTGCACACTGTCCCCGGCAGACTCATCATGCCTTGGAAAACCTGACGCTCCATACGCAGGATCGCAGGTAACACGTCCGTCTGCTCCTGGCCGTCAGGCGTGCCCGGCATGTAGTCCGGCTGTCTGGAGGCGGGAAGATCCTCCGGTGTCATGACCCGACGAAAAAGCGTTTCGATGAAAGACCAGTTCACGGTCCGGAAATCGCGCGGATCCCCGCTATCCGGCCCCCGTCGGACAAACTGCACATTCTCGCCATGTAGCTCGCGCAGTGCAGTGCCAAATTCAAAAACAACACGCTGGATACCGCTCGGCCGACCGTGATGCACAAGATGAAACAGCAGGTCATCGACATCGATCCAGAAGGTCATGATGTTTTCCCCTCCGTGTGAGCGGCATGACAGGCGTCAAGAATGGCGTCAGCCGTGTCTTTCCATGGGGTGGGTCTGAACTGAGTTCGAACTTCATCCTGCCATTTTTTCAGACCGTCGCGGTCTTCGATCGTCTCGCGGACCACACGGTAGGCATCATCCATGTTTTCCGGATCGAAATAGCGTGTCAGTGGACCGCCAGCTTCGGGAATGGATGTTGCGTTGGAGGCCACGCAGGGCTTGCCATTCATGAGGCTTTCCGTAACCGGCAAGCCCCAGCCTTCGAACAGGGAGGGAAAAAGTGTGAACAGGCAGCCATCATAAAGATGGGCCAGTTCAATATCTGATGGATCGCGCAGGAAACGGATCTTGCCTCGCAGCCATTGAGTATTTTCAAGCTGTTGCATCAGGTCAGAGACTAGCCAGCCGACGCGCCCGGCAAAGACCAGCGTCGGAACCTGTTCAGTGGGGAGATCTGCCACGAGGCGACGCCAGATGCGGAATGCCAGCAGGTGGTTTTTGCGCGCCTCAAGGGTGGACACGAACAGCACATAGCTGTCCTTGGCGGGAAGACCCTTGGGACGTTCGTTTTCGATCCTGCGGGGCGGCCCGAAGCCGCTGCCAATCGGGATGGTCTGTACGGGCGCCAGCAGTTTCAGACGCTGTTTGCGGGCGTAATCCTCTACGGTCTCGGCCGTGGCATGGCTGATGGCCAGAAGGCGACCGCACTGGGGAAGGGTGGTGTCGAGCCAGTGCCGGAAATCCCGGATCAGGGAAATCGCGCACCATTCAGGCCGGACAGCGGGAATGAGATCATAAAGCAGCAGGACAGGCTGGATGCCGTAGGTTCTGCGCATCCGGGCCAGGCGTTCGCCGAAATCGGGCTCCGACCATGCGGCACCGAGGATCAGGAAGATGTCACCGGGTTTTGGAACGTCGGTCGATGTGGCTGAGGATGTGGTGGGGGGCAGGGGGGGCTGCGCTGTGGGGCGCGACGGGGTGGCCCGCTGGAACTTCGTGCGGGCGTAACGGCGTAAAAGCTGCAGGGCCCTGAGCTGATTGACGGCGAGGTTCAGGAGCAGACGTGCCAGTTCGGGCGGCAGGCTCTCGATGCGCCGAATAATGAAATGACGCACACGGCGCATCAGGGAGTGGGACGGCGCATGGGTCGCGCTGCGCCCCTCTGTATGAGTGGGTGTCGCTTCGTCGGTATGGGTGGAAAAAAGCGTGTTCAGCGCGTCAAAGGAAACGGGAGAAAGGAGAGGGCCTGTCTCGGGGATGGCGCCTGTGTTCCGACGGGTGAGTACGATACGGCCGATATCCGGTTTTGCGGCAGCCTGCTGGCGGATGACACTGAGTATTTCGAACACAAGACGCTGGATGCCGCTGGGGCGGGTATTGTTTTCGAAATACCGGAAGATATCTTCGATATCGATCCAGATGGTGTACTCTTTGGTCATATGTCCGAACTGGCTTCGCTATTGCCGACGAAATCGTCGGTCTTTCAAATATCGCTAACGCAGTGTTGTAGAATAATCATCGCCTTGGGGGCAAGGGGTGGTCATAGCATCGCAGGTAAGTGATTATTTTTCTTGAATATTCGGGACGATACATTTCATCAAACTTGCGACATGTTTCCGACATAGTTTATTTTTTCTGGAAATACATTCAGGAGCCCTGAGCGTTTTTTAAAGTATTCGGCTGCAAAGCCTCTGTAAGACAAGGGGACGGGAGCTGATTTTTCGCGGTCCTCTAATCATGGTCCCGTGAGTTCTCGCGTTGTGTCCTGCGGGAACGTGATTGTCCCTGAAGCAGGCTCGTTTTTTTGTTTAACCGTTCCTTAAGACGGTTAGAAAAAGAAACGGATGGTTTGCCGATGATTGCTGCCCCGTGAAAGCTGCCACAAAGAGACGCATCAGTGCGTTCGCAGTCTATTTCGCACTTTCTGCCTTACTGCTCGTCAAAGGGTTTTCTCTGCGTCACCACCTGATTGGTGTAGGGGCCGATGTGGTGGAGTCCTTTGCCGGTCTGCCTGCTGTTGTGCAAAGCGTATCTCGACCGGACGATCACAAGGCTCCGCTTTATTGTGGCGTTGTCGATGACTGCACTGCTCCAGCTCGGTATCTCCACGGAGGTCCTATTTACTTCCGCCGTGATGGGGGTTGTGACTTGGCACGTGATGTTGGGCTGGCCGGGATTGTAACGATTATTCTTGCATCGCCGTTTTTATTGTATCTGGTCAAGGGTATGAAGGTCGTGCCGGGGCAGCTGAATGATCCGGATTTCTATTCTGCTGACATTCTCAATTTTCTGGTTCCCACGCCGGTGACGCTTCCCGGTGGGGCGTTGTTCAGTTCGGTATCCGATCAGTTCACGGGGAATATCAGTGAGCAGGACGCTTATATCGGGTTGCCGTTTTTTCTTCTGGCCGTCTATTTTTCAACCATCGCATTCCGGAGTTCGCTTCTGGTGAAGCGGTGTGTGCTGGTATTCTGGATTTCCGTTCTTTTCTCGCTGGGCGGTGTTCTCCATGCGGGGGAGAACGTCGCCCATGGCCCCCTGCCATGGCATCTCGTGGATCATCTGCCTGTTGTGAGTTCAGTTCTTCCCGTCAGATTTGCGATGTTTACCAGTCTGGCTCTGACTGTCCTGTGTGCAGTGTTTCTCGCTCAACGTCCGACAGTAGGTCGCTATGGCGTTGTTCTATGCGGGCTCCTGTTCCTGTTTCCCGCTCCGGCGGCGCAGGGGTGGGAAGCGACAACGTCCAGTCCGTTTTTCACCTAGGCCAGTATAAAGAGTCATTTTGGCAACGATCCTGTTCTGGTTGTTCTTCCGTTCGGGTATCTGGGCCATTCCGTGGCGTGGCAGCTCCAGTCCGGCTACGCCTTTCGGCAGACGGGCGGATATCTCGGCTATACTCCGACCAGTGAGCATAACGACGCTGTTCTTTCAGCCTTTCTGAATAACGCCATACCGCCGCATTTCGATGAACAGCTGGGTTTTTACTGCGTCGATCACCACGCGACGGCCATTGTCATCGGGCCCAGGACGAAGGACATATTGAGGCAGGCGATCCTCGAGACACACTGGCCGGCTGAACGGGATGGAGACATGATCATAGTGCGGGTCCCGCCGCGCGAGACGCTGCCGCTCTTTCACATTTCGGGAGATTACTGGCCAAGTCCCGCTGAAGTGAACTGGATGGGACAGCAGATCGTGGTCGAGACGGGTGTTGCGCCAGCGCGGCTCGAAATTGGCCGGCCTTATGTCGTTTCTTCGCCCGGAGTGTCGGTCTCTACAGGCAATATTGTACGACACATTGGCTTTCAGCCTAGAGAGAAGACGGTGATCGATCTTCCGGCCAACAGCAGGACGATCATCCGGGCGGATAAGGTGTTCGTTCCCGCAAAAGAGGGGATCAATACGGATCAGCGGGCCCTTTTGCTCCTGATTGGTCGGCGCTGATGCCGCATGAGGGCGAGAGGGATTTTCGACGCTTCTACGGATGATGGATATAAGAATTGAATTCTGTATTTCCATGATGATTTCTGAACCATGGAAGTATGCTGGTGGATTTTGAATAAGGTGGGATGATTTCGTGGGGGGGGTGACCGTTCGGCAGTGTGTGATTGTTCTTGAAGATGGCGTATCGGGTTCTTTGCTGGCAGAAAGCGTGCGTCCCAAGGCATTTGCTCCATGTGGTGACAGGCCGTTTCTGGCCTGGTTAATGCGGGAAATGCAGCGCTTCGGGGTCGAGGAATTTGTTGTTCTGGTGTCTTCCTGCTCTGCGCAGCTTGAAGACGCGATCGAACAGATCCGTTCCTTTTTGCCAAAGCAGTCTGAAATTATTCTGAGCACCTGTCCTTTTTCTTCGGGGGCGGGGAGCGCTCTTCTGTATTCAAAGCCCTTGCTTCGGGAGCGTTTCTTTCTCTGTCACGGAGAAGCGCTGTTTTCGGGCAATCTTTCACGTTTTCTGCAACAGGCGCGAGAAGGGAACTCTGTTCTGGTCAGGTCTGTCGACGGTTTGAGCCGGTACGGCAATGTTCGCCTGCAGCCTGATGGCGAATATGTGGAAGATTTATATTTTGAGCATGATCGGTCCAAGACATCGGGATTTGCCAGCAGCGGCATTTATATTTTTGATCATTCGATTTTCGATCATCTGACTGAAAACTGTTCTCTGGAAAAGGATGTTCTTCCGGCCCTCGCGCGAAACCGTAGCCTGAAAGCCGTGCCGCTTTCTGGGGCATTCTGGGATATCGGGAAGATGGCCGACGATGAAATCCAGGCTCTGGATTTGTCTGGGAGCCTGCTTCGGCCGGCAGTATTTCTCGACCGGGATGGTGTCATCAATCGCGATCATGGCTGGGTCGGAACGCGTGAGCGGTTTGAATGGGAAAGTAATGTCCGTGAAACCATCGCCCGCATTGCGGACCGTGGATATCATATTTTCATCGTCACGAATCAGTCCGGGATCGCGCGTGGTTTTTATTCCGAGCGCGATCTTGAGCATCTCATGGACTGGGTGATCGACAGTATCCGGGAATACGGTGGAAATGTTGATGACTGGCGATACTGTCCCATACACCCTGAGGCGGTTATCGAGAAATACCGGGGGACCAGTATGGATCGCAAACCCGGGCCAGGGATGCTTCTCGACTTGCTGCAGCGGTGGGAACTATGCCCTTCCTGCTGCCTGATGTTCGGGGATCAGCCTTCCGATATGGCTGCCGCTCGCGCGGCGGGTGTGGAAGGCGTTACCGTGGGACCTGTGTCGCTCGCAGAACTGATCGCTTCAAGGGAGGGGTTTTGACCTGCGTCCCCTTGAGGATCAGGTCGCCGTTTTTCGCATGCAGTCTTCATAGACATCGCGCAGGGTGTCTTCCCATGCGATCTGTCGTCTCCATCCCAAGGTCGAGGTGATGAGTGTCGCATCGCCTCGGGCAATCGGGATATCAGAAGGGCGCAACCTGTCAGGATCTGTGACGACTTCGGCGTTGATGCCGCTGATGGTCAGAAGATCGTCCAGAATGGAGCGAATGGAACGCGTCTCACCAGAGCACACATTCAGGATCGTGCCCGGCGTCAGAGGCTTCTTCGCTGTAAGGACATCAAGATAGGCGTCGCACACATCGCGGACATCGAGAAAGTCGCGCCGGGCGTCCAGATTGCCGACGCTGATTTCCGGCTTCTGTAGCCCTTTTGCAATGCGCGCGATCTGGGATGCAAAGGCTGGAACCACGAAATCGGGAGACTGGCCGGGACCGGTATGGTTGAACGGCCGCATCCGGATGACCCGCAGGCCCGATCTGGCCATTGCGCCCAAGGCCAGATCGGCAGCAGCCTTGGTCGCCGCATACGTATTGCCCGGGGCGAGGGGGGCATCCTCGGTCAGGGCCGTCCCGTGCTGGAACGTGGTGCCATAGGCTTCTGCCGTGGAGGCGAAGAGGAAGGTGCTGTGTGGAACATGGCGCAGCATGGCGCGTGCGACATTGAGCGTTCCGTGCAGATTGACGTCCCAGGCATGGTCCGGAGATTTCCGGGCTGCACCAATGGTCGAAACGGCGGCGAGATGGACGCAGTGAGCCGGTTTTTCGGCAGCGATGACCTTCTCAACAGCCTGCGCATCCCGGATATCCGGGACGGCAGGTAAAATCTCGCTGCCGGGAAAGCGTCTCCGCACCTGATGTTGCAGGTGCTGTCCGACAAAACCCCTCAGCCCCGTTATGAGAAGGCGCATACGACCGCCTGCTTAAAGGCCGTTGCGTTTGCGGTGGCGGGCCAGATCCGCTTCCACCATCTCGGTGATCATCTCTTCCAGCGTGGTTTCCGGCTCCCAGCCCAGCGCTTTTTTCGCTTTGCTGGCATCGCCCAGAAGGACTTCGACTTCTGCCGGTCGCAGGAAGGCCGGGTTGGTGACAACGTGATCTTCGTAATTCAGGCCAACCGAAGAGAAGGCGATGCGGCACAGGTCGCGGATGCTTGTGGTGCGGCCTGTTGCGATGACGTAGTCGTCCGGAACTTCCTGCTGGAGCATCAGGTACATGGCACGGACATAATCCCGCGCATGTCCCCAGTCACGGGTGGCATCCAGATTACCTAGGGCCAGTTCTTTCGCCAGGCCGAGCTTGATGCGGGCGACGCCATCCGTAACCTTGCGGGTTACGAATTCGATGCCCCGCAGCGGGCTTTCATGATTAAACAGGATGCCGGAGGAGGCATGCATCCCGAAGCTCTCGCGGTAATTTACGGTCATCCAGTGCGCGTAAAGCTTGGCGGCGGCATAGGGAGAGCGTGGGTAGAACGGCGTTTTTTCGTTCTGCACCGGCTCCTGGATCAGGCCATACATTTCGGAAGAAGAGGCCTGATAGAAACGGGCATCGCTTTTGACGATGCGGGCCGCTTCCAGCATGTTGACGGCCCCCATGCCGGTTACATTTCCGGTCAGCAGCGGCTGCTGCCAAGATGCGGCGACGAAGCTCTGGGCAGCAAGATTGTAGATCTCGTCGGGTTTGACGGTTTCCACAATGCGAATGAGCGAGGACAGGTCGGTCATATTGCCGTCGAGCAGCTCGACATCATCAAGAATGCCGAGCCAGCAGAGACGCTCGCCGATGACATCCGCGGAAGCCGAGCGGCGCAGGAGGCCTACGACCCGGTAGCCTTTTCCAAGCAGAAGCTGACTGAGATAGGCGCCGTCCTGGCCAGTGATTCCTGTAATGAGAGCTGTAGGCATGCTTTTCCCAGTCCGGCTTGATGACAGTCTGCGCCCACCATACGGGCTCATAGGGTGTCAGGGGGGGGTAATCTGCCATATCACAGTGGTCAATGTCGGAGTGGAGCCCTACCGGGATATCCAGAACAGAAATATGCTCACACTGTCGCAGGTATGGGAGGCGCCAAGACCCTCTCGACAGCTCAGAAGCGTTCCGGTTACAATCTGTAGCAAAATATCTGAATGGAAAGATGATGGCATCTTACAGGAAACCTGAGAGGTCTTCGTTTCATATTCCTGCGGCGTCACAGGATGGCCGCTCTTCTGCAGGGGAGGGCAAGCCAGCGCTGTCGGCTGTTGAGAAGTATCGTCTGCTGCGTGAGACACGGCGTGTGCTCAGGCGCGAGCGTCTCGCCGGAGAGCGGAAAGCCGACCTGCGTTAAGAGGCGGGCGCCAAGGGGCTGCTGCTCGGGCCGGATGTGACGGGAGTATCGGTCATTCCGGGATAGGCTGACAGGTTGGCGAGGGGGGCAGGACGCCCCATCAGGAAGCCCTGTGCCGTGCTGCAGGAGGTGTGCCGCAGCATGTCGAGCTGGGCTGCGGTTTCGACGCCTTCGGCGATGACTTCCATCGACATGGCGTGACCCAGTGTCATGATGGCACTGACGATGCTCTGGGCCTGCGGGTCGTTCAGCATGTCCCGGATGAATGAGCGGTCGATCTTGATCCTGTCGAAAGGGAAACTGCGCAGGTAATTGAGGCTTGAAAACCCGATGCCGAAATCGTCCATGACGATTTTGACGCCGAGAGCGCGGATCTTGCTCATGGTTTCCAGATTGCGCTGCACGGCCTCGAGAAAGATGCTTTCCGTCAGTTCGAGTTCGAGGCGCTCTGCCGCCAGTCCTGTCTGGAACAGGGTCTGGATTACAGCGGCGTACATGTCGTCGTGAAGGAACTGGACGGCGGAAATATTGACGGCGACCCTGACATGCGAGGGCAGTCTGCTGACCTGGGCGCAGGCTTCGAGCAGGACCCAACGGCCGATCGAGACAATCAGGCCGCTCTCTTCCGCTATGGGGATGAATTCGTTGGGAGAAATGACCCCTCTTGTAGGGTGCTGCCAGCGCAGGAGCGCTTCAACGCATTCGATCCGGTTCGTCCTGAGGCAGATCAGGGGCTGGAATTCCAGAAAAAACTGGTTTGTCTCAAGGGCCCGCTGCAGATCGTGTTCCAGCTCCGAGCGATGATGGACATCGGCCTGCATGAGGGGGGTGAAGCTGATCCAGTCCGGCGACTGAAGGCGGCGTGCCTCGTTCAGGGCCAGCTCGGCGTAGTGGCAGGCGGTTTCGAAACGGTAAGTGTCGAACGGGATAAGGCAGCAGCCGATGCTGGCCGTCAGATGGATCCTGTGTCCTTCTATCGAGAGGGTGGTGTGGAAGATATCCCGGACGATCTGGGCCCAGCGCGTCGCCTGGCCCGGATGTTCGTAGGGGAACGGGCAGAAAATGCCGAAATCGTCGCCGCCCAGCCGTGCGATGATACACTCTTCGGTCAGGAAGGCCCGAAGACGTTGCCCGATTTCGCTGAGAACGTTATCGGCGATGCGGGTGCCATAACGCTCGTTAATGGTGCGGAAACGATTGATGTTAGCATGCAGCAGGATCCCGGCGGGCTGCCGCGTTGTTCCGTTGCCGAGAAACGCGCTTACGGCTTTCCCAAACTCTTCCTGACCGCATAATCCCGTGCCACTCTCCGGAGACAGGCTGCGGGATGCGGACAGGCAGGGGGGAAACGTGATGGCCAGGGCCATGCAGTCCAGGTCATTGCGCCGAAGAGGTGTCAGCCGGAATTCGACCTGAAAGCTCCGTCCTTCCAGGGTCCGGAGGACACCGGGATGGTAACTGTTATCCGGTGGGGTTTTCAGGGCTCCGGGAAGGATATCGCGGATGGAGGGGAAGTTCTGGAGATCGGTTCCGACACAGGAGAGAAGGGGTCTGTTGGCCTCGATGATCCGGCCCTGATAGAGGATGGCCAGTCCTTCGCTGGAGGCATCGGCGAGATGATGAATGGGAAACAGCGCCGTGATGTTTTCTCGTGATGTGCTGCCCAGTGCCTTTCCCAGGGGCGCAGTCTTCGGGAAGGTGACGTCCACACGATGTGGAGTTCCTTCCTGGCTGATCCTCTGGGAAATATGCACAATCATTTCTGTTCCTCTGTCTCTCCAGAAGATGGCCCGGCTTCTGTTAAGAAACTGGAAATGTCAGACAGTCATGAACTGCTCAAACTGAAACAAAATGTTTCTGAACGAGGAACCGGCCATCATGCAGCACCCCGTCCTGACCATTCTGCCGCCGCGGGAGCGTTATGAGGCGGGGCATGCGGGGGCGATTTCCCTGCTTGTCAGCCGGAAAGCGCGGTTTTCGGATGTTGTGGCAGGGATGGGGCGGATCGGTACGCCTCTGCCTGGGGGGCAGTACAGGCCGTTAATCCTGCCCCGGGTTCCGCTCTCACGGAAGTGGCGTCTGCGTCTCGCCTGCGTGGCCATGATGCGGTTTTGCTGCCCTGCTTTGACGGAAATTCACAATCGGCCCGATCTGGCGCGCTTTCTGGTCCGGTTCGGGCCCGTCAGGCTGATTCTGCATAACGATCCCTGCACCATGCGCGGTGCGCGTTCCGTCCGGCAGAGGGAAGATCTTGCCCGGCATATTCTGGTCTGCGGCGTTTCGGAGTGGGTGACCAGGCGTTTTTGTGGAGGATGCGGGCCGATCCGGACGGAGGTGCAGCCCAACTGTATCGACCTGTCCGTATTGCCGACGGCCGGTCTGCGGCAGAAGGTGGTGCTGTTTGCAGGGCGGGTTGTGGCGGACAAGGGGGTGGATGCGTTTGTTCGGGCCTGGGGAGCGATCCGGGCGCAGTATCCGGGATGGCGGGCTGTCATCATGGGTGCGGACCGCTTTGGACCCGACTCACCGGAAACGCCTTTTCTGGAAAAGCTGCGGCCTCAGGCTGCCGCCGCGGGGATCATGATGACGGGATACCGGCCTCATGATGATGTGCTGGAGGCGATGGCCAAGGCGGCTGTGGTGGTGGTGCCCAGTCGCTGGGAAGAGCCTTTTGGCATGACGGCGCTGGAGGCCATGGGATGTGGCGCGGCAATTGTCGCGTCACCCGTGGGGGCGCTGCCTGATCTGGTGGGAGATGCGGCTTTGCTCGCAGCTCCGGACGATGCCGGGGCGCTGGAACAGGCTCTGAGCCGTTTGATGGACGACGACGGTCTCAGAGCCCGGTTGGGAGAACGGGGGCGGGAACGGGCAGCGTTGTTCGATGTTGCGGCTGCCCGTGTCCGGCAGGAAGAACTGCGGCAGGCGGCGATTGCATTCTCGCGCCGCCCAGCGCAGCTTTGAGGTCAGTCCCGTGCCGGGGGCGCCATGAAAGTCGGGTCGATGGGATTGGGGACATGCCTAGCCAGAATGTCGTCCACGGCTTTCTTCTCTTCGTCGGTCAGGGACCAGCCGAAGACGTCCTTTACGCCTGAGACCTGACCCGGCTTGCGGGCACCCCACAGGGCGATTACCGGGCCCTGATCCAGAACCCAGCGAACCGCGAAGGCCATCACAGACTTGCCGCGCTTTTCGGCAAGCTTTTCGAACTCGTCCATGGCTGCGAGGTACTTCTCGAAATTCGGCTTCTGGAACTTCGGATCGTTCGAACGCAGGTCATCCTTCGGGAAGGTCGTATCGCGGTTCATCTTGCCTGTCAGCAGGCCGCGGCAGAGGGCCCCGTAAGCGAGAACGACGGCATTGTGCTTTTCGGCGTAGGGCAGGATGTCCTTCTCGATGGTGCGTTCGAAAAGGTTCAGCGGGGGCTGGATCGTGGCGAGCGGGGCGACTTCGCGGAAGATGTCCATCTGCTCCGGCGAGAAGTTGCTTACGCCGAGGGCACGGATCTTGCCGTCCTGATGGAGTTTCTGAAGCTCGCGGGCGCTCTCGTCGATCGGGGTTTTGTCGTCGGGCCAGTGGATCTGCTCGAGATCGATCGTCTCCACACGCAGACGGCGGAGCGAGTCCTCGACTTCCTTGCGGATGCGGGCCGGGCGGGAGTCCCGGAAGACCTTCATATTCTTTTCGTCTTCGCCAACCCAGTGGAGCCCGAGTTTCGTGGCGACATGCGCCTTGTTGGGCTTCTCGGCGAGTGCCCGGCCGACGATTTCCTCGGAATGGCCGAAGCCGTAGACCGGGGCGGTGTCGATCAGGTTGATGCCTTCATCGAGGGCCGCGTGAATGGTGCGGACGCCATTGTCATCATCGGGGCCGCCCCACATCCAGCCGCCGATGGCCCAGGTGCCGAGGGCGACGCGGGAGAGAGGCGTGTCGATGCCGGGGATGCGGATGGTGTCGGATGCCATGAGTGTCTCCACTTGAAATGGACGGTAACGAAAAAGCGCTTCGGACTGTAAGTGGTTGCATGGCAGCGGGAAACCTTCCATCCACGCCAGATGCGTTTCTCTCCTTCTGTCCTGACCCGGATCGGCCGCTGGGCTGCCGTGGTCCTGCCTCTGGCCCTGACGCATGTGCGCGTGGCGGGTGAGGCCGATCTTGATCTTCTGGCCGTGCTGCTTCTGCTGCATTCGGGCCTGACTGGGGGACGGCAGGGCGGATGGGACTGGTTCCGCGAGCCGTGGGTCGTTGCCACGTTCTGCTGGTGGGGCTGGCAGGTTCTGTGCACGCTGTGGGTAGCGCCGGGGCATGGGGCGCTGGTTCAGTCGCTGCTGGCGATCCGTTTTCCACTCGCGGCCGCCGCTTTGGGCTGCTGGGTGCTGAAGGATACGGTCTGGCGCCGGCGCGTGCTGTGGCTGACCTGTGCGTGCGGGATTTATATCGCGTTGCAGATGCTGATCCAGGCGGTATTCGGGCGCAATCTGTTCGGGATTCCACGCTTTCATGACGGAACGCTGACGGGGCCGTATGCGCATCCGCGGGCCGCAGCACCTCTGTCCCGGCTGATCCTGCCGCTGCTGATGGTCGGGTGTGCGGCGGCGGAAGGGGCACGCAGCCGTCTGGTGCGGACGCTGGGACTGTGCGCGGCCACGGTTCTGGCGGTCGGAATCATGGTACTGGCCGGGCAGAGGATGCCGCTTGCGCTATCCCTGCTGGGGATTGGTGTCTGTGCGCTGCTCTATCGGCCGATGCGTCCGGCAGCACTGGCGGCTGCGGCGATGCTGCCGGTTCTGGTGCTGGTGGCGCGCGTGTTCTCGCCGGGCAGCTTTTTTCATCTCGTAACGCTGGCGCGGCAGCAGCTCACGCATTTCGGCCAGTCGCCTTATGGGGAAATCTACACCCATGCGGTCGTGATGGCGCAGGCGCATCCCTGGATTGGGCAGGGCTATGACGCCTACCGGCATTTCTGTGCCGCGCCATCCACGTTTCATGGGATCGCGGGCCTGTCTGATGCCATTCCGGAACAGGGATGGCTGTCCCTCTGTGTGCAGCATCCGCACAACCATTACCTTCAGGCGTTGGTCAATGCCGGAGTGCCGGGCCTTATCCTGTTCGTGCTGATGATCGCGACCTGGCTGAAGGCGATCTGGCCGGGGCGGAATGGCGCGGCGATGTCGATCGGGCTGTTTGCCGCCGTGTTCATTCAGGAATGGCCGATCGCGTCCTCTTCGGACTTCCTGAACCTGCCCCTGAGCGGCTGGGGCTTCCTGCTTCTGGGGCTGGCGTTGGCCTATCGGACATTCCGGGGTGGGGACGGGTTTCAAGCGGGCAGGGACCAGCCTATATCATAAGGCAGATTACGGAGGCCTTATGTCCAGCACCCCTGATACCACCCCCGAGACTGCTGCTGCGCCGGCACGGACCGGAACCGTTCCCGTGACGGTCCTCACCGGCTTTCTCGGCGCCGGCAAGACGACGCTTCTCAATCATATCCTGACAGCCGAGCATGGCCGCAAATATGCGGTGGTCGTGAATGAGTTCGGCGAACTCGGGATCGACAATGATCTCGTGGTAGATGCCGACGAGGAAGTGTTCGAGATGAACAACGGCTGCATCTGCTGCACGGTGCGCGGGGATCTGATCCGCATTCTGGGCAGTTTGCTGCGTCGGCGGAACCGCTTTGACGGTATCATTGTCGAGACGACCGGACTGGCCGATCCGGCTCCGGTCGCGCAGACGTTCTTCGTGGACGAGAATCTGCGGGAGAAAGCGCGTCTGGACGCGGTCGTGACGGTTGTGGATGCGTTCAACGTCATGGAAACGCTGGATGAAAGCCCCGAAGCCGTAAACCAGATCGCGTTTGCGGATGTGATCGTGCTCAACAAGGTGGATCTTGCGGATGAAGAACGCCGCAAGGAGATCGTGGCCCGTCTGCGCAAGATCAATGCTGTGGCGCAGATCCATGAGGCGCAGCATGGCGGCGTGAATCTGACGGATATTCTGGACCGTGGCGGCTTCGATCTGACGCGTGCGCTCAAGACGATGCCGGACTTTCTGGAGAACGAGCATCATTCCCATGAGGAAGGCATCACCAGCATTTCCCTGAGTATCAAGGACCTGATCGACCAGCGTCGTTTTCAGGCCTGGATCGGGGCGATCCTTCAGGAGCAGGGCGCGGACATCCTGCGGGCCAAGGGCATCCTGCATTTCAAGGGCGAGAAGGACCGCTTTGCGTTCCAGGCCGTGCACATGATGGCAGATGGCGACTTCATCGGCCCGTTCCGCGAAGGCGAGAGCCGGGAGTCCCGTCTGGTATTCATCGGCCGCAATCTCAACCGTCCGCAGCTTCGTCGCGGATTTGAAAGCTGCATTGCGGAATGATGGGTGATCTTCTGATGGATCGGGGCGGAGAGCGCCGGTTCGAGAGCCCGGTTGTCCAGGTCATCTCTTCGCGTGACGGGCACGGTTTTGCAGCACTGACGGCGGATGGGGAGCTTGTGCTGATCCCCCGGGACCGTCTGCGGGCTCCGGAAAGCTGGACCGTTGTGGCAGCGCATGATGGCGGGCTGTGTCTGGCGCAGGATTGCGCTCCGGATGCGTTCCTGTCGGGCGGCGAGGACGGAAAGCTCGTCCGGACTTTTGCCGACGGGCGGAGCGAGACCCTCCATGAAGGCCGGCGCTGGATCGACTGTGTGGCGAGCACGCCGGACCATCTGGCGTTCTCGACAGGCAAGCAGATCGAGGTCCGCAAGGCGGAAGGGCGTGAGACGCTCAAGGTTCTGGAGCATCCTTCGACCGTGACCGGCATCGTGTTCGATGCGAAGGGCAAGCGGATCGCGGCGTCACATTATAATGGCGCGTCGATGTGGTTCGTGCAGGCCAAGGTCGATACCGTGCGGCCGTTCGAATGGAAGGGCAGCCATATCGCGATTGCCATCCATCCGGGTGGTGAGGCCTTGGTGACGTCCATGCAGGAAAATGACCTGCATGGCTGGCGTCTGTCGGACGGGCACAACATGCGCATGAGCGGCTATCCGAAGCAGGTGAAGTCGCTGGCGTTTACGCGCAATGGCCGCTGGCTGGCGACGGCCGGGGCGGATGCGATCATCCTGTGGCCGTTCTTCGGCGGCGGGCCGATGGGCAAGGCCCCGGCCGAACTGGCGCGTCTGCCGGGGCTGTTCGTGAGCGCGGTCTGTCCGAATCCGAAAGAGGACATCATCGCGGCGGGCTATGAGGACGGGACGGTCGTTCTCGCGGAAATCGGCGGGGGCGACCAGCGCGTCCTGCCGCTGTGCTCCGGACAGGATACGAAGCGGGGCAAGGTGACCTCGCTGGGGTTCACGCCGCAGGGCGGGTCTCTGGTGTTCGGAACCGAAGAGGGGGTTCTGGCGGCGATCGACCTCTCCAGTGCGGACTGAAGCCTGAAAGGGGCGGCAACTTTTCTGATGAATTGTTGCCGCCCCTGAAACACGGTATGTTCGCTCATGCCCAGCATGGACCCCGCCCCAAAAGCGTCTGTGAAGACCGTGGTTTCGCCGGACGCCCCGCCGTTTCCGGCGGAGAGGCCTGCTGATCTGAACATGTACGGGGATCTGAAAGCATTTTCGGATCTTGACCTTGATGACATTGCCGTTGCGGCGGCGGCCGTCTGTCGCACGCCGATCGCTCTGGTCAGTATTCTCGATGGGGACCAGCTCTGGTTTTCCGCGCGGGTCGGTACGGATCAGCCATCGGGGGCCCTGGCCAATTCGGGATGTGCGCCTGTCATCGCGCGCAGGGTTCCGGTGGTGATCCCCGATATGATGGCCGATCCCGAGACACGGAAAAACGGTCTCGTCTGCGGGGCGCTAGGTCTGCGCTTTTATGCCGGATATCCGCTGTTCACCGCAGAAGATGAGGTTTTCGGCACGCTGTGCGTTGTGGATCTTCAGACGCGTCCGCAGGGTCTGTTGCAGGCGGAAAGTAACGGACTGGCGGCTCTGGCGCGTCAGGCCATGCGTCTGATGGAGATGCGTCGGGAAACCGTGGCGCAGGAGCGGCGTCTGACGGCGCAGCAGATCCGCAGGGAGCGGGCCACCCGACAGGCCAGACAGGCGGAGGCGGAACGCCGGCATACGCTGGAAAAATACGCCATCCAGCAGGCGGCCGGAGCGGCTGGCGGGGTCGGGATCTATGAATATGATCTGACCAGCGGGGACATCGCCGTTTCCCCGGAAGTCTGCCGTATCATTGGCCTGCCCGTTACGGATGTCGTAACGGTGCGGCAATGGATGGCGCAGGTGCATGAGGACGACAAGCCGCAGATCCCGGTCCTGTCGCAGCTGCTGGACGGATCGGCGCCGCTGAAACTCGAATATCGCGTGGTGCGGGCGGATGACCAGCGGGAACGCTGGGTTCTGCGTCAGGGTGTTCTGGACCGTGATGAGGCGGGGCGTCCCGTCCGCCTCATCGGAACAATTCAGGACATCACGCCTGAGCGGAATGCGACCAGCCGTCTGACGACCCTTCTGGCGGTGGGCGATGCCCTGCGGATGGCCACGACGCGTAGCCAGGCACTGACGGAGTCCTGCCGCCTTCTGGGGCAGCGGCTGGAGGTGCAGCGTGTCGGGTTCGCGGCCATTACGGTGCGCGACGAACTCTTTACCGTCGATCAGGGATGGTGCGCGCCGGAGATGCCGGTGGTTTCGGGAGAGTTCTCCTTCAAGGCCTTCCGCCGGACGTCGGATTTTTTGCGCAGCGGAGCCGTCCTCATTGTGGACGATCTCTCCAGCCCGTCCTGGATGCGCGAGGAGCGTGAGGCCTGTCGTGCAGTGCAGATCGAGGCGCAGATTGTCGTCCCGAAAATGGATCATGGCGAACTGACGGGCTGTCTGTTCGTCCATAGCGCGCTTCCGCGGGAATGGACGCTGGACGAGACGTCCTTCATCCGGACTGCCGCGGACCGGATTTTTGCGGCGCTGGACGAATGGGATGCCGAGACGCGTCAGGAGATCGTCAATCATGAAATCCTTCACCGCCTGAAGAATACGCTGAGCATTGTGCAGAGCCTGGCGCATCAGGGGTTCCGTAGCGTGGATGACCAGGGGCCGCTCACGACCTTCACGTCCCGTCTGGTGGCGCTGAGTGCAGCGCATGACCTGCTGATGCGCCGGAACTGGCAGTCCACGGATCTGGCGAGTCTGGTGCAGGGTGTGCTCACGCCGCTGGGCGTGGAGAACAGGGTTCAGGTCTCGGGGCCGTTTCTCAAGCTGGGTCCGGATACGGCGACGTCTTTTTCGATGCTGCTGCATGAACTGGCGACGAACGCCATGAAATACGGTGCGCTGAGTGTTGCCGAGGGAACGGTGTCCCTGCACTGGACGATGACGGGCACGGGTGAGGGGGCTGTCATGGCATTGCAGTGGCGTGAGGCCGGTGGACCGCAGGTTACGCCACCCGCGCGGACCGGCTTTGGCGTGCGTCTTCTGAAGGCCGGATTGGGGCGGCACGGGAAAACGGAACTTCACTACGCCCCGATGGGTTTATGTGCAGACCTGACCGCCCCCATCCTGTCGCTCGCGACGGTCTGAGACTCACCGGAGACCCGTTTTACATGCCGGAGGACCCTGACACACGGCCCACCATCCTCATCGTCGAAGACATTGTCTTCATCCGTATGATGACGGAGGACTACTTCGCGAATGCCGGTTTCAGGACCCTGAGCGCGCGTACGACGGCAGAGGCCATTGTGCTTCTCGAAACGGATCCGACGATCCGTTACCTGTTTGCGGATATTCACCTGCCAGGCGGTGAGGACGGCCAGAAACTGGCGGCCACGGCCCGGAAGCGCTGGCCACCCGTGAAGATCATCCTGACCTCCGCCGACATGCCTGCGGATCAGGTCCGGCTGCCGGTGCGCGGGCTGTTCGTGCCCAAACCCTACAGTCTGGACCGGGTCAGGCAGGCTTTCGAGACGATGCCCTGATCGGACTGCGGGTCAGCGTTCCGGCTGCGGATCCGAGGTCCGGTCCGTGTGGCCGAGGTCGCGTTCGGGGGCAATGATGTCCCTGACGCGCTGTTTCAGCTCCTTG
>NZ_BJNM01000025.1 GCF_006539685.1 Gluconobacter oxydans
TTAGAAAAATCCGATCTGGCCCCAGAATTGTACGATAATTACATTCATTATTTAAAAAATATATCTGAAATCCCCTATGATGGGGATCGGCCTTTTTTAAGTTGCGAAGATGTCTTAGATGCTCATTATTTAATAGGAAACCATTTCTTAAAGAAAGGAGAAGGAATGGGAGGATTTGGTCCAAAGGATTTTGGATTATTATCTTCTGCCGTCGCGAGGCAATTAACTTCTGTTGGCGGAATGTACGTATATGACGATATGTGGGAAATTGCATCTTCGTTAATTTTTGGTTTGGTAAATGACCACCCATTCCATGATGCCAATAAAAGAACGGCTTTTCTAAGCTCAGTTTTTTTATGTTAGAAAATGGATACGTCCCTTCAGTAGATATACAGGTAGTCGAAGACTTTACCGTAGAAATTGCCGAATTTCACTCAAAGAATAATCGGCACATGCGGATAGATGAAATATCCCCAAAATTCAAATCAATGTTTCGAAAAAAGGATGCAAGAATATACTATGTTATAACATTTAATGAACTCCAAGGAATTCTATCTAACCATGGGTGTTCCTTAAGAAATCCCCATAGAAATTATATCGACGTTTACAATGGAGAAAATAAAGTATCCCAGATAGGTTTCCCTGGCTGGAAAAATGAAGTAACACGCAATGCCATATCAACAGTCAGAAAAACAACGGGGCTAACTGCCGATAATGGATATGATGCTCAAGTCTTTTTCAAAGATGCTGATCCATTAAATATACTAATTGGCGAGTACGAAGAACCGTTACGGAGACTTGCCGATAGATAATATCCAAAATCAATAAATACCTGTTAAAGATTTTTTTTGGAAACCCGACTAAATAATAGCCTCTTATTTATGCAGCGAATAAGAATTTAATCATACTCCACTTTTTATGGAAAGGCCGTTTTTCCTAACGGAAAGACGGCCTTTTTATTCATAAAAACCTACTTCAGCGCGGCAATAGCCGTCATCTCAACGCGCCACTCCGGTACAGCCAGCTTCGCCTCGACGGTGGCCCGGGCCGGCTTGTTTGCCGTATCCAGCCAGGCGTCCCAGGCCCGGTTCATTGCTCCGATCTCTCCGATATCCGTCAGGAAAATCTGCACCGACAGGATCCGGCTCTTGTCCGTCCCCAGAGAGGCCAGAAGCGCATCGATCTGGCGCAGGATGTCGACCGTCTGCCCTTCTGTATCGAGACTGGCATCATCTGCCACCTGACCGGCCAGATAGGCCAGCCCGTTATGGACCACCACGCCCGCAAGGCGCTCTTCTTCGAGATGACGGGTAATATCGGCGTTCTTGCTCACAGGCGTGGACTTTCTGGCTGGATTTACTGAAGCAGGGTCGGGATCATCTCATGCTCGAGGATCGCATCGAGTGCGCTTTCCTCGTCTTCCGCGACCGCCATGGGCGTGCCGTCGGCGGCATGGATGGCCACAACCAGTTCCCCGTCATGCATGACGGATTTGACATAGGCGAGGTGGGACATGCCCAGCGTCAGGAGCTGCGGCCCCGTGATGCGCCGCAGATCCGCGGGGAGTTTGTCGTCCGAACGATCACCGTTTTCGAAGGGATTGTTCAAGTCAGGTTCCTTCTGAAGCCACGGCGGTTCATACCGCCTGGCCCTGGGGTTCAGTCTGTAGAAAATGTGGCCGGCAGAGGCGCGGGCGGACCTATTCGTCGTCGATATCGCGGGCCGGCCGCGTCGTACGCCGCGTCTTCACGACAGGGGGCACCACTTCATGATGGACCGTCGGCCCTGGTGCGGGGCTGCGCCGTCCCTGCAAAATGGCAATCCGCTTGACGCGCACTTCCGGCTCCGGACGCAGGAGATCGATATGCAGCAACCCGTTATCAAGCCA
This sequence comes from Gluconobacter oxydans, assembly GCF_006539685.1. Taxonomy (GTDB): domain Bacteria; phylum Pseudomonadota; class Alphaproteobacteria; order Acetobacterales; family Acetobacteraceae; genus Gluconobacter; species Gluconobacter oxydans. Next base: position 1,889 of record NZ_BJNM01000025.1, read on the forward strand.
GGCGCCACCGATTTCGATGCCTTCGGCCAGTACGAACGCCTTGTGGAACTGCCGCGCCGCAATGCCGCGATGCAGGAAGATGCGTCCCTGGCTATCATCCGCCTGACGTCCGCGGATCACGAGCTGGTTGTCTTCCTGCGTGATCTGCAGATCGTCCATCACGAAGCCCGCGACAGCCAGCGTAATCCGCAGGGCCGTGGCGCTGAGCTGCTCGATATTATAGGGCGGATACCCGTCAGACGTCGATTTGGCAGCACGCTCAAGCATCTGCTCGAGGTGATCGAAACCGAGGAACATCGGGGACGTGAACAGGCGACCGGACATAGGGCTAAAGCCTCCTCCATGAGCGAGACATAAACAGGGCCGGTCCCATCATGCGGCAACCGGCTGACCCCACGATATGGTGTCCACCCGCACGGATGCAAGCTCTACCCTTACAGGACACAACGCAAAACCTGCACTCAAACCTGATCTTGCACTGGCATTTGGCGCCCGCGCTCGCTACATCGCAGGACATGAGCGAATTCGATTTCCTGTCCGGCATCGACGATGTGCCGCCCACCCCGATCCTGATCGCCCCCCAGCCCGTGCTGCGGGAGGTCACCCGCGACGTGCGCCCCGAGGACATTGCCTTCATCCGCGAACAGCTTCCGGGCATGTTTTCCGCCATGTACAAGGCCCCGGGCATCGGCCTCGCCGCCCCGCAGGTCGGTCTGGGCATGCGCTTCGCCCTGGTGGACGTGGCCGAGGAAGACGCCCCGCGTGAACCCATGCTGCTGATCAACCCGGAAATCATTTCTGATTCCGATCAGCTCGCCGCGCGTGAGGAAGGCTGCCTCTCCCTGCCGAACCAGTATGCCGAAGTCGTCCGCCCCGAATCGATCCGCGTGCGCTACCGCAACCTTGCGGGCGAAACGATCGAGCGCGATGCATCCGGCCTGCTCGCCACCTGCATCCAGCACGAGATGGACCATCTCGACGGCATCCTGTTCGTCGACCACCTCTCGACGCTCAAGCGCAACATGATCATGCGCCGCCTGGCCAAAGAGCAGAAACTCAGAAGGCACTGATCCCCGATGCGGCTGATCTTCATGGGAACGCCGGACTTTTCGGTCCCGGCGCTGCACGCCCTGCTCGACGCCGGTCACGAGGTGGTCGCGGTCTACACGCAGCCGCCCCGCCCGGCAGGACGCGGCAAGGCGCTTCGCCGCTCGCCGGTCCATGAAGCCGCCGAAGCCGCCGGGATCGAGGTGCGCACGCCCGCACGCGTCCGCCGCGACACAGCCGAACACGAGGCTTTCGCCGCCCTGAATGCCGACGCCGCCGTGGTCGCCGCCTATGGCCTCATCCTGCCAAAAGCGATGCTGGACGCCCCGCGTCTGGGCTGCCTGAACATCCATGCGAGCCTCCTGCCCCGCTGGCGTGGCGCGTCGCCCATCCAGTCCGCCATCGTCGCAGGCGACAGCCAGAGCGGTGTTTCCATCATGCAGATGGATGAGGGCCTCGACACCGGCGCGGTCCTGCTGGAAGAAGCCACCCCTATCAGCGCGACCGACACTGCCAGCACGCTGCATGACCGCCTGTCCGAAATCGGTGGCCGTCTGGTCGTCCGTGCGCTCGCCGAACAGCCGAAACCTGTGCCGCAGCCCGAAGACGGCGTCACCTATGCCGAGCGCCTGACCCGCGATCACGGCCGTATCGACTGGACGCGCAGCGCCGCCGAGATCGACCGCCAGATCCGTGGCCTGACGCCCTGGCCCGGCGCGTTCACCACGCTCGACGATGTCGTCCTCAAGATCGGCGCAGCCACCCCGCTCCCTGCAGAGAGCCATAGCGCTGCCCCCGGCACCACGCTCGGCGAAAGCCTCACCATCGCCTGCGGCACTGGTGCCCTGCGCATCGACCGCCTGCAGAAACCCGGCCGCAGCATGATGTCCGCTTCCGACTTTCTGCGCGGCCAGCCCGTGCCGAAAGGCACCCGCCTTGTCTGACACGCAGGCTGCGGAGCCTCTCGCTGAACCCGCCGCCGAGCCCACGGGTCTGAACCGCTGGGCCCTGCGCATCGAATATGACGGCACCGGCTATCTCGGCTGGCAAAAGCAGAACGACGGCACCTCCATTCAGGGCCTGATCGAAGCCGCCGCTTCGAAACTGGTTCGCAACCGCCCCGTTCCCAGCATCACCGCTGGCCGCACGGATGCCGGCGTGCATGCGGCAGGTATGGTCATCCATCTTGATTTCCCGGATGACGCCCCGATCGACGCCCGGCAGATCCGAGACGGCATGGGATACCACCTCAAACCCCACCGCGTCGTCGTGCTGGAAACAGCGAAAGTAGGCCCGGAATGGAACGCGCGTTTCTCCGCGACCTGGCGCAGCTACCGTTACACCATCCTCAACCGCCCTGCCCGTCCGGGGCTGATGGAAAACCGCGTCTGGCATATCAAGCGCCCGCTGGACGTAGACCTCATGCAGCAGGCCGCGAACCATCTCCTCGGCCCGCATGACTTCACATCCTTTCGCGCCGTCGCCTGTCAGGCCAGAAGCCCCATCCGCACGCTGGACGTCCTGAATATCCACCGCGATGGCGAACTGGTCATGATCGACACGAAGGCGCGCTCCTTCCTGCACCATCAGGTCCGCAACATGGCCGGCACCCTGATGATGATCGGCTCACGTCAGTGGCCGGTCGAAAAGATCATTGAAATTCTGGAAGCAAAAGACCGCTGCGCGGCCGGACAGACAGCCCCTCCCGAGGGGCTCTGCCTGATGGATGTCGGCTATCCCGACGATCCTTTCAACCGCTCCTAGGACGACAACCCGAGCAGATCGACAACCGCATTGTAATGCGGCGGCAGAAGCCACAGGACCCAGAGCAGCCCCCCCACCGGCAGGGTCTGCAGGACTGTCATGACAAAAGCCTGCCAGCCGGTCGTCACAAGCCCGACCTTCGTCACATACCAGGTCAACCACAGCGTATAGAGCTGTGCCCCGAAAGCGAGGCCGCCCAACGCCTGGCTGGACGCCGCAGCCCCCGGCAGCACGAGATGCAGCACGCCCTGGGCCATGATCAGCATGGCCAGTGGCAGCCATCCGCACCACAGCGATGCCGTGGCATAACGCGTCCACAGACCCTTACGGCTCAGGGCACCCGCATAAAGCTCCGACACCACAAGCTGCAACAGTGTGCAGACCAGCGGCACCACAGCCCGCACCAGCCCCATGATCCGTTCGGCAGGCGGGAGCATGAACGCCATCCACACACCAATAACCGCCAGCGCAACCGTGGGCGCCAGAGCCGCGAACAGGGCTCCCGCTCCGGGTGCGAAACAGTTGATCCCTTCGGACCGCCCCCGCCCCAGAAGCCACACGCCCAGAGGAATGGCCATGTTCCCGATGGGTGGGAACGGACCCGGCCGTCGGGGAGTCACAGCCCGTATCCTTCCATGAACGCGAGATAAATCCGTGTCAGATCCTCCAGCGTCCCAAGCTCCACGTTTTCGTCACGCTTGTGCATGGTCGCGCCGACAAGGCCGAACTCCGCCACCTCGCAGTATTGCGAAATAAACCGCGCATCCGACGTCCCGCCACCGGTATCGAGCCGGGGCGTCCGTCCCGTGACACTGCGTACAGCCTCGGACAGACACGTTACCGCATCCCCCGGTTGTGTCAGAAACGCCTCGCCGCTGATGGACACCTGTACGTCCGCCTGAGGCGCGTGACGCCGCACCACATCCTCGATCCACGCCGTCAGAGCGGCCCCGGTGTGCAGATCATTGAACCGGATATTCAGCCGGCCGACAGCACTTCCCGGAATGATATTGGTCGCCCCGTTCCCGACATCGATGCTCGTGACCTGAAGGGACGACGGATCGAACCACTCACTCCCCGCATCCAGTTCCCGCGCCGTCAGTTCGGAAAACGCTGCCAGAAGACGATGGACCGGATTATCCGCCAGATGCGGATAGGCCACATGCCCCTGCGTCCCGTGCACGGTCACGACAGCATTCATGCTGCCCCGACGGCCGATCTTGATGACATCCCCCAGTGCCTGGGGATTCGTAGGCTCGCCCAGAACGCAGAAATCCGGCAGTTCACCCCGTTCCGCCAGCCATTCAATGACCGGCTTCGTCCCGAAATGCGCCGGACCTTCCTCGTCTCCCGTAATCAGCAGCGAGACGGAACCCTTCAGCGGCCCCTGTTCCAGACGCCGCGCAACGGCTGCCACGAAACAGGCTACCCCGCCCTTCATGTCCGCGATCCCGCGTCCATAAAGCCGGTCACCCTCGATAACCGCCGCAAACGGATCATGCGCCCAGCCTTCACCCGGCGGCACGACATCCGTATGCCCTGCAAAGCAGAGCGCGGGATGCCCTTTCCCCAGCCGGGCATAAAGATTGGGCGTCGGCGCGTCAGCAGGCCCGAAAGGAAGATGGAACGTCTCGAACCCCATCCCTTCCAGCACACCTGCCAGAAGCGCCTGAGCCCCTCCATCGGCAGGCGTGACCGACTGACAGCGCAGCAGATCCCGGGCCAGCGCCACGGGATCCGTCGGAAAGGTTGACCCCGTCACAGGATCAGTCGCGCAGAAGATCGTTGATGGAGGTCTTGGAGCGCGTCCGCTCGTCCACACGCTTGACGATCACCGCACAGGCCAGCGACGGCATACCCGGCTCCTTCGGCGGCAGCGTGCCCGGCACGACGACGGAATAGGCCGGAACACGGCCCATGAAGATTTCGCCCGTCGCACGGTCCACGATCTTGGTGGAAGCGCCCAGGAACACGCCCATCGACAGAACGGAGCCCTTCTCGACGATCACGCCCTCGGCCACTTCCGAACGCGCCCCGATGAAGCAGTCGTCTTCAATGATTACCGGCGCAGCCTGCAGCGGCTCCAGAACGCCACCAATGCCCGCACCACCGCTGATATGGCAGTTCTTGCCAATCTGGGCGCAGGACCCGACCGTCGCCCAGGTATCGATCATCGTGCCGCTGTCGACACGCGCGCCGACATTCACGAAGCTCGGCATCAGCACCACATTCGGCGCAATGAACGCGGAGCGACGCACGATCGCACCTGGAACCGCCCGGAAACCGGCCTCGGCAAAACGGAACTGATCCCAGCCATCGAACTTCAGCGGAACCTTGTCGAATGCCGGCTCACCACCGCAACCGCGCTCCATGACCCGGCTGTCATTCAGACGGAACGACAGCAGAACCGCCTTCTTCAGCCATTCATGAACAGTCCAGCCATCTGCGAACGGCTCGGCGACACGCAGCGTCCCGGCATCCAGCGCGGACAGGACTTTTTCCACAACATCGCGGTCTTCGCCTTCCGTACGGGCGCTGAGCGTCGCACGACGCTCCCACAGAGCTTCAATGGCGGTACGAAGGGGTGCATTCGGCATCAGGTCGGTCCGGTAAAAAAAGAAGCAGAAATCCGCCGGACCATGCGGTTCCAGGGGTTTCATGTCAACGGATCTTTACTCCTGACGGCCGCTCTGCCCGTGCTCCAGCATGGTTAATGACTTCTTAACCAATCACGCTTATGAAAACCGGGGGCTTTGACTGACTGGCCCGACCGAGAGCTCTCTGCGGGATATGTCACCCTTGCCTGATCTGCGTTCCTTGTTCTCCCAGTTCATGAACAATCCGTCCCCGGACAGGACCCCGCAGGACCTGCGGAACATGCTGGCGTCAACTCTCGAAAGCCGCGAACGCTGGCGCTCCCTGCTCTATCAGGCGGTGGATCTGGTCTTCGAAACCGACAGCCGGGGCCGGATCATCCTGATTTCCCCCGAAACATGGCTTGGACAGCCCACGACGCCCCTGATCGGCCGCCCGTTCAGCGCGCTGTGCGACACCGTGAACGTCCTTCAGACCCATACCGGTACGCCTGTCCAGATCACGACCCCGCAGGACGAGCCCCTGACCGTCATCCTCTCCTCATGCCCATTCCAGGACAGCGAAGACCGGATCACCGGAACACGCGGCACCCTCAAGGCGGTCTCACAGATGCTGCCCGGAACCACTGCCGTCATTGCGCCCCCGGCCGAAAGCGATTCTGCTCCCCAGCCCGATACCGCTCATGTCACGGGTGGCCATTCCGACACCGCCGGGATCACGATCCTTGCCGCCATCACCACCGCGCTCCGCAAGGCCATCGTTCCCAGACTGGCCTCTGCCGCAGCAATGGACGCCCTGCTCGCCCCCCTAGCTGCAGAAGGCGCATTGCTCGACACCGCGGCTGCGAAAACCTTTCTTTTCACATCATCCACCCTGCCTGCGGACATCCAGTCCGTCCTGTCGACGCCCGCGCCCCAGGCTGGCACGGAGCTGTTCAGGACCGGCAGCAGCCATGTCATGATCTGTCGCGAAAACATCCGCAGCCTCAGACAGCTCTGCCTCGTTGTCTGGCGCTCCGAGCCCTGGTCTGCGCAGGACCAGCAGCTCTGCGAGACGGTCTGCTCCCTGCTGGCCGGATTCTGGGAACTGGACAGCATCCACCGCCGGATCCTGACGGATTCCGACTACGACATCGCGTCGAACCTTCTGAACTGGAATGGCCTGAAATCGGAAATCGAGCGCCGCAGCCGCCGGCTGGATCAGGAGGCGATGGCCGCAACCCTGATCATCGCCCGCGTGCCCGGCCTGACAGAGCTTTCAAAGACCCGGGGCTTTGAGGCTGGCGAGGAAGCTCTGCGTCAGTGTGTGGCTCTTCTGCGAAAAGCCATTCGTCCCACAGATGCCATCGGCCGGATCAGCAACAATACGTTCGGGCTCTGGATGGATGGGGGGGACCGCTTCGCCGCAGCCGAACGCGCCGAGCGCATGACGGCCCATGGCATTCCCATCCTGATCGATCCGCCGGTCCACCTGCCGCTTCAGCTGGGGCTTGTCTCCCGCGAAGCCAATGCCGAGGAAACCCCCGAAAGCCTGCTCGAACGTGGCATGCAGGCCCTTCAGGAAGGGGTGGCTGAAAACAGAAAATGGCGCTTCTCACACGAAGCGCCATAATCCCGGTCCAGTCCTGCTACCAGTTGGTTACGCCTTGATAAGCGTTCCCGGTCCCGCCCGTGTGAACAGCTCCAGAAGGCAGCTGTGCGGCACGCGTCCGTCCAGAATAACGGCGGCTTTCGCCCCCTTGCGGACTGCCTCGAGGCAGGTCTCGACCTTGGGGATCATGCCGCCCGAAATCGACCCGTCCGCAATCCGACGCATGGCCTCGTCCGCGCTCAGCTCTTCGATGAGCTTGCCGTTCTCGTCCAGAACGCCCGGAACATCCGTCAGCATCAGCAGACGCGAGGCATGGACTGCGCCGGCAATCGCGCCAGCCGCAGTGTCAGCGTTGATGTTGTAGGTCTCGCCGTCCTCGCCGACGCCCACAGGGGCGATCACGGGGATCAGCCCCGCGCCGAGCAGCGCATACAGGACCCGCGGATCGATCTTTTCCGGCTGTCCGACAAATCCCAGATCGATGACCTTCTCGATCTCACTGTCCGGATCACGCTTGGTACGCGTCAGACGACGTGCCTGGATCAGACCGCCATCCTTGCCGGAAATGCCGACGGCCAGTGCTCCGGCCCGGTTGATCAGCTGCGTCACCTGCTTGTTGACGCTGCCGGACAGGACCATCTCGATCACATCGACCATGGACTTGTCCGTCACACGCAGCCCGTCGATGAACTCGGAGCGGATCTTCAGCCGGTCCAGCATGGCGCTGATCTGCGGCCCACCGCCGTGCACTACGATCGGATTGATCCCGACCAGCTTGAGCAGGGAAATGTCATAGCCAAAGGCATGCGCCAGCTTGCCCTCGCCCATGGCATGACCACCATATTTGACGACAATCGTGTCCCCGGCATAGCGCCGCAGGAACGGCAGTGCGCTGGACAGAATGGCAGCCTGCTGCTGCGCTTCCTCCGCATTCACGACAGACGCCACGTCCGGCAGCTTGTCGCTGTGCGTCCGGCTGTTGCTTTCAATGGGGGTCTTACTGGTCATGATCCGGACTGTCCTTCCCCTGACGTCTGGAGTGGCACGGCAAAACGGGCAATTTCTGCCCGCAGATCCTCGATCCCGAAACCGGTCTCGCTGCTGGTCGCAATGATGCGCGGATAGGCGGCGGCATGCTTGAGCGCAAGCGCCTCGACTTCCGCAATTTTCGCCGCCAGCGCTTTCGGCTTCACCTGGTCGCATTTTGTCAGCACGATCTGGAACACCACGGCCGCGCGGTCCAGCAGCTCCATGACATCCTTGTCCGACGCCTTGAGCTCGATCCGTGCGTCCAGAAGCAGGATGACCCGCTCCAGCGTCGTCCGACCCCGGAGATAGGCGAACATCATGTCCTGCCAGTCTTCCTTGACCGACTTCGCTGCCTTGGCGAACCCGTAGCCCGGCATGTCCACGAGAGACAGCCGGTCAGCCAGATTGAAGAAGTTGAGCTGCTTGGTCCGTCCCGGCTCGGAGGACGCCCGCGCCAGCGCACGACGCCCCGTCAGCGCATTGATGATGCTCGACTTGCCGACATTGGACCGGCCGGCAAACGCCACTTCCGGCCGGCCGACAGGCGGAAGCTGGTCGATCTTCTGCGAGCCGAAGAAGAACTCACATTCTCCCGCGAACAGAAGCCGTCCGTCCTCGATCTGGGCCTCGGTCGGAGGCCCCGGGATTTCTTTCATCATGCCTCTGCCGGGCCTCAGGTCCGTGACACCGGAACGGGCAGACCCGTCCGGCGCTGGATGAACATCTGCTGCGCAACCGTCAGCAGGTTGTTCCAGGTGTAATAGACCAGAAGACTGGCCGGGAAGCCGGACATGAAGAACACATAGACCAGCGGCATGAACTGCATCATCCGCGCCTGTGCCGGATCAAGGCTCGCCGTCGAGCTGGTCTGGCGCTGCAGCAGCCAGAACGTCAGGCCAAGCGCCGTACCCCAGATGCTGACATGCAGGAACGAGGAGTAATGCGTCGGATCGAACGGCAGTAGTCCGAACAGGTTGAACACGTTCGTCGGGTCCGGCATCGACAGATCATGGATCCAGCCGAAGAACGGCGCATGACGCGCATCGATGCTGATGTTCAGGATCTTGTACAAACAGAAGAAGATCGGCGCCTGGATCAGCATCGGCAGACAGCCGCTCGCCGGGCTCACCTTCTCTTCACGATACAGCGCCATGACCTTCTGGTTCATGGCCATCGGATCGTCCTTGTTCTTCTCGCGGATCTCCTTGACCTTCGGCGCCAGCAGACGCATCCGTGCCGAGGACTGGGCAGCCTTGGAGGCCAGCGGGAAGAGAACGATCTTGACGATCAGCGTCAGCGCCATCAGCGCCAGGCCGAAATTGCCCAGATGCAGATACAGCCAGTGCAGCAGCGTCAGCAGCGGACGGGTCAGGAAGCTGAACCAGCCGAAGTCGATCGCCTTGTCCAGATCGGGAATACCGAGCTGCTTGCTGTAACCCTGAAGCAGGCTGACAACCTTCGCACCTGCAAAGACATGGCTCTTCTCGGTGATGGACCCGTTCGGCATGATCTGCTGGGCGTTCTGGGTGGACATCCCCACCTGATACGACCCCGGCGTTCCCGGCACGTAAGCAAAGCTCGCTGCAACCGGCGTTCCGTCAGCGGGAGCCACAGCCGTCAGCCAGAACTTGTCGCTGATGCCATCCCAGCCATTCGTACCCGTGGACGACCAGGACACGTGATCCGGATGGTCAGCCCCCTTGCGCAGGTTCTTGTAGCTCTCATCCTGCATCCGGCCACCAATGACGGCGATCGGACCTTCATGCGCCGTGAAAGCCCCTTCCGGCGCATCATAATCACGCTGCACACGCTCAAACGGCACCAGAGCAACCGGCTGACCCGAATGGTTCTCGACCGTCTGGCTCACGGCGAACATGTAGTGCTCGTCCAGTGCAATCTGGATGGAGAACACCAGCCCCTGACCGTTATCCCAGTGCAGCGTCACCGGATGGTCCGGCGTCAGCGTCTCGTCGGAGCTCTCCCAGACCGTGTTCAGATCCGGCAGGCGGGCATTGGAGCCCGGAGCATTCGTCCAGCCGATCACGACGAACGTGGGATGCGCACTCCCCGCCTTGTCCAGCAGGCGCACCAGCGGGCTGTCCTTGGCCAGGGTCTCGCGATATTTCATGAGGATCAGATCATCCAGCACCGCGCCCTTCAGGTTGAGGGAGCCCTGCACGTCCGGCCCCGTCACCGGAATGCGCCGCGCAGTCGCCTGCGTCTCAGTAGCAGCCTCGGCAGGTGGCGCAGCCGTGGTCGGCGCGCTGTTCTGAACCTGTGCTGCAGGCGCATGTGTGACGGGATGGGGATCGTCCTGATGGGGCTTCGGCATGAAATAGTCGAAACCGATCAGGATAAGGGCCGAGAGAAGTGTGGCCGCAATAATGCGTTTGGTGTCCATCGGGCGGATGCCGGTCTTTCGTCTCACTGAATAGGGCTTGCGCCTCAAGTGGCCGAAAACCGCATTCAAAACAATAGGCGGAGGGCTTTTTTAATGCCGGTGTGGCTTCGGAGGCAGGTCCACACCCCCTTCTGACCAGGGATGACAGCGCCCGATCCTGCGCAGTGCAAGCCATCCCCCACGTACAGGCCCATGCTCACGAATGACCGTCAGCGCATAGGTGCTGCATGTCGGATCGAACCGGCAGTTCCTGCCAATGAACGGGCTGATGAAAAGCTTGTAGGCGTCGATGAGCGACAGCATCAGGGCCGTAACGGCTTTCCTGATCACGGACGCGATCATTTCGCCTGGTCCCGGCCTTTGCCAGACGGCCCGCGGGGGCTTTCCCGGAAATTGACGCCCAGCCCCTTGCGAAGGGCCTGACGCAGATCATCCTTGAGAAGGGAAAAATCGCGCTCCCGGGTCTTGTCCCGTCCGATGAGGACGAAATCGCCAGAAGGCAGACCGTCTTCCCGCGCAACAAGGCGCAGGGCCTCGCGGAGGCGACGGCGGGTGCGGTTACGGATGACAGAATTACCGACTTTTTTCGTGACCGTGAAACCGACGCGGGTTTCGGTCGCTGTGTCATCCGGCAGGATCTGCACGACCATACCGGGAGTGGCGACCTTGCGCCCCTTCCCGGCCACACGCAGAAACTGCGGCCGTTTTTTCAAACGGCGCGGAGTGTGGCCTGTTGTATGGATCGTGCCGATCGGGTCAAACTCAGGCGGAGAGCTTCTTGCGGCCCTTGGAGCGACGGTTGGCCAGTACGCGGCGGCCGCCGACGGTTTCGCTACGCGTACGGAAACCGTGACGACGCTTGCGAACCAGCTTGGAGGGTTGATACGTGCGCTTCATGACGTTGATCCTTAAAAACCAGGCGGACGCCTCAACTGCTGGACATCCGCGTCGATCGGGCGCACGAAACGCCCGGTGATTGAGACCCGGGCTTGTAAGCACGCAGGCCCCTCATGTCAATGCCAGACCTACAGGAACTTCAGCCCATGCCCGAGTCCAGCAATACTCTCCCCGCCAGCAACTCCCCCCAGGACGTCGCGACCTTCCGCCACGACATGCGCAACGCGCTCGCCCCTGCCCTGCTCTGTGCCGACATTCTCGGCACGCACAAGGACAAGGCGGTCCAGCAGAACGCAAAGACGATCGTCGATGCGCTGGAAAATGCCCTGAAGCTGCTGAAAAACTTTACTTCTTCTCGATAAGCTCGATCTTGTAGCCGTCGGGATCCTCGACGAACGCAATGATGATCGTCCCGAATTTCAGCGGACCGGCCTCACGTGTCACCTTGCCGCCTCCGCTGCGGACCGTCTCCACAAGAGCGGCCACATCCGGCACGCCAATTGCGAAATGCCCGAAACCGGTGCCGACCTCATAGTCGGTTTCCTGGTCCCAGTTATAGGTCAGCTCGATCTCGGCCTGTCCGTGTTCGTTGTCATCGAATCCGATGAAAACGAGCGTATAACGTCCCTCGCGCACTTCCTTGCGGCGAAGTTCCTTCATCCCGAGCAGCTTGTAGAACGCCAGACTCCGGTCGATATCCCGGATTCTCACCATCGTATGCAGAAACGTGCTCATCACTTCTCCTTCAGATCTTCCGGCGTCAGCCCATACAGAAACAGCCCATAACGATCCGCCAGCTTCACACAGCCAGCAGGGTCCGTCATGAGGGTCACTCCGGGCTGGAACGCAACGCCCCGCAATCCGTTCCGGGCTGCATTCTCCAGCGTCTCCGGCCCGATCGTCGGCATATCCGCCCGAAGGTCCTGCCCCGTCTTGGGCATCTTCACCAGAACGCCGCCACTTCCCGCCTGCATGAGCCGCCCACAGCGCCCCAGCATCGCATCTGTCCCTTCCAGAGCCTCCACAGCCAGCACGAGACCGTTCTGGACAACGCACCCCTGACCAATGTCCAGAGCTGCCATCACCTTCAGGACCTCGACCCCACGGGCGATATCCTGTTTGGCCTGGGCGTCCGGAAGGACGCGGCCGAGGGTTCCGGAGCGGCCGGTGGCATGTTCGAGAAACTCGTGAGCGCCCCGGACATGGAAGCCCTCCTCACCGAGGACACGGACGACAGCTCCGAGCAGCCCGTCATCGCCCGAGAAGATGGCGCGGCCCAGCCTGGCCAGAATACGCGCGCCTTCCGCATCGGGACGCAGGTCACGCCAGGCGGGACGACGCACCGGCCCGATCAGCACCAGTTCGCGGCAGTTGTTCCGTTTGAGGGCACCGAGAATGTCACCGGCAGCGGCAAGACGGATGATTTCGTGCGGGTAAGGTTCGAGAAGCGCACGATCGGCGAAATCCCGGAACCCGATAACAAAAACCTTGCGTCCCTTGGCGATGGCTGCTGCGGCGACCTGCGCGGGAAGCGGTCCTGAGCCTGCCAGAATGCCGATGCAACCACGATCCCCCACGATCAGGCGCCTTCGGTTTCGGACTGTCCTTCCTGACGCGCAACGCGGGTCAGGCCTCGACGGCTGGGGGCTTCCATGAAGTCCAGCATCTCGGCGATGCGGGGGAGATGCCCGTATTCCTGACGGACTTCGGCAATCCGGGCTTCCAGAACGGACTCCGTCGCGCCATGGCGCGGGTAAAGCGTCCGGAAGGCGCGGCGCATGGCCTGCATTTCCTCAGGACCAACACCGGAACGCTTCAGGCCGATCCAGTTCAGTCCGACCAGACGGGCGCGATTCCCCAGAACGCTTCCGTAAGGAATGACGTCCATTTCCACACCGCAGACACCGCCGACAACGGCACCACGGCCGATCCGGACGAACTGGTGCAGCGCAGCCGAGCCCATGATTTTGGCGTCATCGTCAATCTCGACATGGCCACCCATGACGACATTGTTGACGATGATGACACGGTCACCGAGGACGCAGTCATGGGCGACATGTGAATTGGCCATGATCAGGCAGTTCGCGCCAATCCGCGTCAGGGCATGCCCCTGCGCGGTGCCACGGTGAATCGTCACGTTTTCACGGATGACGGTATTGGCCCCGACCTCACACAGTGTCGGCTCACCGGCATATTTGAGATCCTGCGGCGCCAGACCGATCGTCACGAACGGATAGACTTCCACGCCTTCACGCAGGGTCGTGTAGCCATCCACGAGAACGGACGCGTGCAGACAGACCCCGTCACCGATCGTGACATTGGGACCGACCAGACACCAGGGGCCAATGCGCACGTTCTCCCCGATGCGCGCACGCGGGTCGACGATGGCGGTCGCATGGATTTCGGCGGTTTCGGGGCGCTTGCCTGCCATCTGCATCAGGGTCAACCCATGATCATCGCACTGAAGGTCGCTTCGGCAACGGCAACATCGTCCACGCGGGCCACACCCTTGAACTTCCAGACATTGGCGCGGGAGCGCTCCTTGTCGACATGGATCCGGAGTTGGTCACCAGGACCGACCGGGCGACGGAATTTCGCATTTTCGATCGTCATGAAATAGACCAGCTTGCCTTCAAACGCCTTGCCCAGCGTCATGACCACCAGCGTCGCTGCCGTCTGGGCCATGGCCTCGACGATCAGCACGCCTGGCATGACGGGGTGAGACGGGAAATGTCCCTGGAAGAACGGCTCGTTGACCGTCACGTTCTTGATGCCGATGGCGGACTGCCCGGCATGGATCTCGACCATCTTGTCGATCAGCAGAAACGGATAGCGATGCGGGATCGACTGCATGATCTTCAGGATGTCGATGCTCTGCGGAACCTGATGGCTGTCAGCAGCGGCGTCTGTCGCGGGAGTCATCTGTTCGGCTGGAGCGTCCACTCGGTCCATCGTTTCACCATGCCCTTCAAGCGGTGTTGTCTGTCAGTCGCTACCCTGTGGCAGCACGAATGGCTTCCCTTAGCAAACCTGCGGGGGAGTTACCATCCGCGCCGCAGGACTGCTAGTCCCCGCTTTTACGCGAAAGTTTCCGCAAGGTGGCAACATTACGAAAAAATTCGCGGAACGGCATCGCGGGGCTGCCGATGACGTCAGCGCCGGCATCCACATCCGACATGACGCCACACTGGGCGCCGATCCGGGCCTTCGTGCCGATCTTGATATGTCCGATCAGGCCAGCCTGTGCAGCAACGGTGACGAAATCACCCAGTTCCGTAGAGCCGGAAATCCCGGCCTGCGAGACGACGATACAGCAGCGTCCCAGACGGGCATTGTGGCCGATCTGCACGAGATTATCGATCCGGGTTCCGGCTCCGATCAGGGTGTCACGCATGGAACCGCGGTCGATGGTGGAGTTCGCCCCCACTTCCACACCGTCTTCCAGCACGACCAGCCCGAGCTGCGGGACCGTTTCAAAACCCTCGGGACCGACGGCGAACCCGAAACCGTCCTGCCCGATACGCACACCGGGATAGAGCGTGACGCGATCACCGATCCGGGCATGGGAGATGGCGGCATGGGCGCCGATCCGGCAACGCTCACCGATCTCAACGCTCTGGCCGATGCTGGCATGGCTTGCGACAATGCTGTCACGACCGATACGGACACCGCTGCCAATGACGGCGAAAGGACCGATCTCGACGTTTTCGCCAATTTCGGCGTCTTCCGCGATCCAGGCACTCGGATGGCGAACACCCGTGGAAGCGGGAGCCGGATGGAACAGCGTGGCCACACGTGCCCAGGCCAGATAAGGCGCCTTGCAGGCCAGTCCCGCCGTATCGGGGGGCAGTTTGTCAGTAAAGGCCGGGGAGAGAATGACTGCTCCGGCCTTCGTTTCTGCCAGAAGCGGCAGGTAGCGGCGGTTGTCGAGGAAGCTGATTTCATCCGGGCCTGCAACATGCAGGGGCGCAACGCCACGGAACTCGGACAGCCCCTTCCCCGATGCGGCCGGAATGATGTCACTGCCCGAGACCTCTGCCAGCCGTTCCAGACCGAAAGGTCCGGAACGCTGGAAGAAACGGCTGTCGCCCGGGCGACTTTCGTTTGCTGTCATGTCAGACACGGCCCGTCGCCTCAGTGATGCTGACGCAGAACGGACTCGCTCGGTGCAGACGCCGGAGCCTGCTGGGGCCCGGGGGTCTGCGGTCCCTGAGCCTGCCGCTGTTCGTCAGCCGTGGTGGGCATCTTGCCGGAGCGGGCGAGCTGCTCGGGGTCCACGCCATCATCGGGAATGAAGACATGCGGCAGAGTCTTGTTGAGCTGTGTGCCGACTTCCTCGGTGATATCCTGACCGCCGACATGAAGTACGACCTGCTCCGCATGCAGGATCAGGTTCATGTTGTGGGCAGCAGCAACGGCGGCGATGATGCCGTTCGGCTCTTCCAGCTCACGCTCGATCTGGTGCATGGCAACCTGTGCCGCTTCCTGGATGATGCGGGCCTGATTGCCGAAATCGTGCTGATCCTTGGCACGGCGTTCCTGCAGGTGACGCTCGCGCAGCTGGATCTGGTCGGACGTCAGGCTGCGGGCCTGGGCCTGAAGCTTCTGCTGCTCGCCACGCCAGGCGGCTTCCTCACGCTGCACGGCCTGCGCCAGACGGTCACGGCGGGCGCCCAGAACCTGCTGGATTTCCTGCCAGGCGCTGGAAATCTGCATGACGGCCTGGACATTGATCACGCCAATGACGGCAGCCGGCGGCGGAGAGGCCTTTGCGATGCTCGGGGGAGCCGGGATCGGCGGCAGCGGCAGGATCGGCGGAGCCTGCTGCTGTTCAGCCGGTGCGGAGTCTTCTTCCTCATCGGGCGCAGCTTCCGGAACGCGGCGCTGGACAGGGCGCGGCGGAGGGGCGTCAGGATGAGCAGCCTTGGGAACGAACCAGCCACCATTGCCGCCGGAAGCCTGGGCATGGGCGCCCGGAGCGGAGACGAGAATCGTCGCTGCCAGAAGCGCGCCGGCCGAAACCGTGCGCATCAGGGAATTGAGGGTCATGACCACCTCTTGGCAAGGGGTTGAGAAACAGGACGGCAAGGTCTCGAACAGTTCAGAACTGCTGGCCAAAACCGAAACGCAGCGGATAGAGACGGTCACCATGTTCCTTGCGGATCGGCACGGCACCATCGATGTTGACGAGGCCGAACGGGCTCTTCCACGAGACACCGAGACCGCCCGAGACGCGCGGGATCAGGTTGTCACCGGTGATCGGGGTGTAGTTGTCACCGTCATTCATGCGGTTCGTATAGAGATGCTTGACGCGAAGACCGGCAAGACTACCTGCATCGATGAAGCCACGGCCCGAGATTCCGAGATCGTCACCCATGGGCAGCGGGAAATTGAGCTGTGCAGAGGCCGTGTACATGAAGCGGCCGCCGAGCAGATCTTCCTGACCCTGGGCCGGGATATAGACACCGTTGATCTTGAGATGGCCTGAACGCGGACCGACACCACCCTGGAGGAAGCCTCGCAGGTTTTCACCACCAAGATAGAAGTTATCGATGATGTTGCGGTTTCCGTTCGAGCTCCAGTCACCCATGTAACCGACGCCACCCTTGAACTGGAAGGTCCAGTCATGGTTTCCGGTCAGGTCATCCAGCGGCAGGTAGTAGGCGCCATCCGCCTTCACACGGGCATATTTCGAGTTACCACCAATACCGGCGAAGTCACCGCCGACCTTGAACATGTAACCCGAATGCGGATTGCTGCGACGGTCACGCCGATCGTAGGTCACCGAGGTACTGAGCTGGGACAGCAGCGACCAGCCGGCCGACTGCTGCACATAGATCGAGGGAACCCACCGGATCAGGCTGGGATCCTGCGCCACGGCGGAAGCGTCGTAGAAGTTGCCGACCTGACGGTCGACAAGGGTGTAGTTCCAGGACTGCGACAGGTACCGGTTATAGGCATAACCCAGACGCAGGCTCATGCCGTACTGGGATTCCTTATAGCTCTGATACGTCTGGTAGTTGTTCTGGATGAAGTAGAAATCCGCACCGGCCACAAGGTTACGGTTCAGGAAGTACGGATCGGTAATGGAGATGTCGGCCTGCTTTTCATAGTAGGCGACGGTTCCGGAAATACCGGCGTCCACACCCGTTCCGAGCAGGTTGTGCTGCTTGATCGAGGCGTTACCGAGAATACCGACGTCCGTCGAGTAACCGCCACCCAGGGAGAACTCGCCGGTCGGCTTTTCAACCACGTTCGCGGACACGTTCACACGGTCAGGCGCGGAGCCCTGCGTCTGATCCACGGAGACCGAACTGAAATAGCCGAGATCCTGAAGACCAAGCTTGGAATACTTGCGGTCGAACGGGGTGTACGGGTCCCCTTCGGCCATCGGAAGATTCCGGCGGATCACGTCATCATGGGTGATGGTGTTGCCGTTGATGTCGATACGCTCGACATAGACATGCGGACCTTCGGTGACATCGAACAGCAGGTCAACGATGTGCTTTTCGGGGTTCCGGGCGATTTCCGAACGGACCATGGCGAAGGGATGGCCAGATGCCTGAAGCCATTCCTGCATGTTCTTCGTGTTGTTCTGGATCGCCGTGCCGTCATAGATCTGATGCGGGAACAGCTCGACATGCGGGCGCAGCATCTCGGGCGTCACATGGCGCACGCTGGAGCGCACATCCATCTTGCCCAGACGGTAGCGGTCGCCCTCATGCACGGTGAAGGTGATGTAGAACGACTTGTGGTCGGGAGCCAGCTCGCCTGTGGCGTCCACCATGTGGAAATCGACGAAGCCGTTATGCAGGTAGAAGCGACGCAGCAGCTCTGCATCGTACTTCACGCGCTCGGGGTTGTATTCATCCGAGGACGAGAAGAAGCGGTACCAGATCGTCTCCTTGGACGAGATGACCTGGGAGAGGCGTGCTTCGCTGAAGGCATGGTTGCCGACGAAAACGATCTTCTTGATGAGCGTCTGCTGGGCTTCATTGATGTTGAAGACCACGTCCACACGGTTGTGGGACAGCTTGACGATCTGGGGCGTGACGGTCGCGCCGAAGCGGGCCTTGCCGGCATACTGGTTCAGGATCTTCTGGCGGTCGGCGGCAGTCGTCTGGGACGAGAACACGGCGCGGGGACGCAGGCTGATTTCCTTGCGGAGATCTTCGTCCTTCAGCGCATGGTTGCCCTCGAACACGATGCGGTTGACGATCGGGTTCTCGACCAGGTCCACCAGAAGCGTGTTGCCGTCACGGTGCAGCGTCACGTCCTTGAACAGACCCGTGGCGTAAAGCGTCTTCAGCGAGCGGTCGAGGTCATCCTGATTGAACGTGTCACCGGGCTGGGCGACCATGTAGGACAGCACCGTGCTCGTCTCGATACGGGTGTTTCCCTTTACCGAGATGGCCTGGATGATGTTTCCACCGGGGGCTGATGCCGGGGCCTGATGACGAACGGAACGCGCCTGAGCCGTTCCGAGGACGACGGGCAGCAGACAGGCTGATGCGAGAAGCACCAGACGCTTGTTCGAAGACCGGGAACCTCTTGACCGTGATCCTGACAAACCGGCTTTCCTTGTAACATATTTTTTGCAGGCGACTGACACGTTACGCCATTGGCGGAGGTATCCGATAACCCCTGTCCCGCGCAAGATGCCCTGACGTGTTCAACTGTATCACAAGTCTTTTCAGAATATTTAGCTTACTGCGTGAAAGAGCCAGTGGAACAGTCCGATGTTGGTCAGATCGTTGACCGTTGAAAAGAGGAAAAGAGCGCCGATCAGAGCCATTCCGACCTGCATGCTCACCTCCTGCACCCTGCGTGAAACCGGGCGGCCGCGGATCGCCTCGCAGACATAGAACACGAGACGCCCCCCATCGAGCACGGGAATTGGGAAAAGATTGATCAGCCCAAGATTGATCGAAAGCAGCGCCATGAAGGAAATGATGCTGGCCAGACCGTAGCTGGCGACCTGACCGGAGAGCTGCGCGATGCGAATCGTCCCCCCCAGTTCCTTCGCACTCCGCTGCCCGCTGAGGATCTGCCAGACGCCCTGAAGCGTCATGACCGATTTGTCCCAGGTCTCCTGCATCCCCATGATGAAGGCCGACGGCAGGGAAACGGGACGTCCCCTCGAAATGGCAAACGCCACGCCGAGGCTGCCCATGTCGTGGCCACCATTCTTCAGGGTGTCGAGCGTGACCGGCAGGCTGAGATCTTCCGTACCACGATGGATGCCCAGAACCGTCTGTTGGCCGGGATGGGACGCGACGGTCGCCATGACATCCTCGACACCGAGGATATGCGTATTGCCGATGCGGGTAATCACGTCACCGGGCTTTACGCCTGCACGGTCCGCCGGACTTCCAGCCGTGACCTGCGAGATATCCCCGTGGATCTCGGGCTTGCCCACCACGGCGAACAGCACCGTGAAGGCCAGGATCGCGAAGATGAAATTGAAGACCGGGCCCATGAGGATGACGATGGCCCGGGAACCTACAGGCTTGTCGTGGAAAGTCCGGCCCGGAATCCAGGCGGCTTTCTGTTCGTCGGTTGCATCTTCCGGACCTTCAAAGCCGTGCGGCTTGACGAACCCGCCCAGGGGAATGGCACTGATGCGCCATTCCGTGCCCGAGCGATCGTGCCAGCGATGCAAAGCGGGGCCGAAACCGATGGAAAAGGTATCGACCTTCACACCACGCCAGCGCGCCGCGAGGTAATGCCCGAGTTCATGGATGAAGACGAGGATCCCCAGAATCAGGACATAGGCCAGAATGGTCCGCAGAAGATCATGCATTCAGGGCGTTCTCGCTCACGTCGTTTCGCAGCCCCCCACTCTGCCGCAGGATATGGGCTTCGGCGAGGGCCCTGCCCCGCGCGTCCCAGTGCAGCACATCATCGAGGGTCCTGAGTTCCGGATTTTCATCCATGGCCTGTAGCGCAGCGTCGATTGTCTCACCGATACCGAGGAAACCTATGCGCCGGTTGAGGAACGCATCCACGGCAACTTCGTTCGCGGCGGAGAAAACGGCTGGTGCCGCGCCACCGGCCCGGAGAACCTGACGGGCAAGGCGCAGGGGGGCGAAGCGCACTTCATCCGGTGCCTCGAACTCCAGACGGCCATAGGCAGCAAGATCAAGACGCTCGCAGGGTGTCACCATGCGCTTCGGCCAGGCAAGTGTGTGAGCGATGGGAATACGCATATCGGCCGAGCCCATCTGGGAGACGAGGCTGCCGTCGCGGAACTGCACCAGTCCGTGGACGACCGACTGAGGATGAACCAGAACATCAATCCGGTCTTCGGTCAGGCCGAAGAGACGGGCCGCCTCGATGACTTCCAGACCCTTGTTCGCCATGGACGCGGAATCGATTGTGATCTTCGCCCCCATCGTCCAGGTCGGATGCTTCAGCGCCTTTTCCGGCGTGGCGGCACGCATCTCCTCGATCGAGGATTTGCGGAACGGACCGCCAGAAGCCGTCAGGATGATTTTTTCGACGCTCTCCATGTCACAGCCGCCAAGCGACTGGGCGATGGCATTGTGCTCCGAATCGACCGGGAGGAGCGTCGCGCCGGCTTCGGCAACGGCGCGCAGCATGACATCGCCGGCGCAGACAAGCGCTTCCTTGTTTGCAAGCGCCACGGCATGACCGTTGCGGGCGGCAGCGAGCGTAGGTTCGAGGCCCGCGGCACCCGTAATGGCCGCCATGGTCCAGTCGGCTTCCATGGCGCCGGCCTCAATGACGGCCTGACGGCCAGCAGCAGTCCGGATGCCTGTCCCGGCGAGGCAGGTTTTCAACTCTTCGTGACGGCTTTCGTCATGAATGACGGCGACTTCGGCGTTCAGACGACGGGCCTGTTCGGCCAACAGGGCGGCGTTGCATCCGCCGACAAGGGCCCGCACCTCTATCTCATCCGGAATCCGGGCAAGAAGGTCGACCGTTGAAGTTCCGATACTGCCGGTGCTGCCGAGCACCGTAATGCGGCGGCGTGTTGGGCGCGCAGAACCGTCAGTCATGAGAAGAACTCCCCTGAAGAATGGGTGGGTGTGCAGAACCGCTAGTCAGATCTGCAGGAAGGATGGACCAGAAAGGCTGCGCGGCAACCGCGAGCGAAAGCAGGGCTGCGGCAGGTGCCGCGGCGAGAAGACCGTCAAAGCGGTCCAGAAGGCCGCCATGTCCGGGAATCAGACGACCTGAATCCTTGACGCCGAGACGACGCTTGGCCGCGCTTTCCAGAAGGTCGCCGCTCTGGGAAAACACGCTCAGGACAGCGCCGCAGACCAGGCCACCAAGCTGGGTACCCGGAACGGTCAGCCAGGCGACCAGACCACCGGCCAGCGCCGAACCCACAAGGCCGCCGATTGCGCCGGAGCGGGTTTTGCCCGGTGAAATCGAAGGAGCCAGCTTGGGGCCGCCAAAAATACGACCGGCCAGATAGGCGAAACTGTCGCTCGCGACCACGACGGAGATGACGAACAGAACGGACGCCATGCCGAGCGGCAGGTGCCGCAGCCACAGGAGCGACAGGCCCCCGATGATGGCAACAACGACGGGCACGCTGGCCGGAAAGCCGAAAATCAGGGTGGGCCAGATCATCCAGAAGGCGGCGCTCCACTCCCCTTTCAGCGCCGCCAGACCGGCGATGACGGGCCAGGCCAGCAGCAGAGCGCTACGCCATGTCTTGAGGGGCTGGCGGATAAGGGTTTCGCCTTCCCAGGCCAGACCGAACATCGCCAGAAGGATCAGGGCGTCATAGACCGGGCCACCCTGCCAGATGCAGAACGCTGCAACCGGGATCAGGACCGCAGCGGACAGCAGGCGCAGACGCAGGTCAGACCATCTGGAGGAGGCACTCATGCGGGGCGGCCACCAAACCTGCGCTGACGGCTTGCAAAGCGCGAGAGGGCTTCGAGAAACTCGACTTCGCCAAAATCGGGCCAGAGCACATCCATGAAAACCAGCTCCGCATAGGCGCTCTGCCAGAGCAGGAAATTGGACAGGCGACACTCGCCACTGGTGCGGATGACCAGATCGGGATCAGGCATGTCGGAAGTCTGGAGCGCATCGTCGAGCATGGCTTCGCTGATGCTCTCGGCCGCGATTTTGCCGGCAACGGCGTCTTCAGCCAGCCTGCGGGCAGCCTGCACGATATCCGCGCGGCCACCATAGGACAGCGCGAGCGTGAGGGTCAGGGTCGTGTTGTGGAGCGTCAGCGCTTCAGCGCGGCGCAGTTCTTCGCGCAGGGAACCCTCGAAACGCTCGGGCTCACCGATGATCCGCAGGCGCACGCCCTGGGCATGAAGCTCGTTAATCTTGTGACGCAGATAGAAGCGCAGCAGGGATGTCAGATCCCCGACTTCCTCCGCGGAACGACGCCAGTTTTCCGAAGAGAACGCATAGAGCGTCAGGTATCGCACGCCCTGCCGGATGGCCGTGCGGACGCATTGCTGTACGGATTCCGCACCCTGACGGTGCCCTGCGGCCACAGGGAGTTTGCGCGCGCGGGCCCAGCGGCCGTTCCCGTCCATGATCATGGCGATATGGACGGGAACGACGCTCACGCCGCCCCCGGATGAAGAGGAGACGACACGGTCGTGACGGGGAAGAGATCCTGCAGACAAATGCGCAATCAGACCTGTTTGATCTCGCGTTCTTTGTCCGCGAAAATATCGTCGACCTTCTTGATGTACTGGTCCGTCAGCTTCTGGATGGCGTCGGTCCAGGTCTTCATATCGTCCTGGCTGATCTCGCTCTTCTTTTCCAGGGCCTTGGTCTGCTCCATGCCGTCACGACGCACGCCACGCACGGAAATCTTGCCATTCTCGGCATAACGGCTGGCAGCGCGGGCCAGTTCGTTGCGGCGCTCTTCGGTCAGGGCCGGAATGGGAACACGGACCGTCTGACCGTCCGTGGACGGATTGAGGCCAAGGCCGCTGTCCCGGATGGCACGCTCGACGGCACCGACAACCGTACGGTCCCAGACGGACACCGTCAGCATACGGGCTTCGGGAACGGCGATGGACCCGACCTGCGACAGCGGAACTTCCGAGCCATAGGCTTCGACGCGCACCGGCTCCAGAAGGTTCGGGCTGGCCCGGCCCGAACGCAGACCGGAAAGGTCCCGACGCAGGCTTTCGATCGCACCGTCCATACGGCGGGTCAGATCGGCGAGAAGGTCATTCAGGGCAGCGGACATGAGCTGTTCCTTTCAGTTCGACGTGGTTTTCAGGAGAGAGCCTGAAGATTTCGTTGAAAATGCGGAGATCAGTCCGCTTCGATGATCTTGGTGAAGAGCCCTTCCCCACGCATCACGGCCCCAAAGGAGCCGGGAGCATGCATGTTGAAGACCACGATGGGCAATTTGTTTTCACGCGCCAGGCTGATGGCCGCGGCATCCATGACGTTCAGGTCGCGGGCCAGGACTTCGAGATAGGTCAGCTGGTCATAGCGCTCGGCGTCCGGGTTGCGGCGCGGGTCGGCGGAATAGACGCCGTCCACCTGCGTGCCCTTGAAGAGCGCATCGCACTCCATCTCGTTGGCGCGCAGGGCGGCGGCCGTATCCGTCGTGAAGAATGGATTGCCGGTGCCTGCTGCGAAAATGACGACGCGGCCCTTTTCCATGTGGCGCACGGCACGGCGGCGGATATAGGGCTCTGCGATGGCGGCCATCTGGATCGCCGTCATGACGCGCGTTTCCATGCCGCGGCGCTCGAGCGCGTTCTGCAGCATCAGCGCGTTGATGACAGTGGCCAGCATGCCGGCATAGTCACCCTGCGCGCGGTCCATACCCTTGGCTGCGGCTGCAAGGCCGCGGAAGATGTTGCCACCGCCGACGACGAGGCAGACTTCCACTCCGGAAGCCACCACATCGGCGATATCGGCGGCAACCATGTCCACCATTACGGGGTCTACCCCTGACGGTCCGTCGCCCATGAGTGCCTCACCGGACACCTTGAGCAGGACGCGTTTGTAGGAGGGGCTCTGTTCTCGATTTTCGGTCATCATGCCCGTCTCTGGCTGGATGTGTCTTGACGTGCGCCTGTCATACAGACGTGGCGGGATTGGAACAAGCGATGTCAGGATGACGGATTTCAAACGCTCCGGCACCTGTCTTTTTCAGTCGTCCAGACCAATGGCGCGCAGCCGGGCCTTTTCCTCGTCCCATCCCGCACGTTCCTTGACGTTCAGGAAAAGATGGCACTTGCGGTCCAGAAGCTCCTGAAGCTCCATGCGCGCCCGCGCGCCGAGGGACTTGATCTTGTGACCACCCTCCCCGATCAGGATGGCCTTGTGCCCGGGACGGGAGACGTAAATCGTCACCTCGATCCGCACCGATCCGTCCGGACGCTCCTTGAAGCTCTCGGTCTCGACAGTGGCCTGATACGGGATTTCCTCATGCGTCTGCATGAAGATCTGCTCACGGACCAACTCGGCGGCGAGCAGACGGTCCGGCAGGTCCGTCAGGTCGTCTTCGGGATAGAGGAAAGGCCCTTCGGGCAGTTCGGCAGCCAGACGGGCCATCAGATCGCTCACACCCTCGCCCGAACGGGCGCTCAGCATGAAGACGTGCTCGACATTGATGAGACCGCTGATTTCCTGCGTCAGAGGCAGGAGTTCACCGCGCTCGACGAGATCCGTCTTGTTCAGAACGAGCCAGATGCGGTTCTTGCTTTCGGCCAGCTTGGCGATGATCTCACGGACGTCCTCGCGCAGGCCGGATTTTGCATCCACCAGCAGCAGGGTCAGATCCGCGTCCTGAGAGCCGGACCAGGCCGCGTTGACCATCGCCCGGTCGAGGCGGCGGCGCGGCTTGAAGATGCCGGGCAGGTCCACGAGGATGATCTGGGCATTGTCCTGCATGACGATGCCGAGCGTCCTGAAACGGGTCGTCTGGGCCTTGGGGCTGACGATGGACAGCTTGGCTCCGGCAATCCGGTTGAGCAGGGTGGATTTCCCCGCGTTCGGAGCGCCGACGAGAGCCACGAAACCGCAGCGCGTGGTCATGTTCTGATC
Source organism: Gluconobacter oxydans (assembly GCF_006539685.1). Classification (GTDB taxonomy): domain Bacteria; phylum Pseudomonadota; class Alphaproteobacteria; order Acetobacterales; family Acetobacteraceae; genus Gluconobacter; species Gluconobacter oxydans. The sequence goes on from NZ_BJNM01000025.1 coordinate 27,231, forward strand.
CTTTGTTGATGACATCTCAGGACGCCACATTCTGACCGAGATGTTTCAGCAGGGCGGTTGCCGCTGCGCTTTCTGCCAGCCGCTTGCTGCCGGCTTCTCCCGTTCCCGTATGCCCCATGGTCGTGACACTGACGCGAAAGACCGGCGCATGTGACGGACCGTCCGAAGACAGGAGTTCGTAATGCGGAAGCGGCAGCCCCTGCGAGAGCATGTATTCCTGCAGCAGCGTCTTGGGCTCCTTGTGAGGCCGGTCGGCGCTTTCAATGCGGGACTGCCAGTACTGGTGCACCACACGGCGGGCCGGTTCCAGACCACCATCGAGATACAGCGCACCGAGAAGGGCTTCCATCGCGTCCGCACGGATGCTGGACAGACGCCGGATGCCGGCATCTTCCTCATGCGGGGAAATCTGGAGCGAGGCCGAAAGACCGACCTGATCGGCGATTTCGGCCAGCACAGTTCGCGATACCAGATGGGCGTGACGGGGACCGAGGGCCCCTTCCTGCTCGTCCGGATACCGCTCCAGCAGCCACTCGGCCATCAACAGGCCAAGGACGCGATCGCCGATGAATTCGAGGCGTTCGTTCGATCCGCTGCCCTTGGGGCGCTGGTTCCGGCGGGCACGACGCGGGTCGCGCCCGGAAACGGCAGAACGGTGCGTCAGGGCCTCGCTCAGCAGTTCGGGCTTCTTGAAGTTATGCCCCAGGGCAGCCTGCATCGAGGCCAGGGCTTCTGTGTGGGAAAGTTTCATGTGACGGAATGCAGGAAGCGGTTCCAGCGGATCTCGGTCGGCCAGTACCAGAACTGCCAGGCAGGGTGACGCA